>LIQL01000145.1 GCA_001418405.1 Streptomyces diastatochromogenes | reverse complement strand
GGCGACCACCTGGGTCTCGCCGTGTCCGTAGACCTTGGTGAGATCCGTGGCGCGGGCGGCCACCGCGGTGCTGCGGCCGGCGAGGGGGACGCCGGAGTGGGTGGTGGTCACGGGAGGGGACTCCTGTCGGAACGGGGAACGGGCCGCTCCCGCGCCGGCACGGTGGCCGCGGCGGGCGGGCGGTGGAACATCGGTTTCCATCGTGCGGCAGCCCGCTGCTCCGGACGTCAACCCGTGTGACCGTCCTTGGCCCACCCCATGGGATTAGCTCCCCCGCGCTCCGTCATCCCTGGGTATGACGCGGCCCCTGAGGCGGGCGGCGTCTTCGGGCCGGCGCGCGGGCGGCGACAGGCGGCCTGGGGAAGGGCCCGGGAAGGGCGTTCACCGGGTCGCGTACGGGCGTCGAATTTTCGTCAATTCAGGGTCGAATTTCGCCCTCGCGGGCACCGGCGAACATGGGCATCAGGCATGTGCCGGGGGCCCTGGCGGTCGCTGATGCACCCTCAGTTGCCAATAAAATAAGACAACCTCGGGAAGAGCGGCCGATCTGCTTGGTGCGCTGCGGGCTACGCTCGTGCTGCCTTCTTGGAGGGTGGCATGGGGGACCCCAAGCCCGGATGGTGGAATGCAGACACGGCGAGCTTAAACCTCGCTGGCCTTCGGGCCGTGCCGGTTCAAGTCCGGCTCCGGGCACTTCCGCGGGCAGCGGGACAAAGACCCGTAAATACCTGAATATTCAACTTACTTGCGGAGAGGGGCCGCCGGGATTACCCGGCGGCCCCTCCTCGGTATTGTGCGGGCCCTGCTCAGCGCTCCACGAGCGCGAACAGCGCCTCCCAACGGGCGACGATCTCGTCGGTCGAGAACCGCTGGATGTTCTCCCGGGCCAGCTCGCCCATCCGGTCCCGCAGCTCCTCGTCCGACATCAGGGCGTCGAGGTGCCGGGCGAATTCGGTGATGTTGCCCGGCGGGGCCAGGAAGCCGTCGACGCCGTCGGTGATGATCTCGCGGACGCCGGGCGCCACGTCGAACGCCACACACGGCACCGCGGTGGCCATCGCCTCCATGGGCGCGAGCGGGAAGCCCTCACCGCGCGAGCTCAGCGCGAAGACCGCGCTCTCACGCAGCGCGCCGGCGACGTCGCTGGTGCGCCCCATCCACTCGACCGAATCGGTCACCCCCAGCTCGGCCGCCTGCTTGCGCAGCGCCTCGGCCTCCTCGCCGGAGCCGTAGAGCCGCAGCGTCCAGTCCGGGTGCTGCGGCGCGACCTTCGCCCACGCCTCCAGGAGCAGGTCGACGCCCTTCTCCTCGTGCAGCCGGCCGATGCTCGCGACGACCTTCTGGGATCGCTCCGAGGGCACCTCGGGGAAGAACGGCAGCGGGTTCGGCATGAAGCCGACGTTGTCCATCCGCTGCCGGATCCACTTGTCCGCGTCCTCCCGGGTGAGCGGCAGCATCCGGTCGACGTCCTGGTAAAACCGCTTGACGCGGGCGAACCGGGACGACTTGCGGCAGGTCTCGAACGACTCGTGGCTCATACCGATGACCGCCAGCCCGGCGGTGTCGGCCAGCGCCACCCACTCCATCGCCCACACCTGCGTGACGATCACCACGCCGTGCGGCCGCGCGGCCCGGAACAGCGCGCTCATCTTGGCGGCCTGCTCGTGCATGCCGGCCTCGCGGGCGGCCCGGCGGCGCTGCTCGACGACGTTCAGCTTGTCCTTCAGGCCCCGCACCGGGCGGACGCTCGGCGGGTGCACGTCGTAGAGCGTGGTGGTCTCGTAGGGCAGGTCGGGGCCGAGCTCGTGGACCCGGCCCTCGGGCGGCGGCACGATTCCGATGACGTGCACCCGGTGGCCCTGCTCGGCGAACAGGCGCGCCATCTGGTGCGACCAACTGGTGATGCCGCCCAGCTCGTTGACGCTGTTGGAGACGAAGAAGACGTCCCGCGGCCCGGCTGCGTTCGACTTGGTCATCAACGGCTCCACTGCGCAAAGAACTGGTCGACGATGCTCTGTGCGGCGTCGCCCTGGTCGTATTCCCCGAACTTGGCGACGAATTCCTTGCGGTCCTTGGCGTATTCCAGCTGCTGGGACTCGAAAGAAGCCATGGCCTCGAAGAAATCGTCCTCGGTGCGCACCACCGGGCCGGGGGCGTGCTCCAGCAGATCGAAGTACGTTCCGCGGCCCTCGTGCACGTATTCGTCGTAGTCGTAGGTGAAGAAGATCAGCGGCCGGTCGAGCAGCGAGTAGTCGAACATCACCGACGAATAGTCCGTGACCAGGCCGTCGGCCAGCTCCAGGATCGGCGTGATGTCGTGCCGTGCGGAGACGTCGATGACCCGGCCCTGCACGGTCGGCGGCAGCACCACGTGGTTGAGGTAGTGCGAGCGGACCAGCAGGACGTAGCGGTCGCCGAACTCGTCGGCGAAGCGCTCCACGTCGAAGGGGAGCGCGAACCGGCCGTGCCGGCCGCCCGCCTTGCGGAACGTCGGCGCGTACAGCAGCACCTTCTTGTCCGCGGGGATGCCCAGCTCCGCGGCGAGCGGACCGCGCTCCCGGTGGCCCAGCTCGGTCTCCCGCAGCCGCGCCTTGACCAGCGCGTCGTTGCGCGGGTAGCCCACCCGCAGCAGGGTCTTCTCCTTCAGGCGGAACGCCTTGGCCAGCGTCCGCGCGTCGTGCTCGGTGCGGCACAGGAACCGGTCGAAGCGGTCCAGCGACTGCTGCTGCTCGGCCTGCTGCTGGCGGGTCTGCGCCTTGAGCGAGGGCTGGTCGAAGCCCATGTTCTTCAGCGCCGACCCGTGCCAGGTCTGGATGTAGGTGGTCTCGGGGCGCTTGGTCAGCTTCAGCGGGTAGCTCTGGTTGTCCACCCAGAACTCGGCCTGCGCGAGCGCCTTGAGGTACGGCAGCGACCAGCGCTTGACCAGCGTGGCGTCCTTGGGGAAGTCCTTCGGGGACCCGGCGTACGCCCAGATCGCCTCGAACTTCAGGCCCTGCCGGCGCATCTCCTCGTAGATGGCGCGCGGGCTGTCGCTGTACTGCTTGCCCAGGTGGCTCTCGAAGACCACCGTGCGCTTCTTGATCGGCAGCCGGCTGAACACCTCGTGGTACGCACGCAGCTTGGTGTCCCCGGAGGTCAGCGTCTTGCGCAGTGCCTTGGCCTTGCGGAAGCCGCTCTTCGCCAGGGTCCCCGGCTTGCCGCGGACGCCCTTGGCGATGAGCTCCTGCACACGCTCGGCCTTCTGGCCCTCGCTGATCAGGCGGAACGCCAGGTGGCCCTTGGAGGAGATGTGCGGCTCGATGTGGTCGGCGACCATCCGGCTCAGCCGCGGCCGGATCGGCAGTGGTCCACCGGCCAGCTCGGTGTCGGCCACCGTCAGCCGGGAGGTGGTGGGCTTTCCGTCGACGGTCAGCCGCAGCCGGACGTCCCAGATGGTGTCGACGATGCCCAGCGGGCGCAGCTGGGCGGTGAGGTCCGCTGCGGTCTCCCACACCACGGCGTCACCGTCGTGGCGCACCGTCTGCACCGGGAAGGAGAAGGACTGCAGGCTGCGGCGGCGGGCGCTGAACTCCAGCGCGCCGGCGAGCTTGGCGCCCTCGGGGACCACGCCGAGCGGATTGGTGATCCGCCCGGCCAGCGAGACGGTGGTGCCCTCCTCGGCGAACCGGGTGAGCTGGTTGCGCAGGAACAGCTGGTTGACCGGCTTCTCGTGGTAGCCGATGTCCGTCACGTCCAGCACCTGGCGGCCGAACGCGTCGTCGAAGTGCCCGTCGCACCAGTAGATCCGGCCGTCGTGCTGGGCCAGCGGCGAGGAGAGCTTGTCGCGGTTGATGAGGGTGTCGACCGCCGGGATGAGGTTGTCCCAGTCCCCCTGTTGGAGCAGGTAGGCGCAAATGGCCTGTATCGGCAGGACCCGCTCGTACGCCTCGGGCGCGAGGTTGGCGAGGTACTCCTTGGAGAGCGCGGCGAACTCCTGGCGGTACGCCTCGTCCCGGAAGGGCAGGTCCCGCAGGTGCAGCACCAGGTCGTGCTTGAGGAATTTGACGTCCTTGGCGAGCTTCATCTCGGTGAGCCCGCGCTCCACCAGTGCGGCGTCGATCCGCCGGTGGACCTCCAGCCGGTGGATGTAATTGGTCATCTCGTGGCGCCGGTTCGTCACCGACTTCACGGCGGCCTTCTCGAAGACGTTCCAGAAGTAGACCTGATTGGGGATCAGGGTGATGCGCTTCGCCGCGAGATAGGCGTCGGCGATAAACATCAGGTCTTCGTAGAACATCCCCTTGGGGAACCGGAGGTCATTCTCGATGAGGAACTCGCGCCGGTAGCACTTGTTGGTGGAGAGAGTGTCCCAGACGAAAAGGTCCGGCAATTCCGTAACGGACTCAAGGGTGCGCGTCGTGGAATAGAGCCAGGAGTACCACTCGTCGCGCTTCTGGTTCCGGGTGTCCTTGTGGATGCGGACGCAGAGGCCGGAGACGATGTCCGAGCCGGTTTCCTCCGCGGCCTCCAGCAAATTGCGGCAGGCGTTGTGCTCCAGGACGTCATCGCTGTCCAGGAACATGACGTACTGTCCCCGGGTGTGCTGGATGCCGTGGTTCCGCGGCTCTCCGCCGGCACCGCTGTTCTCCGGCAGCTGGAAGGCTCTGACCCGCTCGGGGTGGGTGGCGGCGAGCCCTTGCGCGACCTCGAAAGAACGGTCGGTGCTGCAATCGTCGACGATCACCACCTCGACGTCCCGGAGCGTCTGGTCCAGCACGGACTGGACCGCGGTCGGCAACCGGTCGGCGTCGTTGTAGACAATGACGACTACTGAGACGTCAGGCACAGGCACCTCAACCCTCTTTCGCTGCTGTTTCCGGCCAGAATAGCCCCATCTGCACACGGGGTTTACGACCACCCGCACCCGGACCGCTACACGTGGTGACGGGGTACTGCCCGGGCAAGGGCAGGTACCGGCTAGCCAGTATGACGACGCCTCTGGTCAATCGGTTGCCCAGGTGTGGCGCGATCAGACATTTATCGGATTCGGATCATGCCGGTGACCCCGGGCTCCCGGAGTTGACGGGGCGGGGAAATGCCCGTTCGACGGCGGCGGGAAAAGATCGATTACCCGGATTTTGTCCGGACTATCTGGTGGCCCGGATGCCCGGCGCGCGCGCCGGCGAGTGGCACATGACACAGCGGCAGGTGTGACGAAGACGGCGCCGGCCGGCACCGGATCGGCCGGTTCGGGCACCACCGCGCCTCTCTGGACGTCCTCTCTGGAGAAGACGTGTACTGCGTGGGGTGGGGGAAGATCCTGCCCAAGAACGAGAGACGCGTCTTTGCCAAGCCATTACGCTTGCGTCAAGGCCGCGCAGGGCGGCCATGGAGGAGTGAGATGAGGAGCAGCAACCCGGTCTTCTCGCGACGGGGGTTCAGCCGAGGCACCGGCTACGCGGGCTTCAACGCACCGCCGCAGGCCGGGGGCCCCGCCGCCAACCCGTACGCCGGAGCCAACCCGTACGCCACCGAGGCGCCGCAGCACGCACCGCAGTACACCCCGCAGACCCGCCCCATGACGATGGACGACGTCGTCGTGCGCACGGGCCTGACGCTCGGCACGGTCATCGTCGGCGCCACCGCGGGCTGGCTGTTCCTGACCGGACAGCTCGCCTTCGCGATCGGCGCGGGGCTGGCCGCGACGGTGCTCGGCTTCATCCAGTCCTTCAAGCGCAAGCCCGTGCCGGCGCTGATCCTGGGCTACGCCGCGCTGGAGGGCGTCTTCCTCGGCGCGCTCAGCGGCTTCATCAACGACCTGCCGAAGATGAACGGCGCCCCCATGCAGGCGGTGCTGGGCACGATGGCGGTCTTCGTCGCCATGCTGGTCGCCTACAAGACCCGGATCGTCCGGGTCACCGCGCGGTTCACCCGCTTCGTGATGATCGCGGCGCTCGGCTTCGTGCTGCTGTCGCTGGTCAACCTGCTCTTCATGGTGTTCGGCGGGGGTGACGGCCTCGGCTTCCGCAGCGGCGGCCTGGGCATCGTCTTCGGCATCGTGGGTGTCGTCCTCGGCGCGCTCTTCCTCGCCATGGACTTCAAGCAGGTCGAGGACGGCGTCGCGTACGGCGCTCCGCGCGAGGAGTCCTGGCTGGCCGCGTTCGGCCTGACCACGACCCTGGTGTGGATCTACTGGGAGATGCTGCGCCTGATCTCGATCCTGCGCGACTGACGCCCCGTACGACGGACGAGGGGCCCGTGGGCAACTGCCCGCGGGCCCCTCGCGCGTTCACGGGACGCGGCCCCGGGCCCGGTCAGAACTTGCGGGCTGCGCGCCGGAGATCGTGTTCGTGCACGATCGCCTTGGCGTGACCGTAGGAGAGGTCGTGCGCACCGCGCAGCCAACTGACCTTTTCGTCGAAGCGGACGAGTGCGGGGCCCTCGTCGACGGTGCGGAGCCAATCGGAGATTTCCCGGCCGGTGCAGTGCGGGATGCGGGAGAGCATGTTCCGGTGGGTTTCTTGGGAGAAGGACTGAGACATCGGCGCCTCCGGACGCGGTCGATGCTGGTTCTTCCGTTCTTCCGCTCACCGTGCCTGAGGCTTCCGGCATTGGCAACCACCCGGGAGTTGCGCTTAGGCTCGCGCCGTGCTTGACGTGATGCCTTTGCAGACCGCCGTGGACGCGCTCGCCGACCGGCTCAGGGCGCTGCCGCAGAGCGCCCTGCGCCGCGGTGCCGCGGCCGAAGGGCTGGTGCTGGCGCGCGAGTTGGCGACCCGCGCGCAGCTGATCGAACGCCCTGGGGCGCAGCCCCGGGAACTCTCGGACGCCGGGATGTTCGCGGTCGGCGACCAAGTCGCCGTGGCCGGACACGACCTCGTCGAGGCGCTGCGGACGGCCGCCGCTGAAGCGGTGGCGGACGGCCCCGGCGGTGCGGAAGCTGACGCGAAAACGGCCCCCGCCACGCATCTGGCGGAGGCCGTGCAGCGCGTCCGGGACGCGGCTCAGAGCGAGGCGATGACCCGGTCCGCGAGGATGTAGACGTTCTCGTCGCGGCGCTCGCCCCACGAGAACGTCAGCGCGTACGCCCCGGAGATCCCCGACCCGCCGAGCAGTACCGGGCAGTGACCGTCGCGCAGCGCTCCTGCCACGCTCTCGGCGGTCTCGCGGTCGCCGGGGGTCAGGCAGAGCGTCGTGCCGTCCGCGAAGACGTACACGTCCAGGGTGCCCAGCGGGCCGGGGCGGACGTCGGCGAGCGGGGTGCCCTCGTGGGCCAGCTCCGCCAGGCGCGCCACGGTGCGCTCGTGGTCGGCGACGGCCGGCATCGGGGAGAAGTCCGGGTGCGAGGGGTGGCGCCGGCGGGCGGCGGCGAGTTCGGCGGATTCGCTCTCCTCGGCCAGCTCGAACTCCGGCGCGTCCAGGGCCTCCAGCGCCTCGACGGACTCCAGGGTCTCCAGCGACTCCAGTGACTCCAGGGCCTCGACGGGCTCCAGCGCCGGCAGCGGCTCCAGGCCCTCCGGGCCCAGCAGCGACTCCAGTCCGGCCAGGTCCGCCTGGCGCGGGACGAACGGATGCCCGTCGAACCGGTCCAGCTCCAGCCGCTCGGACTGCTCCCGCCGGCCCTCGCGGCCGTCGAGCGGACCGTCGTCGCCGAAGCCGGGCAGCGGCCCGGACAGCGACGGGGCGTCCGCGTTCAGGGACTCCCTGGCCTCCTGCGCGGCCCAGAAGGCGCGCGCCTCGGCCAGTTCCCGCTCCCGCTCCTCGGCCAGCGCGTCCGCGACGGCGGCGCGTATGTCCGCGAGCGGGGTCTCGCCGGTGGGCACCCCACGGGCGGCCGGGACCGCCGTGGCGGCCACGCTCGCGGCCTGCGCGCGGGCGGTGGCGTCCGCGCGGGCGGCGACGAGCTCGGCGTGCAGCGCGGTGATCTGGCGGCGCAGCACACGGGCGGTGCACAGGGCGACGGCGCCCAGCACCACGGCCACTGCTGCGGCCAGCAGCAGGACGAGGGTGGTGACACTCATGCCGAAACCTCGCTTCGCTCGGCCTCGCACTCGCGAGGCGCGCACCTTTCGGTGGTTCGCTCACTTCCGGGCATACGCACCACACACTGTCGCGGACCGGTCACCGGCGTACTCCCGTTAGCAGATTGTTCTCCGACTTCCTACAACAGCGTGACCGAGGTCGGCGAGAGATCGCAGGGTGGTATGTCCTTGAATGGGGGGTCCATGAGGGCTTCTGCGGTGGGGTGCCCCCCGGCTGAGCTGCAAGAACGCTGCTTCCCCGGGATGTTGGTCACAATCCTGGGGGCGATTGGGTCGCGATCTTGTCACCGAGTGGCCTGGGTCACTCGCCGTCGCGGACGGTGCCCGGACGAGCGCGAAGGGTGCGCGGGGAACGGGAGTTGGTCCGTTTCCCCGCGCACCCTTCGGCGCGCGCAGGCGACGGGCCGGACGGTGCCGGCCCGGCCCCGCTCGGCTCAGCTCAGCCGCTCGATGACCATCGCCATGCCCTGGCCGCCGCCGACGCACATGGTCTCCAGGCCGAACTGCTTGTCGTGCCACTGGAGGGAGTTGATCAGGGTGGTGGTGATGCGCGCGCCGGTCATGCCGAAGGGGTGGCCGACGGCGATCGCGCCACCGTTGACGTTGAGGCGGTCCAGGTCGATGCCCAGGTCGCGGTAGGACGGGATCACCTGCGCCGCGAACGCCTCGTTGATCTCCACCAGGTCGATGTCGGAGATCGAGAGGCCGGCGCGGCCGAGGGCCTGCTTGCTGGCCTCCACCGGGCCGTACCCCATGATCTCGGGGGAGAGGCCGGAGACGCCGGTGGAGACGATCCGCGCCAGCGGGGTCAGGCCCAGTTCGCGGGCCTTGGTGTCCGACATGATCACGAGGGCGGCGGCGCCGTCGTTCAGCGGACAGCAGTTGCCCGCCGTCACCAGGCCGTCGGGGCGGAAGACCGGCTTCAGGCCCTGCACGCCCTCCAGCGTGACGCCGGCCCGCGGGCCGTCGTCCTTGGCGACGACCGTGCCGTCGGGCAGCGTCACCGGGGTGATCTCGCGCTCCCAGAAGCCGTTCTTGATCGCCTGCTCGGCGAGGTTCTGGGACCGCACCCCGAACTCGTCCATGTCCTGGCGGGTGACGCCCTTGAGGCGGGCGAGGTTCTCCGCGGTCTGACCCATCGCGATGTACGCGTCCGGGACCAGCCCGTCCTCGCGCGGGTCGTGCCAGTCGGCGCCCTCCTGCTCGGCACGGGCGGCGGTGCGCGCCTCGGCGTCCGCGAACAGCGGGTTGTGGGTGTCCGGCAGGCCGTCGGAGGTGCCCTTGACGCTGCGCGAGACCATCTCGACGCCCGCGGAGACGAACACGTCGCCCTCGCCGGCCTTGATGGCGTGCAGCGCCATGCGGGTCGTCTGGAGCGAGGAGGAGCAGTACCGGGTGACGGTGCAGCCCGGCAGGTGGTCCATCCCCATCTGGACGGCCACGATGCGGCCGAGGTTGTGACCCTGCTCGCCGCCGGGCAGGCCGCAGCCCAGCATCAGGTCGTCGATGTCGGTCGGGTCCAGCCCGGGCACCTTGGCGAGGGCGGCCTGCACGATCGTCGCGGTGAGGTCGTCCGGGCGCAGGTCCTTGAGCGAGCCCTTGAAGGCGCGGCCGATCGGAGAGCGGGCGGCTGAGACGATCACGGCTTCGGGCATCACGGCTCCAAGGGGTGAGTGGGTGCGGCGTCCGGCGCCCCGGCGCGGTGGCGACCGGTGGTGGGCGGCGAACAGGGCGGACCGTCTGGGAAGTTACCTGCACGTAGTGCAAGAGGTCACGGGGTGGGTGCTGTGATGCGGACCTCTTTTCTAAGCGGGCGCTTATGGGGAACGGCGGGGGCGGAGCGGCTATTCCCGTCCCGCCGCGCACGCACGCGACACGGCCGGCCGGCCCGCACCGACGGGCGCCGCGTGCCCCCGGGGGCACGCGTGGCTAGCCCGTGACCGACGGCCGGTCCGCCGGGCTCTCCTCCGCGGCCGGCAGCTGACGGCGCCGACGGTGCTTGAGCAGGGCCCAGGGGGCGCGCGAGGCGGTGACCTCCGTGCCGCCCTCGGAAGCGGCCCGGGCCGCGGCCTGCTCGACGGGCAGGAGGCCCTCGCGCCGGGCCGGTTCGGGCCGCTCCTCCTCCGGCCACAGCCCGAGCGCCGCGCACACCGTGGGAAAGAGGGCCATCGCCGCGGTGGCGTACCCCTCGGCCGAGGGGTGGTAGTTGTCCGGGCCGAACAGCTCCCGTGGACGGGCCTCGAACTCCGGGCCGAGCAGCGCGCCGAGCGAGACCGTCCGGCCGCCGTTCTCGACGGCGCCGATGGTCTGGGCGGCGGCCAACTGCCGGGAGAGCCGGCGGGCCACCCACCGCAGCGGCTGGTAGACCGGCTCGATGGTGCCCAGGTCGGGGCAGGTGCCGACGATCACCTCGCAGCCCGCGGTGCGCAGCACCCGCACCGCCTCGGACAGGTGCCGCACCGACTCCGCGGGCGGCAGTCGGCGGGTGACGTCGTTGGCGCCGATCATGATGACGCAGAGGTCGGGGGTCTCCGTGCCGTCCGCGAGCAGCAACTCCACCTGGCGGGGCAGGTCGTCGGAGCGGGCGCCGGGCAGCGCCACGTTGCGCAGGTCGACCGGGAGTTCGGCGAGCGCGGCCAGGCCGGAGGCGAGCAGCGCCCCGGGCGTCTGGGAGGCGCGGTGGACGCCCTGGCCCGCCGCGGTGGAGTCGCCGAGGAAGCCCAGCCGCAGCGGCGGCCGGTCGGTGCGGTGGTCGAAGGCGGCGCCGTAGCGGCCGTCGGCGCACGGCGGGACGTCGCTGGAGCCGCCCACCGTGCGGCGGGCCAGCCGGACCTCGGTCAGCAGCAGCCCGACGCCGGCCACGCCCAGCAGCCCGATCCCGCCGCCGCCGAACGCGGCCGCGGTCGCGATCCGCCGCGCCACCCTCGCCCTGGACCCCGTCATCACTGTTGTCACCATCGACCGGCACCTCCCCGTGCAGCGCGGGCGCGCCGCGGCCGGCCGGCCGGGACGCGCTCGTGGAACCGAGAACTCCTTCACCGGGTAAATGCCCGTTCCGGGCGGTGCCGCAACGCACCGGAGCTCCGATGGAGCCCAGTGATCGAACCCGTGGGCCCGTCGTCCACCTGGGCAATAGGCTGGCTGCACGGGCGCAGGAGAGCGTGCCCCCGACCGCGGAGACCACCGTGCAGTTTTACGATTCGATGATTGAGCTCGTCGGCAACACCCCGCTCGTGCGACTCAACAACGTCACTCAAGGGATCCAGGCAACCGTCCTGGTGAAGGTCGAGTACTTCAACCCCGGCGGGTCGGTCAAGGACCGCATCGCGGTGCGGATGATCGAGGCCGCCGAGGAGTCGGGCGAGTTGCAGCCGGGCGGCACGATCGTCGAGCCGACCTCCGGCAACACCGGGGTGGGCCTGGCGATCGTGGCCCAGCAGAAGGGCTACAAGTGCATCTTCGTCTGCCCCGACAAGGTGTCGACGGACAAGATCAACGTGTTGCGGGCCTACGGCGCCGAGGTGGTGGTCTGCCCCACGGCGGTGGACCCCGAGCACCCCGACTCGTACTACAACGTCTCCGACCGCCTGGTGCGCGAGACGCCGGGCGCCTGGAAGCCCGACCAGTACAGCAACCCCAACAACCCGCGCTCGCACTACGAGACCACCGGTCCCGAGCTGTGGGAGCAGACCGACGGGCGGATCACCCACTTCGTGGCCGGCGTCGGCACCGGCGGCACGATCAGCGGCACCGGTCGGTACCTCAAGGACGCCAGTGAGGGCCGCGTCCAGGTCATCGGCGCGGACCCGGAGGGCTCCGTCTACAGCGGCGGTTCCGGCCGGCCGTACCTGATCGAGGGCGTCGGCGAGGACTTCTGGCCGACCGCCTACGACCGCACGGTCGCCGACGAGATCGTGGCGGTCTCGGACAAGGACGCCTTCCAGATGACCCGGCGGCTGGCCAAGGAGGAGGGCCTGTTGGTCGGCGGCTCCTGCGGGATGGCCGTGGTGGCCGGTCTGCAGGTCGCCGAGCGGCTCGGCCCGGACGACGTGGTGGTCGTCCTGCTCCCGGACAGCGGCCGCGGCTACCTCTCCAAGATCTTCAACGACGAGTGGATGGCCGACTACGGCTTCCTGGAGGAGGGCGGCACCGCGGCCCGGGTCGGCGAGGTCCTCCAGCACAAGGAGGGCGAGCTGCCGTCCCTGGTGCACATGCACCCGGAGGAGACCGTCGGCGAGGCCATCGAGGTGCTCCGCGAGTACGGCGTCTCGCAGATGCCGATCGTCAAGCCGGGCGCCGGGCACCCCGACGTGATGGCCGCCGAGGTCGTCGGCTCGGTCGTCGAACGGGAGCTGCTGGACGCGCTGTTCACGCAGCGCGCCTCGCTGTCCGACCCGCTGGAGAAGCACATGTGCCCGCCGCTGCCGCAGGTCGGCTCGGGCGAGCCGGTCGCCGACCTGATGGCGGTGCTGGAGAACGCCGACGCGGCGATCGTCCTCGTCGAGGGCAAGCCCAAGGGCGTGGTGAGCCGGCAGGACCTGCTGGCGTTCCTGGCCCGCAGCGTCGCCAAGTAGCAGCTCGACACCGCGCCGTGCCCGGCGCGGCGTCAAGTGTCCGTCAGGAAAAGGCCCGTCGCCGCAAGGCGTACGTATGCGTCACGTGCACGCAGCACGCGCTTAACACTTCTCCGGCACATTGTTGTGCAGGCGATGCGGACCTCCGGAGCGGCTCCCGGACCTCCACGATCGCCAGGATGCGACGACCGGCCCTGACCCGGTTCGCGTCTCGGGCGGGGACCGCCGTCGTCCCGCCCCCGGCTCCGGCCGGGGTGCGGCGGTCCCCGCACCAACCCCCGCTCCCGGCCGTCAGTCGCGGTCGGCTTCCGTCCGCCGTGCGGCCGGTGAGCGCTGCGCCAGGCCGTACACGGCGTTGACGCCGACGATGCCGGCCCAGCACACCGTCAGGCCGACCAGTCCGGCGTTGGCCACCGCGATCGCGGACAGCGGGATGGCCAGCACCAGGGAGACCACGGCGACCGCGAAGCGCTGCCAGAACTCGGTGCCGGCCGCCGGCGCTCGCGGCGGCTGCGCCCCGCGGGCCACCTGCATCTGCTGCTCGGCCAGGTGCCGGCGCACCCGCCGGTCGACGTCCTCGTCGAGCTTCGTCAGGAAGGACTCCACCAGTTCGGACTCGTACTCCGGCCCCAGCTCCTTGCGGGTCTGGAGGGTCGCGTCGAGGTCCTTCTTCAACTCGGGGTCGTGTCTCGCCATGTCCCCGAGGCTACGGCCGGGCGGTGGGGCGACGCGGTAGGGCTAGCCCCCCGATCCGAGCGGCGCCTACCGCCCCTCCTCGGGCCGCGGGTCCACCAGCCGCGCGGTGTCGTGGCGGGCGGCGAACCAGTAGAGGACGGCCGGCACCGCCAGGCCGACCAGCCAGGAGACGTCCGCGCCGTCGAGCGGGGCGACCAGCGGGCCGGTGTAGAACGCGGTGGCGAGGAAGGGGAGTTGGGCGAGCACGCCGACGACGTAGACGGTCAGTGCGCGGACGTTCCAGGCGCCGTACCGGCCGGCCGGGTCGCTGAGCGCCGGGACGTCGTAGCGCTCCTTGGAGATCAGGTAGTAGTCGACGAGGTTGATCGCCGACCAGGGCGTGAAGAACGTCAGCAGGAAGAGCAGGAAGTCCTTGAAGGAGGTGAGGAAGGAGTCCTTGCCCACCAGGGCCACGGCGGTGCCGGCCACCATGATCCCGGCGAGGTACGCGGACCGGCCGCGCGCCGAGAGGGTCCGTTGCCCGCGGAAGCCGCTGACGCTGGTGACCAGCGACATGAAGCCGCCGTAGGTGTTGAGGATGTTGATGGTGAGCTTGCCGAGGGCGATGACGAAGTAGAGGAACGACGCGATCAGGCCCGTGCCGCCCAGCCCGACGAGATAGCCGACCTCGTGGCCCACGAACGCGCCCGGGGCCGCGGCGGCCGCCAGCGCCCCGAACGTCATCGACCACTGCGCGCCCAGCACGGAACCGCCCAGCGTCCACCAGAAGGTCGCCCGGGGCGAGGTGTCCCGCGGCAGGTAGCGGGAGTAGTCCGCCACGTACGGGCCGAACGCCAGCTGCCAGGAGGCCGAGAGCGAGACCGCGAGCAGGAAGACCGGCAGCGCGAAGCCGCGGTCGTGCAACAGGGCGCCGAGGTCGGCGCGCTCCAGCAGGCGGACGCCCAGGTAGACGAAGGCCAGCGCACAGACCAGGCCGGCGACCTTGCCGAGGAGGTGGATCAGGCGGTAGCCGACGGCCGCGGCGAGCGCGGTGACGGCGGCGAAGAGCACGATCCCGGTCGTCTGGCCGAGGTGCGTCAGCTCGCCCACCGCCTGCCCGGCGAGCACGCTGCCACTGGCGAAGAAGCCGACGTACATCACGATGACCAGCGCCAGCGGCACCACCGCCCCGCGCACCCCGAACTGCGCCCGGGAGGTGATCATCTGCGGCAGGCCGAGCCGCGGCCCCTGCGCGGAGTGCAGCGCCATCACCGCGCCGCCCGCGAGGTTGCCCAGCAGCAGGCCGATCAGCGCCCAGAACGCGTTGGCGCCGAAGACCACCGCCAGGGCGCCCGTGACGACGGCGGTGACCTGGAGGTTGGCGCTGAGCCAGAGGGTGAACTGGCTGACCGCGCTGCCGTGCCGTTCGTCGTCCGGTACGACGTCGATCGAGCGCCGTTCGATCACGCCTGCCATGGGTGCCGCCTCTTCGCCGCGCTGCATGTATGGATCCATGCAGGATCAGGGTCGATGAATGGAAGGTCAATAGGTCGGCGGCGATTCGCCCGCTCGCGGGGTCCCGGCGCACCGAGCGGACTGGTGCCCGCCGCTCCGGTACGGTCTGGGCACGAAAGGCCGGACGTCGGCGGACGGGGAAACGGCGGATCTCATGGAGCAGCCCACCAACAACGCGGAGCACGCCACGACCGGCGGGGGCCCGGCGCCCGACCCGGACGGGACCGCGCCGGACACCGACCGACGCCCGCCGGAACCGGGCGACCTGGCCGACCGGCTGGAGGCGCACCGCACCGAACTGACCGGCTACTGCTACCGGATGCTCGGCTCCGCCTTCGAGGCCGAGGACGCCGTCCAGGAGACCATGGTCCGGGCCTGGCGCGGCCACCACCGCTTCGAGGGGCGGGCCTCGCTGCGCTCCTGGCTCTACCGCATCGCCACCAACGTCTGCCTGGACCTGCTCAAGGGCAGCAGCCGCCGCGCCCGCCCGATGGACCTCGCCTCACCGGCGAGCCTCGACACCCCGGTCGGGACCGGCCTGCCGGAGACCACCTGGATCGGGCCGGTCCCCGACGAGCGGGTGCTGGCCCGGGCCGGCGACCCGGCGGACACCGCCCTCGCCCGCGAATCGGTCCGGCTGGCGTTCGTCTCCGCGCTCCAGCGACTGGCCCCCCGGCAACGGGTGGTGCTCATCCTGCGCGAGGTGCTCAGCTGGTCGGCGAGCGAGGTCGCGGAGCTCCTGGACAGTTCGGTCGCCTCCGTCAACAGCGCCCTCCAGCGTGCCCGGGCGACCCTGGCCGCCACCGGCGACGACCCGGCCGGGCCCCCGGCCAGGCCGCTGGACGCCGCCCAACAAGACCTCCTCAAACGCTACGTCGACGCCTTCGAACGCTTCGACATGGCGGCCCTGACCGCCGTGCTGCACGAGGACTGCACCCTGTCGATGCCCCCGTACGCGCTGTGGCTGCGCGGCCGCGCGGACGTCGTCGGGTGGATGCTGGGGCCGGGCTGCGGCTGCCGGGGCTCCCACCTGGTGCCGCTCTCCGCGAACGGGACGCCGGCCTTCGCGCAGTACCGCGCGGACGGCACCGCCTGGGCCCTCCAGGTCGTCGAGCTCGCCGACGGCCGGATCACCGCGCTCAACTCCTTCCTCGACACCGAGCGGCTCTTCCCGCTGTTCGGACTGCCGTTGCGGTACCCGGGGTAGCCCCCGCGGTGCGCGCGAGGGCGGGGCCGGGGCGCCGGTGGCGGCCGGCGGCGACGGGTCCGCGGCCCGGCGCGGACGGGCGGCCGGGCGCCGTCAGGATGGCCGGAGTCCGCCGCCACGCGCCGCTCCGCGCCGGACCCGGGACCGGCGCGGCCGAGGAATTCCGTACAGTCGGTGCACCGACGTCAAGGCCCCGGACCGGGCCGGGAAGAAGAGGCGATGAGCGGGGACGGGGAGAACGGCGTCAGCACCAACGGGACGCAGCCGCGGGGGACGCGCGCGGCGGGGAACACGGCAGCGGGCGGTGCCACCGGCACCGGCGCCCGCCTCCAGCGGCTCTTCGAAGGGCACCGGCTGACGCCCACCCAGCGGCGGATCGCCCACTGCATGGTGCGGCGGGCCGCCGACGCGCCGTTCCTCTCCAGCGTCGAACTGGCCGAGTTGGCCGGCGTCAGCCAGCCGTCCGTCACCCGCTTCGCCGTCGCGCTCGGCTTCGACGGTTACCCGGCGCTCCGCCGCCACCTGCGGGACGTCGCCCCGGCCGAGCAGCCCGGCGTCTCCGGGGTGGACAACGAGTACCAGCAGGCCGTCCAGGCGGAGATCGACAACCTCCGCCACCTCGCCGACGCGCTCGCCGACCCCGGCCCGGTGACCGAGGCCGGCCGCCTCCTCGCGGCCTCCCGGCCGCTCCCGGTCCTCGGCCTGCGCGCCGCCACCGCCCAGGCCGCCGGGTTCGTCTACTTCGCGCGCAAGGTGCACCCCGACGTCCGGCTGCTGGACGAGGGCGGCACCCTGCTCACCGACCGCATCGACGCCGCGGTGCACGCCGGCGCCACCGCCCTGCTCTGCTTCGCCCTGCCCCGGCACCCCCGCGAGGTCATCGAGGCGCTGGCCTACGCCCGCACCGCCGGACTCGCCGTCGTCACCGTCGCCGACAGCGCCTTCGCCCCCGTCGCCCACCACACCGACCTGCTCCTGCCGGCGCCGGTCGGCACCGGCCTGGCCTTCGACACCGCCTGCGCCCCGATGCTCCTGGGGCGCGTCCTGCTGGAGGCGATGTGCGACGACCTCCCGGACGCGCAGGCCCGGCTGGAGGAGTTCGACGCCAAGGCGGCGGAGCGCCAGCTGTTCGTGGAGTGAACGGCCGCGGCCCGGCCGCCGCTCAGCCCAGCGCCAGCTTCCGCAGGCCGTCCGCGTGCTCGGCGCCGCTCTCCGCGGTGAGTTCCTCCAGCGTCTGCGGGGTGCGGACGGTCGCGAAGGCGTGGGTGCCGTCGGGGGCCGGCGCGTAGCCGTAGACGCCGGGGCGGGGCAGCGAGTTGTAGGCGAAGTGGGTGGAGAAGTAGTACGCGCCGGTGTCCAGGAGGGCGACGTGGTCGCCGGCCTCCAGACGGGGCAGCGGCCGGTTCTCGGCGACCAGGTCGCCGGCGAAGCAGCACGGTCCGGCGATGTCCTGCGGCACCGGCGCCCCGGTCTTCGGACGCCCCGCGGCGTCGTACGCCGCCACCCGGATCGGCCAGGACGCGGGCGCGAAGACCGTGCGGGTGGCGACCTGCGCCCCGGCGTGGGTCAGCGCGATCGACCGGCCGCCGGCCCACTTGGCGTACTCCACCCGGGCCAGGACCATGCCGTGCTTGGCCAGCAGCGACCGCCCGAATTCGGTGACCAGGCCGTAGCGCCCGGAGAACAGGCCGGGGACGGCCGAGCGGAGCAGCGCGGCGTACTCCCGGTAGGTCGGGGTGACGGCGTCCGAGGAGAAGTTGACGGGCAGGCCACCGCCGATGTCGAGGGTGGTGATCCGGGGGGAGCCGGCCTGTTCGTTGATCTCCTCGGCGAGGTCGTAGAGCGCCCGGACGCCCTCCGCCATCCGTTCCAGCGGCATGCCCTGGGAGCCGACGTGGGCATGCAGCCGGGTCAGCCACGGGCGGTCCAGGCAGGCCCGGACGACCCATTCGCGGGCACCCGGGTCGCGCAGCGGGATGCCGAACTTGGAGGTGTCGGTGGCGGTGCTCATCGCGCCGATGGCGCCGCCGCCGATCTGCGGGTTGACCCGGAGCCCTATCGGCGCGGCGGAGGGGGCCGAGGCCATCATCCGGTCGATGCGGGAGAGTTCCTCGTGGTTGTCGACGTTGACCGCGATGCCGAGGGCCAGCGCCTCACGGAGTTCGGGGAGGGTCTTGGCGGGGGAGTCCAGGACGGTGTGCCGGGCGGGGACGCCGGCCGCCCGGGCCAGCGCCAGCTCGCCCGGACTGGCCACCTCGCAGCCGATCCCCTCCTGGGCCAGCAGCCGCAGCACGGGCACCAGCGAGGCGGCCTTCACCGCGAAGGCGTGGAGCACCTGGGTGCCGGGGGCGGTGAACTCCGCGAAGGCGGAACGGAGTTCGGCCGCCGAGCGGCGGATGCCCGCGACGTCGAGCAGCCCGGCCACGGGCTGACCGGGGCCGATCAGCCCCTGGGTGATGGCTGCCTGAACGGCACGGTCTCGGTCCGTGAAGGTCATGACTCAACTTCATCATCCGACGGGTGCCCCGCGCCACGGCCGAAGGGGGAGGTCGGGGCCCTTCCGGTGGCCATGTTGTGGTGATCTTGTGTGTCGTCCATGGGCTGCCGGGCGTGACGTTACGCAGTGCGCCGCCGCCCGCCGTTCGCGCGCCGCGCGCACCGGCCCGCGACGTCGGCCGCCGGGCCCGCACCGGC
>LIQL01000144.1 GCA_001418405.1 Streptomyces diastatochromogenes | reverse complement strand
GGGCGGGTCCGGGGTCGATGGCGAGGCGGACGACTTCCCAGCCGCGGGGTGCGGTCAGGCGCTCGGAGTGTTCGGCGCACAGGTCGTAGCAGTGCGGCTCGGCGTAGGTGGCGAGCGGTCCGAGCACGGCGGTCGAATCCGCATAGACGTACGTCAGCGTTGCGACGGCGGGGCGGCCGCACGCAGTGCGCGAACAGCGACGTACAGGGCTCACGACGTTGGACGGTACCGCACTCTTGAGCGGGCCGCGACGACTCTCCCTCGGCTCACCCAACCGTGTCGTCCCGCTTCGTCCGATGCGTCTGACCTGCACCCGTCGGCCGGGGCTGCTCGGGGGCGGAGGCGGAGGGGGCGCGCGGTGGGCGGCGAGCCGTCCCCAGGTGGTGCAATTCATGTCATTCTGCGCCGTCGCGCGGGAAAGAGAGGGCACAAGAGGGAGCCACAAACGAACCGAACCGGGTCCGGTCCGGTCACCCGACGACAAGTGGCGAGTTGTCGCACAACGCCGTACGGCTCGTCCCCGGAGGGCTACGCTCGATCTGATGGACAGCCCCGTACCTCCCCGTCCTGCGGAGCCGCGGCCCCGCCGCCGTGACCGCCACGGCCGTGGCATGCGCGGCCCGATCGCGCCTCCCCAGGTGCCGCTGTCGGTGTCCCGCGCCGACGCGTTCGCGGATCTCGTCTACGACTCCCGGGACCGGCTGGAGCGGCGCTGGTCGCAGCTGGCGCAGGTCGATTTCCTGGTGCTGGAGGTGCCGGGCTTCGGACCGGACGGCCCGCTCGATCCACTCGCGGAGGACGAGGGCGTGCCGCTGGGTCGGGTGCTGTCGGCCGGCGACGGACATCGCGACCGGATCGTGATCTACCGCAGGCCGGTGGAGATCCGGACGAAGAGTCGCGACGAGCGGGCGCTGCTGGTGCACGAGGTCGTCGTCGAGCAGGTCGCCGAGCTGCTCGGGCTGGCGCCGGAGTCGGTGGACCCGCGCTACGGCCAGGAGTGAGCCGGCTGCGCTGATCGACGGCGCGGCGCGGCGCGGCGCCGCGCCGCGCCGTCGATCAGCGGGTGAGCAGGGACAGGTCCTGGCCGGCGGTGGGCACCAGCACCGAACCGCGGTCGTCGGGCACCGGCTGGATGGTGAAGGCCGGCAGCCCGCCCTGCGGCAGGGCCAGCATGCGGGCGGCGTAGACCGGACCGCTGCCGGACTGCGGCTCGACGGTCAGCGCGTAGGAGCCCTTCAGGCCGGACGGCTGCGGCGGCTGGACGGCGAGGTTGGTGCCGCCCTTGACCGTGAACGTCTTGGTGACCGGGGAGCCGCCGCCGCTGCCGGCCGACGCGGTGACCTTCACCGTGGCGTCCTTGCCCTTCTCGGGGGCGACCAGGGTCAGGGTGCTGCCCTTGGCCCGGTTGTCGGCGACGGTGCCGCGGGCCTCCACGGGCCGGGTCGCCGGGATGAACGCCATCTCCTGGCTGTCGCCCTTGCCGCGGAGGACCCGCAGCGCCGCGGTGATCGGGGCGGTGGACCCGTCGCCGCTCGGCGTCAGGACCAGCGAGCCGGCCTCGCCCTTGGTGATGTCCTTGAGGTCGACGGTGGTCGTCATCCCGCTCTTTACGTGCAGGGTGTCGAGGCCGGCGGGGGTGATCAGGCCGGTCGGGGTGGCCAGTTGGACCGTGACGTCGGCGTCCGCGTCGCCCGGGGCGACGGCGACCAGCTGGACGTCGGTGGCGTCGGCCGGGATGCCGGGCAGGACGGCGCTCGGGGCCGGGTCGGCGGCCGGCGGGAGCCAGTCGCCACCGGTCTTGGCGTCGGCGGCCTGGACGGCCGCGCCGACCCGGCCGGAGCGGACGGTGACGTGCAGCGCGGCACCGTCGACGGCAGTGGTGGTGAGGGTGGACAGCAGCACCGGGACGGTGGTGTGCGGCGGCACGGTGATGTCCTCGCCGCCGCCGCTCTCGGTCAACGCGCCGTCCTTGCCGCGCAGTTCGAGGTCGACGACGGCCGGGATCGCGTCGGGGTTGGTCAGGTGCACGTAGTCGGTGCGGCCGGCGGCGGTGCTGACGCCGGGGAACCAGAACTGGGTGTCGGGGGCGGTGCAGGTCAGCCCCTGGAGGCCGCGGCCGGAGCCGGCGGCGACGGCGGTGGTCTGCTGGACGGTCCAACCGGGGGCCAGCAGGCCGTCGGCGGAACCGGTCAGGGCCGGTGCGTCGGGGCTGTCGGTGGCCGCGGTCACCGGCTTGCCGGCCTGCTGCAGGGGCACCACGGGCTTGGTGTCGGCCGGCGGCACGGTCTGCGGCGCGCCGGCGTCCGCGGCGGTGCCCTTGCCCTTGCCGTCCTTGGCGTCCTTGCCGCCCTTGCCGGCGGGGTTGCCGTGGCTGTCGGCGACCGTGCCGGCGGGCTGGAGCTGGGCGGTGCCCTTCTTGGTGTCCGCGCCGGTCGCGGCCCCGGGGGGCGCGAAGGCGGTGTAGGTGGTGTCGGCGACCTCCGACGAACTGGGCGCCGGGCACACCAGCGTGGACCGCTGGACGGGCAGCCGGGTGCCGCTCGCGGGGGCCGCGGCCGCCGCCGCACCGTCGCCGGGGGCCGCGAGCGCGGCGACGCCGGTGACGGCGGCCAGCGCGGCGGCCGCGGCGGTCAGGGAGATGATGGTGCGCTTCACTGCTGCTCGCTCCCGTCACGGCGCGGCTCGGGGAAGGCGCCGGGGTACGTCGTGCCGTCGTAGGGCTGCGGGTGCTGGGGGTGCTGGGGGTGCTGCTCCGTCCCGGCGTCCGGGTACGGCTGCTGCTGAGCGCCGTAGCCGTACGGGTCGTAGGCGCCCGCCTGGTAGGGGTCGGCCGCGTAGTCGCCGGGCTGGTAGGCGCCGGACTGGTACGGGTCGGCCGGCGGGTAGGGCTGCTGCTGACCGTCGTACTGGCCCTCGTACTGACCGCCGTACTGGGCGGCCTGGTACGGGTCGGCGGTCGGTACGTAGGGCTGCTGGTCGGCGGCGGCCGGGTCCGGGGCGGCCGTCCAGTCCTCGTAGGAGGGCTGCGGGGGGACCGCGGCGTACGGGTCGGCGGACGGGACGGGTTCCGGGACCGGTTCCGGGGCCGGTTCGGCGCCCGGGGGCTCCTCGCCGGGGCCGGCGACCGGCGCGCCGTCGGCGGTGCCGTCGGCCGCGGCGCCCGGTGCGGTACCGGCCGCCTCGGCCTGGGCGCGCAGCCGGCGGGCCCGGCGGCCCTCCCCCGAGGTCGGTGCGGCGGCGACCGCGGCGGTCTCCTCGGGCAGGTCGTCGTCGACCTCCCGGCGCCGGCCGGGCAGCGCCATCACGACCAGGACGAGGGCGAGCAGGCCCTGGGCCCAGAGCCACAGGGTGTGGCCCAGGGGGTTGTCGTGGGTGAGGTCGAGTCGGCCGCCGTTGGACGGCAGTTGGAAGCCCTGGGCCCAGCCGTCGACGGTGACGGGCTTGAGGGCGGTGCCGTCGAGGGTGGCGTGCCAGCCGTCGTCGGCGGCGTCGGCGATCCGCAGGATCCGGCCGGCGGGGCCGGCGGGCACCTTGGTGGTGTGCGCGTCGACCGGTCCGGCCGGCACCGGGACGGGGACGGCGGCGTCGCCGTTGCCGGTGCCTTCCTTGGTCTGGCCGGGGACGATGGCGATCCGGGAGACGCGCTGGTCGACGCGCCACAGGGCGCTGCCGTCCTCCTGGCTGAGCCGGGTCAGGCCCGGGGTGGCGTCCAGGACGCGGCCCATCTCGCGCGGGGCGCCCTTGCGGACCAGGACGTAGCGGACCGCGTAGGCGCCGAGCCGGTCGGTCTGGTCGGCGCCGGAGCCGGCGACGAGGTGGGCGACGACGCCGTCCAGGCGCTCGTCCGGGCCGGCCTCGGCGGCCAGGTCGGCGTCGCCGAGCTGGGCCCCGGAGCCGCGGACGAGGGAGTAGGAGACGTGCCCGGGGGTGCCGTCGAGGACGAGCGTGCGGGCGCGGTCGGTGGTGGTGGACTCCTCCGCGACGAACGCCGGGACCTGGGTGGCGTCGCGCCGCTGGACGGGGCCGGCCGCACCGGTGACCATCCAGCTGACCGCGGCGTACAGCGGGGCGATCAGGCAGGCCAGCGCGATCAGCACGGCGGCCGGCTGCTTCCAGCCGAAGCCGAGCGCGGTCATCCGGGTGCGGATGCCCTCGGCGCCGATCGCGGCCGCGCACAGCAGCGCCAGGCCGTAGACGAGCATGGCCGGGCCGGTCCAGCCGGAGCCGTTGCCGAGCGCCGCGCACAGCAGGCCGGTCAGGGCCACCGCCCAGACGGTGCGGATCGCGGTCTGCCGCTCGTCGCGCAGGGTCGCGCCGAGCGCGGCCAGCACGATGCCGAGGAGCAGCAGCCCGCCGACGGCCTTGGGGCCGCCCGGGCTGAGCCCGATGAGGTCGAGGACGGAGGCGGAGCCGGCGCCGTAGTCGAGGCCGGCCTCGCGGAAGAACTGCGAGGGGTGGGTGAGCAGCGACAGCGACCAGGGCGCCAGGACCACCAGCGGGGCGAGCGCCACGGCCAGGAAGCGCAGCAGGTACGGCACGAGCGGTCCGCGGCCGCCGCCCTGCTTCGCCGCGCCGTCGGTCGCCCCGTTGGCCTTCGCCGAGCCCAGGAGGCGCAGCACCAGCAGGGCCACGCCGAGCAGCACCGAGATCGGCCAGACGATCGGGGTGAAGGCGGTGGTGACGGTGACGAGCAGGGCGTACGCCCAGGCGGCGCGCCAGCTGGGTCGGGTGCCGGGCGCCAGTCGCAGTCCGCCGGCGGCGACCGCGGCGCGGGCCATCAGCGGCAGCAGGACGGCCAGTACGGCGGTGCCCAGGCGGCCGCCGGCGAGCGCGCCGGTGGCGGCGGGCAGGAAGGCGTAGGCGATGCTGCCCCAGGCCCGCAGCAGTCGGGAGGCGACCAGCGGGCGGGACGCGAAGTAGGCGGTGAGGCCGGCCAGCGGGACCGAGCAGACCAGCAGCAGGGTCAGGGTGAAGCTGGTGCTGCCGAGGAAGATCGTGGAGAACGAGGCCAGCACGGCGAGGTAGGGCGGTGCGGAGGCGGTGTCCCCGACGCCGACCGGATGCCAGCTGTCGACGTAGGACGACCACAGGGCGCCCAGGCCGTCGGGGGCGGGCAGCAGGGCGCCGCCGACCAGTGAGCCGCCGCCGAGGAGTCCCCGGCAGGCGATCAGCGAGACGAGCAGCAGCACGAGGAAGAGCACCGGGGCGGGCCGGCGGGCGATCCGCTTGAGCCGCGCGAACTGCTCGATCTCCAGGAAGTCGGCGTCGTCGCCGCCGGGGCCGGATTCCACGGCGCCGTGCCGGCCGGCGGAGGCCACGTCGGGGGCGGCCCGGCCGGCGAGGTTGCCGGCGACCTGTTCGACGGTGGCCCGGACGGTGGCGCCGGGCGGCGGGAACAGCGGTCGCAGTTCGCTCGCCTCGACCGTCGGCTTCCCCCGGCGGGTGCGGGCGGCGAGGATCTTGCCGGGGCGCAGCAGGGTCCCGAAGAGCCCGGCGAGTTCGTCCAGCGCCTGGCCGGGGACCTTGCCGACGAGGTAGGCGACGACCCGCAGCAGGGTGCCGATCAGCAACCGCAGCAGGGTGTACGGGAGCAGCGCGCCGCGGGTGTTGGCGAGCAGGGCGTAGACGGCGCCGGCCTTGTCGACGCGGTGCGGGTTGGCCACCGAGCGGCCGACGCAGTCGATGGGGCGGCGTTCGCGGGCGGCGGCCTCGGCGTGCCGCAGGACGGCGTCCGGGGCGACGAGGACCTGGTGGCCGGCGGCCTGGGCGCGCCAGCACAGGTCGACGTCGTCGCGCATCAGCGGCAGCCGGCGGTCGAAGCCGCCCAGTTGCTCGTAGACGTCGCGGCGGATGAGCATGCCGGCGGTGGAGACGGACAGCACCGGTCGGACCTGGTCGTGCTGGCCCTGGTCCTGTTCGCGGCGGTCCAGGCCGGTCCAACGGCGACCGCTGCGGGCGATGCTGACGCCGACTTCGAGGAGCTGCCGGCGGTCGTACCAGCTGCGCAGCTTGGGGCCGACGATGGCGGTGGACGGGCTGGCGTCGGCGACCCGCAGGAGTTCGGCGAGCGCGTCGGGGGCCGGCGCGCAGTCGTCGTGCAGCAGCCACAGCCACTGGACCGGGTCCCCGTGCGGGAGTTCCGGCATGTCGTACGCCTCGTCGTGCCAGGTGCGGCTGACCGGGTCCCAGCCGCTGGGGCGGCGCAGGTGGGGCAGGTCGTCGGGGCCGAGGACGGGGGCGGTGCGGACGGCCTCGTCGACGGCGGTGCCGAACCCCGAGCGGCGGGCGAGGTGGAGCACGCGATCGTCGCCGATCGCCTCGGCGAGCAGGCGGGCGGAGTCGTCCGCGCTGCCGGTGTCGGCACCGATGACGTTCTGGACCGGGCGCTCCTGGCCGAGCAGCCCGGCCAACGCGTCGGGCAGCCAGCGGCCACCGTCGTGCGAAACGATCACGGCGGTGACGACGTGTCGCGGGAACTCAGGGGTGGCAGCTGCGTACGGGGCGGCCTGGGCCGCCGACTGGCTGTGCACGGACATCGAGGTACGGGCCCTCCGGACCCGGGAGTCCGGGGCCCACGGCGAAGTCGCTGAAAGGCCCCCGCCCCCGGAAGACACTGCGACGGACTACGAGGGACACGCGCACCCCGCGCCGGCGGTGCTGGCGTGTCTCGGACGGGGCCCCACACTAATGGTTCGCGCCGGGACCCCGATCGACTCCGTACACAGCAAACCGCCTCCGGCGGACAGAGCGCTGGAGGCGGTGCGTTCGCTATAGGGGGATATGGGGAGTTGGGTTGGTGCGGTGGCGTGGTCGGCGCAACCGCGGGGTGCTGGTGCAGGGGGCTGGCCTGTCACGGTCAGACGGCGGCCTTCTTGAGCCGGCGGCGCTCGCGCTCGGACAGACCGCCCCAGATGCCGAAGCGTTCGTCGTTGGCGAGGGCATATTCGAGGCACTCGGACCGGACTTCGCAGGCGAGGCAGACCTTCTTGGCCTCGCGGGTGGAGCCACCCTTCTCCGGGAAGAAGGACTCGGGGTCGGTCTGGGCGCACAGTGCGCGCTCCTGCCAGCCGAGCTCCTCGTCCGCCTCCTCGACCAGCAATTCCTGGAACAGCTCGGTCATGTGCGCCCCTCGTCTGTCTTTACGTCCCCGTGATCAAGCCGTGATCGAATTCGGCTGAACGACACGAGTGAAATTACAAGTGTGCTGATCCGGGCCAGTCAAGCCGAGATCTGCTATTGGGCCTCTTATTCACTCTGCGGAACCAAGCATATGCGGAAAGTGTTCAAATCATCCAAAAACAGGACACTTCCCCGGGCGGGTGACCCGTGGCTCCCTTCTCAACGAGTGAGACGCCCACGAGCGGCTCGCGCGTTGCACCGCACGCCTCGGAGCGGGCAAGATCACAGCCAGATCACAGGGCCGCAACGGCAACCGGAGCGCGATCGCTGACCGTTTCTCCCTGTCGCGGACTGCACAAACCTTTCTCCGGACGGAGTAACCGGATGAGGTGAACGCCGTCTCATGCACCGCTGCGCGTTTGACAGCGCACGTCCGCCCCGTGTCTCCTTGACCGCATGCCAGCGACCCCCGCGCACCGACTGACCCGTTCCTACGGGTCGCTCTGCGCCGTGCAGGCTCGCTGTCGCTGTTCCAGCTGTCGCAGCCACTGAGCTCCAGCCTCCCGCGCCCGCACCATCCCGCCGGCGCACCGCTCCGCCGCGATCACCGCGCCGCGTCCCCACAAGGAACGGCCCGGCGCCGTGCCGCACCCCCTGTCGCGCGCCACCCAGCACTTCCGCCGAGGAACCCCGCCATGAACAGCGACGTCCAGATCGCCGGCGACCCGCTCGCCATCCCCCACCTGCTGCCGCCC
>LIQL01000143.1 GCA_001418405.1 Streptomyces diastatochromogenes | reverse complement strand
GTGGAACCGCGCGGCGCCGCGGCCGAACTCCTTGGCCGCCTCCAGCGCGAAGCGACCGGCCGCCGCGATGTCGGTCTCGTGGCTGGCGCCGGTGGCGCAGCCGGCCACCGCGCTCTGTGCGGTCACGGCGAGGCCCACGACCGGTGCGTCGGTGGCCACGCAGGGCTGCATGATCGAGTTGATGTGGTGCACGCCGTTCCCATAGGGCGTGATGTCCTGCGTGGTGATCGGCAGGACGTGCGCGGCCTCGCCGGTGACGGTCTCCAGGATGCCCAGCAGATCGTCGCTGACCCGCAGGATCCACCCCTCCTTGACCGTCGGGGACAGGGCGATGCCGCGGTGGTTGAGCAGCCGGTTGCCCTTCGTGGTGTCGATCGAGACGACCGCGTCCATGGCCGGGTCGATCTCGGCGCGGTTGCAGTCGAGGATCGACACGGGGGAGTCCATGAAGGGCACCGGGTCGTGCGGCCGGGTCGGCGCGTCGGGGCAGACGTGGGTGCTGACGATCACGTCGCCGCGCAGCACGTCGCCGCGCCCGTACATGTCGAGCAGTTTGGCCGCGGTGGCGAGCGCGGCGACGGCGCCGTCCGCGTCGGAGACCAGACCGGTGCGTTCGGGCCGGGCCCCGACGCCGCCGAGCCGGCCGAGCACGCCCAGCGTGGGGGCGTCGCCGCCGGCCCGGGCCCCGTCGGCGCCCGGCACAACGACCTTGACGAAGTCGGTCCCGCCCTTGGCCCCTTCGACCCGGGTGACGGTGATCTCCACCGCGTCCGACCGGACGGCGGTCGCGGCCGGGGTGCCGGCGGCCTCCCGGACGGCGCCGTCGAGCACGCCGCGCAGGTGCGTGGCGAGGAGCTGCCCGTCGGTCTGCGGGCGGTCGAGGAGTTCGAGGACGTCGAGTACGTGCTTGAGCACGGTGGCTCCCTGGTGCGAGGTGGTGCGGTGCGCGATTTCGCTCAGGTTGCGCCGGCCATATCCAAGTCAGCAACCTTTTCTCTATATCAGGGAAGCAGTCTCAGATGACGGTATAGGCTGCCGCCGTGACTACCGAACGAGGCGCTCCGCTCCAGACCGCCGACCGCGTGCTCCAGGTCCTGCTCGCCTTCTCCCACGACCGGGAGGAATGGGGGGTGACCGACCTCGCCGCCGAATTCGGCTGGGACAAGTCGGTGTCGCAGCGGCTGCTGGCGTCGCTCGCCCACCGCGGCTTCCTGGTGTCCGACCCGGTCACCCGCCGCTACCGCCTGGGCCCCGCGGTCTGGCACATGGCCACCGCCTGGGAACGACACAGCGGCATGGCCGGGCTGGTCCGCCCCACGCTGCGCGAACTCGCCGCCGCGGCCGGCGTCACCGCCCTGTTCGCCGTGCCGGACGGGGTCCACATGCGCTGCGTGGAATCCGCCGACGGCGCGGCCGGTCCGCTGCGCGCCTACCGCCTGGCCGACGAGCTGTATCCGGCGCACGCCGGCGCCACCTCCCGCGCCTACTTCGGCATGCTCACCCCGGGCGCCCGCGCCGCACTGCTCTACGGCCGCCCGATGGCCAGGTTCAGCACGCTGACCGTCACCGACGAGGCCGAACTGGAACAGCGGATGTCCCGGGTGCCGCAGGACGGCCACGCCTACTCCCAAGGCGAGTACGACCCGGCGACCGCCGGACTGGCCGTCCCGGTCGTCGTGCGCGGCCAGCCGGTCGGCTCGCTCAGCCTGGTCGGCCCGCACGACCGGCTCGACGGCCCGCGCGAGGACCTGCTCGCCCCGCTGCGCGAGGCCGCCGCAGCGCTCGCCGAACTCCTCACCCCGCGCCGGCCGCCGCGCGCCGCAACGGGCCGCCGCACTCCCGCAGCCGGCAAGCCGACCCCCGGCACCGACTGACCCACCGCCCACCCGCGCACCGCCCC
>LIQL01000142.1 GCA_001418405.1 Streptomyces diastatochromogenes | reverse complement strand
GGTGTGCCAGTGGACCGTCCCCGCCACCCTCCGGGACGGTCCACTGGCACACCCACGACGTCGTCCTGCACCCCGACCGGGTCGTCAAGCGCTTCCGGCGGGCCGAAGGGTGCGATCCCTTCGTACGCGAACGGCGCGCACTGCTGCTGCTCGGCAGGCACGCCCCGGGCATCGCCCCGGTCCTCCTGGACGTCCGGGACCCGACGGGTGCGGCGGCCCCGCCGACCCTCGTGATGTCCCGGCTCCCGGGCGCCTGCTTGCGCGGAAGGCCGCTCGGGCCTCGGGAGTTGACGGCCTGGGCGCGGGCCGTCCGGGCCGTCCACACCGCCCTGCCGCCCGCCGAGCTGGCCCGGTTGCCGCTCCGCCACGGCCACCAACGGGACACCGTCGCGCGGGTGCGCGCCTGGTGCGCGGCGCCGCCGGATCGGCCGCTCGCCCCGGACGTGCGGCGGGCACTGCGCGCCGGCACGGACTGGCTCGACCGGGCGGGGCCCGACGCCCCCGGCGCCCGCCGTGCCCTCCCGGCCGACGTCCCGGCCGTGTTCGGCGCGGGCGACGGCAACGCGGCCAACTACCTCTGGGACGGCCGCCGCGTCCGGGTCGTCGACTTCGAGGAGTCCGGCCGCAGCGACCGGGCCTACGAACTCGCCGAGATCGTCGAGCACGTCTCCGCCTGGCAGCCGCACCCGTTCGACACCGCCGCCTTCCTGGGCCGCTTCGCCCTGACCCCGGCCGAGTCCGCCCGCCTGCGGGAGTGCCGCACGCTGCACGCCCTGATGTGGCTCTGCCTGCTCGCGGCCGACGATCCCGCGCACCCCAGGAACCCGCCCGGCACCGCCGCACGGCAGGCCCGGCGGCTGTGGCGACGGCTCGACGACGCCCCGTAGCGGCCCGGCCGGGCGCCCCGCCATTCGGCCGCACTGATGGGGCGTCAGGCAAGGGGTCGGGCGAGGCTTCAGGGCATGGAACGAGTGCGGTGGACACCGAAGCGGGCACGGGCCGGCGGGGTGGTGCTGGCGGTGTGGGTGCTGCTCGCCGGGGTGGTGCTGCCCGCCGGGGCGGTCGGCGCCGAGCGGCCGGCGGAGCGGGCGGGCCGGGGATCGGCGTGGCTGCCGTTCTGGGGCGACGCCGAGGGCGCCTACCGGGACGCGTTGGCGCACGCCGACCAACTCCACACCGTCAGCCCCTTCTGGTACGAGACGACGGGGGAGCGCGCGGTCACCGGCCGTCCCGGCGCGGTCCGGCCGGCGGTCGTCGCGGGGCTGCACCGGGCCGGGATCGCGGTGGTGCCGACGGTGACCGAGACGCTGGACGCGGCGGCGATGGGGGAGTTGCTGCACGACCCGGTGCGCCGGCGGGCCCACGTCGACGCGCTGTCGGGGGTGGTGGCGAGCCAGGGGTACGACGGGATCGACCTGGACTACGAGACGATGGCGGTGACCGGCGACGCGGCGGCCCGGGCCCGGGTGCGCAGCGGCTACGTCACCCTCGTCGAGGAGCTCTGCGCGCGGCTGCACCGCCGCGGCAGGACGTGCGTGGTGACGGTGATGCCGCGGATCCGCGGGGCCGGCGCGGCCTTCGCCTACCGGCGCCTGGGCGCGCTCGCCGACACCGTGCGGTACATGGGCTACGACCTGCACTGGTCGCTGGGCGAGCCGGGCCCGCTGTCGTCCAAGGACTGGTACGCGCGGATCCTGCGCGACGCCACCGCCGAGGTGCCCCGGGACCGGATCGAGGTGGCCTTCCCCGGCTACGGCTGGGACTGGGTGCCCGGCAGCGGCCGGCGCGCCACCCACCTGACCTGGCACGAGGCCGAGGCGCTGCGCCGACGGGTCGGCGCCCGCTACGCCTTCGACGCGGACTCCGGCACCCCGCACTTCCGTTACGCGCGCGGCGGTGAGCGGCACGAGGTCTGGTACCAGGACGCGCGGGGCGTCCGGGCGCAGCTGCCGCTGCTGGCGGCGTACGGGGTGCGGGGGCGGGGGCTATGGGCGCTCGGGTTCGAGGATCCGGGCGTCTGGGCCGCGTTCCGCGGCGAGCAGGCGGAGCGCGGCCTCGGACGGTGAGCCGTCGGCGGCGGTGTACATCAAGACGGCCTGCCCGGAGCCGTCCGGGGTGTGCAGCATCTCGAAGTCCAGGGTCAGGTCGCCCACCAGCGGATGGTGGAAGTGCTTGGTGCCGAAGGTGCAGTTGCTCACCGAGTGGCGCGACCACAGGGCGCTGAACTCGGTGCTCTTCATCGACAACTCGCCGATCAGCTCCGCCAGTTGCTGGTCGTCGGGGCGCTGGCCGGCGGCCACCCGCAGGGCGGAGACGGCGCGCCGGGTCTCCTCCTCGCGCTCCGGGTACAGCTCGCGGGTGTGCGGGTCGAGGAAGAGCAGTCGCTGGGTGTTGGGCCGGTCCTGGGGGCGGGCCGGGCCGTCGAAGTCCAGGTGGCCGGCGAGCAGCGCGTGTCCGAGGCGGTTCCAGGCCAGCACCTCGAAGCGCGGCCCGAGGGCGACGGCCGGCACGCCGGGCATGGCGGCGAGCAGTTGCCGCACGCCGGGGCGGGCGGTGTCGGGGCGGACCGCCGGGCGGCGCCGGCCCGGAGTCGGGCGGGCGAGCTGCCGCAGGTGGGCGCGCTCGTCGGCGGTCAGCCGCAGCGCCCGGGCCAGGGCGTCCAGCACGCCCTCGGAGGCGTTGTGGCTCTGGCCCTGTTCGAGGCGGGTGTAGTAGGCGACGCTGACGCCGGCGAGCTGGGCGAGTTCCTCGCGCCGCAGGCCGGGCACCCGGCGGCGGGCCCCGTAGGAGACCAGGCCGACGTCCTCCGGCTGGAGCCGGGCGCGGCGGGTGCGGAGGAAGTCCCCGAGTGCAACGGGGCCGGTGGCGGGTGCGTCCATGCCGGCCAGTCTGCGCCATGGGGCGGCCGGGTTGCCTGTCCCTGTCATGGCCAGGCTGGCGGCCGGGCGAGGGCGGTCGTCCGGTGTCCGGGAGGGCCGCGACGGGCCCGGCCGGAACTGTTCCTTCGGAGATACCGACCGCTTAGTATGCCCCGTGGCGGGGGCCGGTTCCGGTCCCGCACCAGCCGTACGTCCGAGGTCTGTGGAGGCATCAGGTGAAGGCATGGCGCGTGCACGCGAACGGGGAGCCGCGAGCGGTGATGCGGCTGGAGGACGTCGCCGACCCGCAACCCGGCCCCGGCCAGGTGCTGCTGCGGGTGCGGGCCGCCAACGTCAACTTCCCCGACGCGCTGCTGTGCCGGGGCCAGTACCAGGTCCGGCCGCCGCTCCCGTTCACCCCCGGCGTGGAGATCTGCGGCGAGGTGCTGGCGGTCGGCGAAGGGGCCGGCGCCGAGGTCGGCGCGCGGGTGCTGGCCCAGCCCGCGCTGCCCGGCGGCGGCTTCGCCGAACTCGCGGTCGCCGACGCGGCGACGGTCCGCCCGGCGCCCGACGCCCTGGACGACGCGGGCGCCGCCGCGCTGCACATCGGCTACCAGACCGGCTGGTTCGGACTGCACCGCCGGGCCCGCCTCCAAGCGGGCGAGACGCTGCTGGTGCACGCCGCGGCCGGTGGCGTCGGCAGCGCCGCCGTCCAACTGGGACGGGCCGCCGGCGCCCGGGTCATCGGCGTCGTGGGCGGCCCCGAAAAGGCCCGCACCGCCCGTGCGCTCGGCTGCGACCTGGTCCTCGACCGGCACACCGACGACCTCGTCGCCGCGGTCAAGGAGGCCACCGGCGGGCGGGGCGCGGACGTGGTCTACGACCCGGTCGGCGGCGACGCCTACGCCAAGTCCACCAAGTGCATCGCCTTCGAGGGCCGGATCGTCGTCGTCGGCTTCGCCGGCGGCACCATCCCCGCGCCGGCCCTCAACCACGCCCTGGTCAAGAACTACGCCGTCCTCGGACTCCACTGGGGCCTGTACAACACCAAGGACCCGGCCGCCGTCGACGCCTGCCACGAGGAACTGACCAAGCTCGCGGCCCGGGGCGCCATCGAGCCGCTGATCGGCGGGCGGGTCCCGTTGTCGGCCGCCGCCGACGTCGTCCAGCGGGTCGCCGACGGGGACTCCGTCGGCCGCCTGGTGGTGCTCCCCGGCGCGGAGGAGGGCCGATGAGCGACGCCGCCGACCTGCGCCGGCGCACCGCCGCCCTGCTCGCCGCGCACCCCGTCGCCACCACCGACCGGCTGGACTTCCTGCGCGCCCGCTTCGACGCCGGGCTGGCCTGGGTGCACTTCCCCGAAGGGCTCGGCGGGCTCGGTGCGCCGCGCGCCCTCCAGGCCGTCGTCGACGCCGAACTGACCGCCGCCGGCGCCCCGGACAACGACCCCGGCCGGATCGGCATCGGCCTGGGGATGGCCGCGCCGACCGTCCTGCGCTACGGCACCGAGGAGCAGCGGCGGCGCTTCCTGCGGCCGTTGTGGACCGGCGAGGAGGTGTGGTGCCAGCTCTTCAGCGAGCCCGGTGCCGGCTCCGACCTGGCCGGACTGGCCACCCGCGCGGTCCGGGACGACGGCGGGGACTGGGTGGTCGACGGCCAGAAGGTGTGGACCTCCAGCGCCCACCTGGCGCGCTGGGCGATCCTGGTCGCCCGCACCGATCCGACGGTCCCCAAGCACCGCGGCATGACGTACTTCGTGTGCGACATGACCGACCCCGGTGTCGAGGTGCGGCCGCTGCGCCAGATCACCGGCGAGGCGGAGTTCAACGAGGTCTTCCTCACCGGCGTCAAGATCCCCGACGCGCACCGCCTCGGTGAGGTCGGCGACGGGTGGCGGGTCGCCCAGACCACGCTGATGAACGAGCGGGTCGCCATCGGCGGCGCCCGCACCCCGCGCGAGGGCGGGATGGTCGGGGTCGCCGCGGCCGCCTGGCGCGCCCACCCCGAACTGCGCACCCACGACCTGCACCAGCGGCTGCTGAAACTCTGGGTCGACGCCGAGGTCGCCCGCCTCACCGGCGAACGGCTGCGCCAGCAGCTGACCCAGGGCCAGCCGGGCCCCGAAGGCAGCGGCATGAAACTGGCCTTCGCCCGGCTCGCCCAGCAGCTCAGCGGCTGGGAGGTGGAGTTCCGCGGCGAGGACGGCCTCACCTACGACGACTGGACGCTGCGCCGTCCCGAGGGCGTCGACTTCACCGGCCGGGTGGCCGGCTACCGCTACCTGCGCGCCAAGGGGAACTCCATCGAGGGCGGCACCTCCGAAGTGCTGCTCAACATCGTGGCCGAGCGCGTCCTGGGCCTGCCGCCCGAGCCGCGCACCGACAAGGACGTCGCGTGGAAGGACCTCCCCCGATGACCGGCACCGACGAGACCGCACCCGACCTGCTGTACTCCGCCGAGGAGGACGCGCTGCGCACCGCCGTCCGGGCGCTGCTCACCGACCGCTGCGCCCCGTCCGCCGTCCTCGCCGACCTGGAGACCGGCCGCCCGTACGACCCGGAGCTGTGGCGGGCCCTGACCGCCGAGATCGGCGCCGCCGGGCTGCTGGTCCCCGAGGAGCTCGGCGGGCAGGGCGCCGGTGCCCGCGAGGCCGCCGTCGTCCTGGAGGAGTTGGGCCGGGCGGTCGCCCCGGTGCCCTACCTGAGCAGTGCGGTGCTCGCGGTCACCGCGCTCCTCGGCTGCGACACCGACCGGGCCGAGGTCGCCGGCCCGCTGGCCGAACTCGCCGCGGGCCGCACCGTCGGGGTGCTCGCCGTCCCGCTGCCGACCGCCCCCGGCGGGCCGGGCGCGGCCACCGTGCGGGCGGACGCCGCCGGCGCGCTCACCGGGCGGATCACCTCGGTCGCCGACGCCGCCGGCGCCGGGTTGCTGCTCGTCCCGGCCGAGGGCCCGGACGGGCCGGCGCTCTACGCCGTGGACGCCGCGGCGGACGGCGTGCGCACCGAGCCGCTCACCCCGCTCGACCTGACCCGCCCGCTGGCCCACGTGGTGCTCGACGGGGCCCCGGGCCGCCCGCTGGCCCACGGGGCGCGGGCCCGGACCGCCGTGGACCGGGCGTTGCGCACCGGCGCCGGGCTGCTCGCCTCGGAACAGCTCGGCCTCGCCGAGTGGTGCCTGGAGGAGACCGTGCGGTACACCGGCGAGCGCACCCAATTCGGGCGCCCGGTCGGCTCGTTCCAGGCGCTCAAGCACCGGATGGCCGCGCTCTGGCTGGACGTCGTCTCGGCCCGGGCGGCGGCCCGCAACGCCGCCGACGCGCTGGCCGCCGACCGCCCCGACGCGCCGGTGGCGGTCACGGTGGCACAGGCGTACTGCGCGCCGGTCGCGGTGCGCACCGCCGAGGAGTGCGTCCAACTGCACGGCGGCATCGGGATGACCTGGGAGCACCCGGCGCACCTGTTCCTCAAGCGCGCCAAGGGCGACGAACTCGCCCTCGGTGCGCCGGGCCGCCACCGGGAGGCGCTGGCCGGCCTGGTCGACCTGGCCGCGCCCTAGCCCGGCGGCCCGGCGGCCGGTGCGCCCCGGCGGTTTTCGTCGGTGACGGCGAACGGGCGGCTGAAGGCGTGGGCGGTGCCGTTGCCGGCGGCGACCTCCAGCGCGTAGGCCCGGCCGGGCGGCACCGCGGGCAGCGTCACCAGGGCCTCGCCGGCACTCGCCGCGCCGGCCCGCGGGGAGACCAACGCCAGTCGCTGTATCCGGCCGCGGCCGGCGGTCGCGCTCAGCCAGACGTCCACCTCGGCGCCGGTGGAGTTGGTCCAGGCGACCGGGAAGCTGCCGTTGGCCCGCAGGTTCACGGGGCCGGCGGGCGCCGTGACCTGGATCGTCCCGGCCGGCCGGGACCCGGCGGGGCGGACCGCGGCCGGGCCCCGCGCGGCGGGCGCCGCCCGGAGTGCCGGGTCCGCGCCGGCCGGCCCGTCGCGGGTGACGGCGGAGCGGCCGGCGGCGACCGGGCCGGCGGCGACGGCCGGCGGCGCGGCGGGGGCCGCGGACCGTTCGGAGCCGCGGTGCGAGGGGGCCAGTTCGAGGACCAGCGTGCAGCCGACCGCGGTGGCGGCGACCGCGACGGCGAGGGTGTTGGCCGTCTCGGCGACCCTGCCCATCGTGTCCTCCTTTGCTCGGGGGAGGGACGGCCGGAACCTGCCCCGCGACCTTGATCATCAAAAACCCGCGCCCGGTGACCACCTGCCTGGGCAGCTCCGGCGCGACAGACCCCGGAACGGGAGGGATACTGCGCGCCGCACGTCACCCATGGGTAAAGGAAGAGTAAAGCGCGAGGGTGTCTGGAAAGTGCGGTTCGGGTAGCGTCGGAGCCATGAAGACCGCAACCCGCCGTGTGCTGATCGGACCGGTGCTCCTGCTGCTGGCGGCCCTCCTCGCGATGGTCACGGTGGCTGCGCCCGGCGCGCATGCCGCGGGTGGCCTGGATGAGGCGGCCGCGGCGCTGCGCAGGGGCCCGGTCTACGTCGACCCCCGCGCCTCAGGTCAGTTTTCGGCCAGCCAGGCGGATGCCCTCACCAAGAAGATCAAGGACTCCGGCAAGCCGGTCTTCGTCGCCGTCCTGCCCCGGACCTCCGACTACCAGCCGGCCACGCTGCTGCGGGACCTGCGGACCAAGGTCGGCATCGCCGGTGTCTACGCCGTCGAGCTCGGTGACGGCTTCAACGCCGGCGCCGACCCCCGGGTGATGCCGCGCACCGCCGTCCAGAACCTCGTCGGCGCCGTCAACCGCTCCGCGTACCCGACCGTCTCCGAGCGCGTCAACAGCTTCGTCGACACCGCGGTCACCGAAGCCCACGGGCACGCCCCGGCCTCCTGGGGCGGCGCCGCCGGCGGCTTCGACACCGGCACCGCCATCGGTCTCGGCGCGCTGATCGTCGTCGGGGGCGGCGGCGCCTACGCCATCGCCCGCCGCAACCGCCGCAAGCGGGCCGAGGAGGAGCGCGCCGCCCTCGAAGACCTGCGGATCGTCGTCGACGAGGACATCACCGCGTTCGGCGAGGAACTGGACCGGCTGGACTTCGACCCGGGCGAGTCCGGCGCCGACGACGCGATGCGCGCCGACTACGCCTGCGCCCTGGACGCCTACGAGGACGCCAAGTCGGCGATGGCCGCGGCCGAGCACCCCGGCGACGTGCAGGCGGTCACCAAGGAGCTGGAGGAGGGCCGCTTCGCGCTCGCCACGCTGGCCGCGCGCCGCACCGGTCAGCCGCTGCCGGAGCGGCGGCTGCCCTGCTTCTTCGACCCCCGGCACGGCCCGTCGGTGGTGGACGCGACCTGGGCCCCGCCCGGAGGCGCGGAGCGCACCGTCCCGGTCTGCGCCGCGGACCGGAGCCGACTGGAGGACGGCCGCGAGCCGCTGGCCCGCACCGTCCGCACCCCGCAGGGCGACCGCCCCTACTGGGATGCGGGGCCCGCCTACGCCCCCTGGGCCGGCGGCTACTTCGGCGGCGGACTGCTCCCCGGCCTCCTGGTCGGAACCACCCTCGGCCACCTGATGGCGGCCGGCCCCGCCTACGGCGCCGACTTCGGCGGCTACCAGGGCGCGGAGGGCGGCGACGTCACGGGTGCCGACTTCGACCCGGGGGACTTCGGCGGTGGCTTCGGCGGCGACGGCGGCTTCGGCGGTGGCGGTGACGGGGGCTTCGGCGGCGGCGACTTCTGACCGCGGCGGGCCGCCCGGCGCCGGCTACCGGGTCCGGCCGTCGCCCGCCACCACCCGCTTGGCGCCCAGCAAGCGGGCGTACCGCGGCCGCACCGCGAAGTCGGCGTAGGTCCACACCACCGGGCGGCCCACCTCCCGGCACAGGTGCAGCACCCGGTCCGGGCCCAGGTGGACGCCGACGTGCGCGCCGTACCCGGCGGGCCGTCCGGGGACCGGGCCGGCGTCGAAGAGCACCAGGTCCAGCGGGCCCGGCGGGGCGGCGGGCCGGGTCGCGACGCGGTCCGCCCAGAGTTCGGCCGACCGCAGCGGCGGCACCCGCAGTCCGAAGTGGCCCAGCACGGCGTAGGCGTAGCGCTGGCAGTTGGCGCCCCCGGTGAGGTCCGGGGGCGGCGCCGGGCCGGCCGCCGGTGGTCCGGCCGGGTGTGACGGGCATTCAGGTGTCCCGGCTCCCGGATGGCGGGCGGCCGAGTAGGCGACGTTGCGCAGCGCCCGGGGCAGCCCCTCGAACGCGACCGGGCCGTGAGCGGTGGGGACTTGGGGGCGGTCGGGACAGGTCACCGGGCCATGATGCCGGCGCTCTTCCCGGTGCTGCCCGGCGCGGTGTCGAGGAGTCTCGACTAGGGCTGATCCATGCACACGCCCACGTCCGGATCCGCCGGGCCCGACGTGTACTCGACACCGCGAGGAGACCCCGATGGAACGCCGCATTCCCAAAGCCGCGCTGTGGAGCGCGGCCGCGGCCGCCGTGCTGGCGGCCGTCGCCCCGAACGGTCCGGCGCGGGCCGTGCCGCAGCCCGACCCCAGCCCCCAGCCCTCCCAGCGGGGCATGCTCGACGCGATGCGCCGGGACCTCGGCCTCTCGCCGGTCCAGGCCCGCACCCGGCTCGCGCAGGAGGCCGAGGCCCAGCACACCGCGCTCGCGGTGCGCCGGGCGCTGGCCGCGCCGCCCGCCGGGATGTGGTTCGACACGTCGCTCGGCCGGCTGGTCGTCGCGGTGACCGACGCCGCCGACGCCCGTCGGGTGCGGTCCGCCGGCGCGGTGCCCAAGACCGTCCGGCACAGCCGGGCGACGCTGCGCGGCATGGTGCAGCAGATCGCCGAACGGGCCGGGCACGGGGTGCCCGGCGTCACCGGCTGGGGCATCGACGAGCGCGCCAACGGGGTGGTGGTGCGGGTCGACCGCGCGGCGCGCACCAACCGCACCGCCGGTTTCGAGACCACGGTCCGCCAGCTCGCGGTCCGTTCGCGGGTGCCGGTCTCCGTCGAGCGCAGCGACCAGGCGCCGCGCCAGCAGAGCGGCACGGTCGTCGGCGGCGAGCGCTGGATGCCGGGCACCGACGGCATCTGCTCGATCGGGTTCTCGGTGACCGGTCCCAGCGGGCTCCGCGGCTTCGTGACGGCCGGTCACTGCACCTTGAAGGCCAACCAGCCCGCGTACGGCAAGGACAACAGCCGGCTGGGCACCTCCAACCAGGGCGGGGCGCACAGCGTCAACGGCTACGGGGGCGACTTCGGCCTGGTGACGGTCGACCAGCAGGGGTGGAAGCTGAGCCCGTCGGTGGCCGGTCAGGGCGGCAGCCCGGTGACCGTCACCGGCTCCCAGGAGGCGATCGTCGGGATGTCGATCTGCCACTCGGGCCAGACCAGCGGCTGGCGCTGCGGCGAGGTGACCCGCACCGACCAGACCGTGGACTACGGCAACACCGTCATCTCCGGCCTGTCCTTCACCAACGCCTGCTCCGCGGCGGGGGATTCGGGCGGTTCGTACGTCACCCAGCCCGGCGCCCCCAAGGCCGTCGGCGTGCACTCCGGCGGCGGCGCCGCGACCTGTGACGTCGGCGGGGACACCGTCACCATCTTCCAGCCGATCGACGAGCCGCTGCGGAAGTGGGACCTGAAGCTGGTGACCGGCACCCCGTGAGCCGCGGCCCGGTCCCTGGAGCCACCGCGGCCCCAGCAGATCGGGGCACCCGGGACCGGTTCATGACCACACCTTTACGTACTGTTTAATGGCAACCGCATAATTGCGAGCCGTTCGCAACAACAGTCGATCTTCAAAAGGGGTGTGGGCAATGACGTCCCGGTCCATACGGCGCGTGGCCGCCACCGCGCTGGCGGCCACGATGGCGCTCACCGCGGCGGCCTGCGCCGCGCCGAATGAGAGCCGGGGCGGCGGCAAGCCCACCGACACCGCGGTCGTCGGCATCGCCTACGAGCCCGAGACGCTCAGCCCCCTCCTGGGCTACGGCAAGGACGGCAACTCCAAGATCTTCGACGGGCTGCTCACCCACGACGCCGAGATGCGCCTGAAGCCCGCACTGGCCGCCGCCCTCCCCAAGGTCACCGACGGCGGCACGACCTACACCTTCACCCTCCGCCCGGGCGTGAAGTTCAGCGACGGCAAGCCCTTCACCGCCGACGACGTGGTCTTCACCTACGCGACCATCCTGGACGAGAAGACCAACAACGCCTCCAAGGCCGAACTGGACGCCCTCGACAAGGTCGAGAAGAAGGACGACCGGACCGTCGTCTTCCACCTGAAGTACCCGTACGCCCCGTTCGCCGAGCGCACCGTCCTGCCCATCGCCCCCCAGCACCTCGCGGGCAAGCAGGACGTCAACACCGGGTCCTTCACCACCCACCCGGTCGGCACCGGCCCCTACGTCCTCACCAAGTGGTCCAAGGGCGAGAAGCTCACCTTCACCGCCAACCCGCACTACTGGGGCGGCGCGCCGAAGGTCAAGCACTTCACCATGGCCATCATCAAGGACGACGACATCCGCGCCACCCGACTGCGCTCCGGCGACCTCGACGGCGCCATCCTGCCGCCGGAACTCGCCGCCACCTTCAAGGCCGACCAGGGCCGCAAGACCGTCGCCGCCAAGACCTTCGACTACCGCAACGTCACCCTGCCCAGCGCCAACCCGGTCACCGGCGACCGCGCCGTCCGTCGGGCGCTGGACCTCGCCGTCGACCGCCAGGCCATGGTCAAGGGCATCCTCAGCGGCGCCGGCAAGCCCGCCTACGGACCGGTGCCGACCGACAGCCCCTGGTTCGCCAAGGGCACCGAGCGCCCGCACGACCTGGCCAAGGCCCAGCAGATCCTCGACGAGGCCGGCTGGAAGAAGGGCCCCGACGGCGTCCGCGCCAAGGACGGCCGGCGCGCCTCCTTCACCCTCTGGTACCTCTCCGGCGACAAGCTCCGCCAGGAGCACGCCCTGGCCTTCGCCTCCGACGCCAAGAAGGCCGGCATCGAGGCCAAGGTCGAGTCCGGCACCTGGGAGGCGATCGAACCCAACATGAAGCAGGACGCGGTCCTCGCCGGCGGCGGCAGCCCCGCCGACCCCGACTTCGACCAGTACCTGCTGCTGCACTCCTCGCTCGCCGGCGACGGCTTCAACAACATGTCCCGGTACGCCAACGACACCGTCGACGACCACCTCGTCACCGCCCGCCGCACCGACGACCACCAGGCCCGCAAGAACGCCTACGACGCCGTCCAGCGCGAACTGGTCAAGGACCCCGCCTACGTCTTCCTCACCCACGTCGACCACCTCTACGTGATCGACGACCGCTGGCAGGGCCTGACCACCCAGGTCGAACCGCACGACCACGGCCTGGCCTCCGGCCCCTGGTGGAACGTCGAGGACTGGCAGCCCACGAAGTGACCGCGCCGACCTCGCTGCCCTGGGGGCCGATGGCGCGGATGACGGCACGGCGGGCGCTGACCGCCGTGCCGGTCCTGCTCGCCGTCACCCTCGGGGTGTTCGCGATCGCCGCCGCCTCGCCCTTCGACCCGGTGCGCGCCTACGCCGGCACCGCCGGCCTCACCGCCTCCCAGGAGAACCTCGACCAGCTCCGCCACAACCTGGGCGTCGACCAACCGCTGCTCACCCGCTGGTGGGACTGGCTGACCGGCGCCCTCTCCGGCGACCTCGGCGACTCCGCGAGCCTGCGCGCCCCGGTCTCCCAGGTCATCGGCGAACGCCTCGGCTGGTCGGTGCTGCTGTGCGCCCTGGCCTTCGCCCTCGCCGTGGCCGCCGGCACCCTCCTCGGCGTCCTGGCCGCCCGGCGCCGCGGCGGCGTCCTCGACCGCGCCGTCACCGCCACCGCCTACGTGCTGGAAGCCGCCCCGCCCTACTGGCTCGGTCTGCTCGCCGTCTGGCTGGGCGCCCTCAAACTCGGCGTGCTGCCCGCCGGCGGCCTCACCGACACCGGCAGCGACCTCGTCACCGCCGGCCAGGCCGCCCGCCACCTCGTGCTGCCGGTGCTGGTGCTCGCCGTCTCCCAACTCCCGTGGTTCGTGCTCTACGTCCGCCAGGGCGTCGCGGACGCGCTGGCGGAGGACCCCGTGCGCGGCGCCCGCGCCCGCGGCCTGCGCGAACGCACCGTGCTGCGCCAGCACGCACTGCGCTCCGGCCTGCTGCCCGTGCTCACCCTGATCGGCTCCCGCGTGCCCGAACTCATCACCGGCGCCCTCCTGGTGGAGACCGTCTTCAGCTGGCCCGGCATCGCCGCCGCCACCGTCCAGGCCGCCACCAGCGTGGACTTCCCACTGCTGGCCGCGCTCACGGCGCTCGCCACCGCCGCCGTCCTGGCCGGCAACCTGCTGTCCGACCTGCTCTACGGGTTGGCCGACCCGAGGGTGGGGTTCGATGGCTAGTGCCAGCACGTCCGCCGCGCCACCGCAAAGCCGGCGCGGCGCCGGCTCCCGGCGCGCCCTGCGCCTACGGATCTGCGCCGGCATCCTCGCCGCCGTCGTCCTCGCCGTCGTCCTCGTCCCGCTGCTGTTCCCCCTGGACCGGCAGGCCGTGGACCTCGCCGCCAAGCTCCAACCGCCCTCCGCCGCCCACCCGTTCGGCACCGACGAGGTCGGCCGCGACCTGCTGCTCCGCTGCGTCTACGGACTGCGCGTCTCGCTGCTGGTCGGGGTGGTCGCCGCCGTGGTCGCCACGGTCATCGGCACCGCCGTCGGCGCCCTGGCCGGCGCGCTCGGCGGCTGGGCCGACCGCACCGTGATGCGCCTGGTCGACCTCTTCTCCTCCGTGCCGCACCTGCTGCTGGGCATCTTCATCGTCGCCATGTTCCGACCCGGCGTCTGGCCGGTGATCGTCTCGGTGGCGCTGACGCACTGGCTGTCCACCGCCCGGATCGTCCGCGCCGAGGTGCTCTCGCTGCGCTCCCGACCCCACCTCGACGCGGCCCTCACCGGCGGCGCCTCCCGCTGGCGGGTGACGACCCGTCACCTGCTCCCGGCCGTGCTGCCGCAGGCCGCACTCGCCGCCGTGCTGATGGTGCCGCACGCCATCTGGCACGAGTCCGCGCTCTCCTTCCTCGGCCTGGGGCTGCCCGCCCACGAGGCGAGCCTGGGCATCATGGCCAACGCCGCCCGCAGCTCCCTGCTGGCCGGCGACTGGTGGCCCACCCTCTTCCCCGGCCTGTTCCTCGTCGTGCCCACCCTCGCCGTCGCCGGCCTGGCCGGCGCCTGGCGGGAGCGGCTCAACCCGCGCCGCCGATCGGAGCTGATGCTGTGACCGCCCACGGGACCGCGGCGGACGCCGCCCGCCCGACACCCGACCGGAACCCCGGCCCGGCCGGCGCCACCGCCGACCGTCCCCTGCTCGCGGTCCGCGACCTGACCGTCCGCTTCCGGATGCCCGGCGGCCGGTCCGTCGCCGCCGTCACCGACGCCGCCTTCGACCTGGCACCGGGCGAATGCCTGGTCCTCGTCGGCGAGAGCGGCTGCGGCAAGTCCGTGCTCGCCTCGGCGCTACTCGGCCTGCTGCCCGGCAACGCCGAGGCCACCGGCACCGCGCTGCTCACCGACGCCTGCGGCACCACCGACCTGCTCGCCGCCGG
>LIQL01000141.1:4306-4606 GCA_001418405.1 Streptomyces diastatochromogenes | reverse complement strand
CCCCGGGCGCAGCCGCGCCGTCAGGTCGTGACCGCCCGCGGTGAGCCGCACCGGCCCCTCCAGGGCCCGCACCGCCGCGTCCAGCCGGCCCGCGGGCAGGCAGCCCACCGCCCGCTCCGGCACGTACTGGTGCCCCTCCCCGGCCAGCCGCACCCGCACCACCCCGTCGGCCGGTACGGTGCCCAGCGGCCGCAGCGGGGCGGCGGTGACGTCCCACCGGCCCACCGACCGGGTGACGGCCCCCGGCCCGGTGACCTCGCCCGCGAACCACGGCGCGTACCAGAGCACCGCGCCGCCCGG
>LIQL01000141.1:0-4281 GCA_001418405.1 Streptomyces diastatochromogenes | reverse complement strand
GGGGCCGGGCCCGGCCCCGGAGCGGGCGCCAGCCGCGGCACCTCGTAGACGGGGGCGCCCAGCACCCGCTCCTGGCGGGCGAAGACGGTGTCCGGGCCGGCGCCCGGGCCCGGCAGCGGTCCGCGGCGCACGGTCACCAGCGGCGCCGCCCGGTCGCGCCGCACGACGTACCGGCCGCGCGGCCCGCCGGGCACCGGCGGCACCTGCGCGCTGCTCACCGCCATCAGGGCCCGCCCCACCGGGTCCTCGAAGCTGAGCGTGTGCCGGCCCCGGATGTACCAGCCGGCGCCCAGGCCGTGCAGCGCCCGGGCGGTCGCCGCCGGCACGTAGCTGCTGTAGTACGCGCCGCCCTCGCCGCCCAGCAGCAGCGGATCGTTGTTGGCGAACTCGTGCGGGCCCGGGTCGGTGCGCGAACGCGGCCAGTCGTCGCGGGCGGTCAGCCCCCGCCGGCTGGCCAGCGCCCCTTCGGTGAGGGTCAGCTTCGGCGCGAACCACGCGATGCCGTCCCGGACGGTCGCCACCGAGAGCGCGGTGTACGCCGCGGTCAGCACCGTCGCACCGGCCAGCGCCCCGGCGACGGCCGCCCGCCCCGCGGGCCGCGCCCGCAACCGGGCCGGGGCGGTCAGCGCCGCCAGCACCACCGCCCCGCCGCCGACCACCACCAGCCAGGTGGGCCCGCCCACCGCGCCCCGGTCCCGGCAGCACCACAGCAGCACCGCGACCAGCGAGGCCCCGGCGGCCAGCTCGCGCGGCCGCGGGCGGTTGGCCAGTGCCAGCCAGGCGATCATCACCAGCACCCCGCTGAGCACGAAGGAGGCCCGGTACGGGCTCCCGTTGGGCAGCGCCAGACCGTGCCACAGCAGGATCGTCGGCCGCCAGACGAACGACACGGCGATCGCCGCCGCGAGCAGCGTCCAGGCGATCCGCACCCGCGGCGGCACCGCCCGCACCCACGGGAAGGCGGCCACCAGCAGCAGCGCCGGCACCCCGACGAAGACGTTGGGCGCGGGCACCGCCCCGTGCCCGCCCGGCAGCAACTGCGCGAACAGGTCCGGCAGCGGCGGCGCACCCCGGTAGACCGCGGTGGGCGGCGGCTCGGCGGCCCGGCTGGCCCGCAGCGTCACCGTCAGCACCGGCGCGGCCAGCGCGATCCCGGCCGCGGCCATGGTCGCCGCCCGCCCCGCGACCCGCGGTCGCCCGCGCCCCGGGCCCGCGGCCACGGCGTCGTCCACCAGCAGCCGCACCACCAGCACCAGCCCGGTGGCCAGGGTCGCCATCGCCGCGGTGTAGAAGTTCCCGGCCCAGGCGAGCGCCACCAGCAGCGTGCCCGCCACCCACCTCACCCGCCGCAGGCACCAGTCCGCGGCGATCCCCAGCAGCGGCAGTGAGACCAGCCCCCACATCCACATCGGATCGGCGAACCCGTCGTTCAGCACCCAGGCGCACAGCCCGTACCCCACCGCCAGCAGCGCCCGCAGCCACCCGGGGCCGGGGCGCAGCCGCCCCAGCAGGACGGTCATCAGCGCCGCGCCCAGCCCGATGCTCAGCAGCGTCACCAAGAACACCGGCAGGTCCACCAGCGCCCGCGGGAACGCCCCCACCAGCAGCGAGAACGGGTTCATCAGATACGTGACGAAGTCGGCCAGGAACGGCACGCCGTACCCGCTGCCCCAGTTGACGAACAGGTCCCCGTGGGCGGTGCCGTGCAGCAGGTCCCACAGCCGGGCGTGGAAGGGCACGAACTGGTTGCCCAGGTCGTTGACGGCACGGGAGCGCGGCCCGAAGGGGTAGCTGCCGTGGACGGCCAGCGCCAGGCAGTACGCCGCCATGGACAGCAGCGCCGCCAGCCCGGGCCCGGCCGGCCGGCGCCAGCGGGTCCGGCCCGCGGGTGTGGCGCACGTCGCGCCGGGCGGGGTGCGGGCAACCTCGCGGGCCCGGGTCCCCTCTTGGGGTGCGGAAGGTGTCGGGCTCACCGGCGCTCCTCCGAGGTCGGCGCGGTGCCCCGCGCTCAGACAGGCAGCAAACCATTTATATGGCTTGATGTCTTGATAGTCCGTTTTACCCCGGAGGGGGCGGGGTAGGGCGAGGACCCGCAGAAAGGAACGGAGGCCGCTGTTCCCGTGTCCGACAACCCCACACACCCCACCAGCCCCACCCACTCCGCGCATCCGGAGGAGGCCGCCTCCCTCGGCCGGCGGGCCCCGACCGTCACCGTGATCGTGCCGGTCCACAACACCCGGCGTTACCTCGACCGCAGCCTCGGCTCGGTCTTCGCCCAGACCCTCGACCCGGACCGCATCGAGGTCATCGCCGTCGACGACGGCTCCACCGACGGCAGCGGCGCCTGGCTGGACGCGGCCGCCGCCACCCACCCCCGGCTCACCGTCGTCCACCAGCCGCCCTCCGGCGGCGCCGGCAAACCCCGCAACGTGGGTCTGGACCGCGCCACCGGCGACTACGTCTTCTTCCTCGACTCCGACGACCACCTCGGCCCCGAGGCGCTGGCCCGCCTCACCCGGATGGCCGAAGAGCACGACTCCGACGTCGTCTACGGCCGGATCGTCGGCGCCGAGGGCCGCGGCGCCCCCGTGGACCTGCGCACCACCAACCCCCGTGTCTCGCTCTTCGACTCACCCGTCTACTGGAGCCTGGCCGCCTACAAGCTCTTCCGCCGCTCCTTCGTCGAGCGCCACCGGCTGCGCTTCGTCGAGGGCCGCCTGCTCGCCGAGGACCTCCCCTTCGGCATCGCCGCCCTGCTGCGCGCCGACACCGTCTCGGTCCTCGCCGACTACGACTGCTACTACCTCCACGGCCGCGACGACGACAGCAACGCCTCCCGCCAGGACATGGACTGGCCCGCCTACCTCGCCTACATCGACACCGTGCTGGCCGACGTCGCCGCCGGCGTCCCGCCCGGCCCCGACCGCGACACGCTCATGGTCCGCCACTTCCACGGCGAGATACTCATGCCGTTCGCGGCCCCCTACCTGGCCCGGGACGAGGCCGGTCGCCGCGCGATGCGCGAGGCCGCCCGCCCCCTGGTCGACCGCTACCTCACCGACCGGGTGCTCGCCGCCCTGCCGCCCGGCCTCCGCCTCCGCGCCCACTGCCTGCGCGCCGGCCTCGACGCGGAACTGACCGCCGTCGTCCGGGCCGACACCGGCCGCACGCCCGGCCCGCCCCACCTCCAGGACGGCCGCGCCTACGCCGCGTACCCGCACTTCCGCGACCCCGACCACCCGCTGCCGGACGCCCTGTACGACCTCACCTCCCGCATCGGGGTGCAGCAGCGCCTCACCGACCTCCAGTGGGTCGGCGGCGTCCTGCACCTCCACGGCAGCGCCACGCTGCGGGCCGTCGGCGCCGACCGCGTGGAGGTGGTCCTGCACCGCAGCGGCGCCCACGTCGGCGTCCCCGCCACGTACGGCCCCGACGGCGCCTGGCACGCCGCCCTGGACCCGGCCACCGCGGTCCACGGCGCCCCGATGGCGGACGGCGTCTGGGGCCTGAAGATCGCCGTCACGGCGCACGGGACCGACACCGCGGACGCCGCGGCGCCCGAGGGGCCGGACGCCGGGGGCGCCGTCGACACCCCGCCTTCCGCCACCGTCCGCCGGGAAGCCTGGCTCGTGCCCGAAGGCGGTGCGGCGGCCACCGACACCGCCCCGCGGGTCGTCAGCCACGGCCCCACCGGTCCCACCGTCGCCGCGTTGTTCCTCTCCTCCCCGCACGGTCACCTCCACCTCGACCTGGACCACGACGGGGCCCGCCGCCCGCTCGGCGCCGACCTGCGGGGCGCCGCGGCCTGCGCCCGCACCGGCCGCGCCACGGTCGCCGCCGGCGTCACGCTCCCCGGCTGCCCCGTCGACGCCGGCCTGCAGTTCGTGCTGCGCGACGCCACCCGCTGCGTGGCCCTGCGCACCACCGTCGAACGCGCCGCCGGCGACCGCTACCGCGCCCGCGCCCGCCTGCGCAGCGGCCCGCCGGGCACCTGGCGGGTCGCCCTCCGTCTCACCGCGGGCGGGCTGCGCCGCGAGCTGCCGGTCCAATCGGCCGACGGCACGGGCCCGTTGACGCTCCGGGTGCCGTAGCCGGGCGTCGGGCGGACGTCCGGTCCGCCCGCCGGTCCGCCGTGCACGCCGCCCCGCCGGATCCCGTTCCGACGGGGCGGCGGCTCAGGGGCGGTGCCGTCCCGTCGGTGCCTCGGGTGCGGTGTCCAGGCCGTCCACCAGCCGGTCCAGGAAGCGGGTGAAAGTGGCCTCGGGGGTGAGGGGGCGGCCG
>LIQL01000140.1 GCA_001418405.1 Streptomyces diastatochromogenes | reverse complement strand
GGGCGGGCAAGCAGGGTTTGCTCGGTGCGGCTACTTCGCTGCGGGCTGGGGACGCCGGCTGCGGTCGAGGCGGACGCCGGCGGCGGCTGCGACCCTGTCACGGGAGGCGGTCAAACGCGTCTTCAGCGCGGGCAGGTCTACGCCGACCAAGGCTCCATCGCGTTTGACGACGCGGCCGGCGACCAGGACGGTGTCGACGAGACCGGGGTGGCCGTGGCTGACGAGGGTGGCGGCTGGGTCGGTGACGGGGAACACGGTGATGTCGTCGGCGCGCAGGAGGATGATGTCGGCGTCCTTGCCGGGTGTGACGCTGCCGGTCCGGGTGTCGAGTCCGCAGGAGGCGGCGGCGTCGATGGTGGTGAAGGCCAGCAGATCCCGGGAGTTGAGGCCGCCGTCCAGGCCGCGCTGGACGGCGAAGGCGGTACGCAGGGTGGAGAACATGTCGCCGCCGACCGACGGGTGTTCGCCGGCGTCAGACTGGTGCGGCACACCCGCGCCGAGGTGACCGCGTTCGAGCGCGGCATCACCCAGTTGCCCGAGGTGGTCGCCTGCCACCACATCACCGGCAACTTCGACTACCTGCTCCAGGTCGAGGTGGCCGACCTGCCCGCCTACGAGGACTTCCATGCCAACCAGTTGGCCGCACTGCCCGGCGTGGCCACGGTGACCAGCTACGTCAGCATGAAGACGCTCTCCCCGACCCCACATGGCAGGAGGGAGGTCAAAGAGTGATGGTGCCCCGGATGCGGATGACGGCGGCGCCGCTGACCCAGACAGCGCCGTCCGGGTCGGCGGTGACCTCGATGCTCGCGGCCCGTCCCAGCCTCGTGCCCTGGGAGACCCGGTAGGTGGAGGGCGCGGCGCCGGTGGCCGTGAGCCACTGGCCGACGGCGGCGTTCATGCTGCCGCAAGCGGGATCCTCGGGCACACCAGCGCCCGGGGCGAAAGTGCGCAGTTCAAAGGCGTACTCGGATCCCTCGGGATGGGCGCCGATCGCGCCGACCATCGCGTCCGGGATGAGGGTCAGGTCGGGGTCGAGGGCGAGGACCTCCTCGGCGGTGGGCAGTTGGAGCACGGCCCAGCCGGGGCCGTTGTCGACCCACTGATGAGCCACGACCCGCTCCCGCGTGATGCCGAACGCGGCCACGATCCGCTTCAGATGGCCGTCGTCCAGCGCCCCGCACCGCACCCGAGGCGGGGCGGCGAAGGACAGCACGCCCTCGCCGCGGCGCACGGTGACCAGGCCCGCAGCGCACTCCTGCACGAGGTGCTCGGCGTGCTGCGGCGTGCCGCCGTCGTCCAGCCAGGCCCGTGCGGAGCCGAGGGTGGGGTGCCCGGCGAACGGCAGCTCGCCCCCTGGGGTGAAGATCCGCAGCCGGTAGTCCGCCTCCGGGTTGGTGGGCGGCAGGAGGAACGTGGTCTCGGACAGATTCGTCCAACGCGCCAGCCGCTGCATCTCCTCCCCACTCAGGTCCGTCCCGTCCGGAACGACCGCGACCGGATTGCCGGAGTAGGGGCTCGTGGAAAATACATCGACCTGCACGAACGAACGGGTACGCGGCATGGTCATCGACACCTTTCGGTAGCGGCTACGGCGGGCTCCGCACATTCCGCCCGTCGGCGGAAGCAGGACCATCCCAACGGGCGCCCGCACGACCACGACAGGGCCAGTCGTCACCAAGTGGATTGACTGGCCCTGCCGTGAGGAGGCGGCGTGCTCACTGCGTTCCGGTGGCGGCGACCAGGAGGCCGCCGACGAAGGTGTGCGTGGGCTTCAGGTCGCGCAGGGTGTCACCCGGGCAGTGGGCGGGGTCCTGGTCCCAGATGGTGAGGTCGGCGAGGCGGCCGGGGGTGAGGGTGCCGCGCAGGTGTTCCTCGCCGGTGAGGCGGGCGGCGCCCGTGGTGTGCAGGGTGAGGGCTTCGTCGTACGTGATGGCGTGTTCGGGGCCCTTGACGCCGATGACGGTCTGCCGGGTGGTCATGCCCCAGATGGATCGCATGGCGCCGAACTGGCCGACGGGGAAGTCGGATCCGGCGCTGACCTGGGCTCCCAGGTCGATCCAGCCCCGGGCGGGGAAGAGGCGGGCGACGCGTTCGGGGCCCCAGAAGCCCTCCTCCACCTCGGCGGTGTCGTGCAGCAGTGGCTGCTGGATGGTGACGGGGATGCCCAACTCGACGGCGCGGGACTGCTGTTCGGGGCCGGCCAGGCCGCCGTGTTCCATCACCAGCATGCCGGCGGGCAGGCCGGGGTTGCGCTGAAGGACACGCTCGTAGACGTCCAGGAGGGTGCGGACCGCGCGGTCGCCGTAGGCGTGGGTGCCGACCCGCCAGCCGCGCCGCACCACGGCCTCGACCGCCTCGGTCAGCGCGTCCGGCTCCCAGATCAGCATCCCGGAGAAGGCGTGGTCGCAGGCGTACGGTTCCTCGGTGGCCCCGGCCTCCAGACCGCCGTCGAGGCCGAACTTCACACCCCACACCGACAGCCACGGGTCGAAGTTGTCACGCCACTCCTCCATGACGTCGAGCAGGTCTTCCACCTGGGCTGCGCTGGTCAGTCCGAGCGCCGAGATCAGCGCGCGCACCCGGGTGCCGAGCGCCCCCGCCTCGCGGGCGGCCAGGAGCGCTGCGTAGTCCTCGGGGGTCACCGCGCAGTCGCGCACGGTCCCGATGCCCGTGGCGGCGTAGTCGCGGCTGGCCAGGCGCAGTCCGTCGATGCGCTGGGCCCGGTCCGGGGCCGGGAGCAGGTGCTCCACCAGGTGCAGCGCGTTGTCGATCAGCCGGCCGTTCAGCATGCCGTCGCTGCCGCGGCCGATGGTGCCACCCGGCGGTACGGGGGTGTCCTCGGTGATGCCCGCCAGACGGAGCGCGAACGTGTTGACGACGTCGTTGTGGCCACCGCGCTTGACCAGGACCGGGTGCCGGTCGGTGGCCGTATCGAGTTCGGCCGCGGTGGGCATGCGGCGCTCGGCCAGGTTGAGTTCCTGCCAGTTGGTGGTGGTGCGGATCCACTCGCCCTCGGGGGTGACGGCGGCCCGCTGCCGGATCAGGTCGAGGAACTCGGGGATGTTCCGGGCCCGGTGGACGGGGACGTCGTGGGCGCCGAGCGCGGCGAAGATCAGATGGGTGTGGGTGTCGTCGAAGGCGGGCAGCACGGTGGCATCCGGCAGTTCGTGCACCTCCGTTCCCGCGCTCACCAGGTGGTCGAGGCCGTGGGGGTCGGCGGACACGGCGGCGGTACGGTCGCCGCGCACGGCCAGTGCCCGCTGCACGGCCTGCCCGGGCACCAGGGTGTGCACCGCGCCCGCGCGGATCAGCAGGTCGGCTCCGTGATCAGTCATCGTCTTCTCCCTCATCCTTCCGGGTGCCGGATCCGAACGGCTCGTTCGGTGACGAGACCGTTGTAGGAGGGCATCGGAGATTTACCGCCAAGCTGAAGGCCCATCCGCAGAAAGTACGCCAGTACCTCGACCTACCATGCGGATCATGCGACACGTACTCGATGAAACGGATCGCCGGATCGCGGCCACGTTGGTCGCCTCGCCGCGTGCCTCATGGCGCGAGGTGGCTCGCTGCCTGGGGCTGTCCGAGCGCACCGTGGTACGCCGTGTCGCGCTGCTCTACGCCGACGGCACCCTGCGCGCCACCGCCGTACGCAACCCGGCGCGCTTCCCGCACCTCATCCCCGTGGCCCTGCGGATCCGCTGCCGCCCCAACAAGATCCGCCAGGTCGCCCAGGCACTGGCCCGCCGCACCGACACCGTCTGGGTCGACATCCTCGGCGGCGGCGACGAGATCTCCACGATCTTCTTCCTGGAGGGACCGGAGGCCCGCAACAACCTGCTGCTGCGCGACCTGCCCGCCACCGACGCCGTCGGTTCCTGGACCGCGCACACCCTGCTGCGCGTCTTCCCCACAGCGTTCCGTTGGACCGCCGGTCTCCTCTCCCCAACCGAACTGGCCGAACTCGCCCCCGACCTCACGCCGCCGACGACGCCGGCACCGTCGTACACGCAAACCGACGTCGACTCCGCGCTGATCGCCGCGCTGTGCGAGGACGGCCGGGCCACCTACACGGACCTGGCCCGCCGCGCCGGCACCACAGCGCTGACCGCCCGCCGGCGACTGGAGGCCCTGGTGGACGGTCAGGTGCTGCGCCTGGCCACCGAGCTCGATCTGGCGCTGCTCGGCGCGCAGACCGAGGCGTTGCTGTGGATCGCCGTACAGCCCGGCGCACTGCAGGAAACGGCGCACACCGTGAGCACCCACCCGCACGTCCGCTTCTGCGCCGCCACCACCGGTCCCGCCAACCTGGTCGTCGCCGTCGCTGCCGCGGACCTCGACGCGCTGTACACCTTCCTCACCGACACCGTCGGCCCGTTGTCCGCGGTCACCGCCATCGACACCACCCCGCTGCTGGCAACCGTCAAACGTACGGGCCTGATCCGCCACTGACGAAGGCAACGACGTCCCCGCATACGGACGAACTCACCGCCCCGATCGGCCACATCCGGTTGGGGATCCACGACAGAGATCCCGCAACGGGCGTATGGGAGCGGTTACGGCGCCGAGCTGGGCGAACGACGGGGCCGTGGCTTCGTCGGCCTCGGCTGGGTTGTGCCGTGATGCCCCGTTGTTTCCGGCTCGATCCGGTGCTTATGCGGTACGGCCGAGTGCTTCGTCGGCGCTTCGGGGCTCTGTGCGCGGCTGTTGGTTGAGTCTGTGACGTTCGATGGAGGATCGTCGGTAGACCTCCTTGCGGGCGCGCATGATGTTGCCCAGGGGCGCGTGTTCGGCGGTGACCCGCCAGGGCGTGAAGGACAGTGCGTCCATCTTCTCCAGGTTCTCCGGGCCGGAGATGTCTTGCTGCGGCAGCCGCAGTTTGGCCACGGTGACGGACGGCGAGAGTTGCTCGGGCCACTCCACGGTGGTGTCCTCCACCGGCATGCGCTCCAGGTCGGTGCAGAGTTGGACCTGGATGTCGAAGGCGTAGGGCCGCTCCTGCAACTCGGCTTGCAGGGCAGGCCGGAAGACCTCCTGGGCCGAGGTCGGGTCGATGGTGCGCCGGACCACCGCCGCAGCCGATGACGGGTCGGGGGTGATGCGCACTTTGGCGATGTAGTCCCCGTGCCGGACTGCGCCCATCGTCCAGTAGCTCGACAACAGCAGGTTCGCCGGAGGGATCTTCGACAGGCGCAGGAAGGCCAGAAACTCGTCCCAGGCCCAGTCGTCCTGGTCCAGCGTTCCCTTTCCGGTCAAGAAATCAGTGAAGAAACGACGTGCGCCGGGTCGGCCCTGGGCGAAGTAGGCCGGCGCGTTCAGGAACAATTCCTGGATGAACAGGTAGTGCTCGACCGTGTTGCAGAAGAAGATCGGTCCATTGATGTTGGCGTAGTCGAATGTGCCCGTGTCCGGTTCGTCTTCCAGCAGGGTCGGGCCGGGGATGTCGAACATCTTCAGCGCCAGCCCGGTGGCGGTGCCCAGCCGCGCGTCGGCTCCGGCGTGGGGCGAGCCGTTGGAGAAGCGGATGAGCGCATCGTGAGTTCCCGGAGCCGCGTAGATTCCTTGGGCGTACTCGGGGGGAAGCCCGCCCAGGATCTCCACTTCCCCTCGGACCAGCCCGTAGCCCTTGGCATGGGCGTCACGGAGAGCCTGTCCGGTGCCGCCGGCCGTGACCGACTCGGCGATGTAGCTCTCGGTTTTCTCGATCACAGTCTGCACACTGCGGTCGAACTCAGGATCTTCGTCTTCGACATCAGGCGTGTAGCGGACGAACTGTGCTGCCATGGCTTCGGCCTCTCCTCGGAGAGCGTGACCGGACCTCAAGGGGTGGAAATCGCCGTCAGTCCTCCAGTTCGGCGAGCCAGCGCAAAGCACGCAGACCCGGCAGGAAGCAGTACTCGCCACCGCGGGTGACCACGAAGCTGGGCAGGCTCCGCAGGCGACGCCGGACCGGCTTCTCCGGAATGGTGACGGTGCCGGATCCGCCGTGATGTCCGGCCACCGGGTCCTTCTCGCCGGGGTAGCCGATGAAGTTGCCGTCATTGACCCACTCGGCCTTGATGAACTCGAACTGCCGCTCAAGGTGGGCGCCGATGAAGACCCCGACCAGTCCGCGGTCGGCGCCGTCGTCCTCCAGCACGCCCTCGGGCAGCGGCGGGCCGTAGGTGGTGCCGCGACGGATGAGACGGTGCATCCGCGCGTCGCCGATGATGGTGGCATCGCGGGGGTTGGTGCGCCGGATGTGCGCACCGGCGGGGCACCGGTACCCCCGGTCGTCGTTCTCCCGGTACAGGAAGTTGTTCACGCGGCGCGGATCGGCCGCCAACTCCGGATCGTCGTGCTCCGGGGCCAGCGTCAGCGGCGCGCCGCTCGGCCAGCGCCCCACCATCTTCGCCGCCAGCAGCGCCTCCTCCTCGGCGTTGGAGCTGTTCGCGCGTAGATAGCGGCGCCAGGCCGCCACATTGGTGTGGATCTTGCGCACGGCCACATAGGTCCCGTTGCGCCCCAGCACATCGGGGCTGGGCATGGACGGCAGGCTGCCGGTCTCGTCCGGATAGCCGAGGATGAACTCGCCGGCCTTGATGGGCGCCTCCTGCGGGTTGGAGCCGGGCAGCCCGACGCCCTCGATGTTCGGATGACTGATGCCGTCACGGAAGCCGAAGGTGGTGCGGCCGGTCGGGAGCTGGCGGACCTCCTGCTGCCAGATCACCTGGAGGCCGGGTGTGTCCTCGTAGGCGGCCCGGGCCCGCTCCAGCTCTTCGTCCAGCTGTCCCGCATCGGAGGAGAGGGCACTCAACGCGATGTGGACATCGCCGGTTCCGAACGGCGCCTCCCAGTGGGCCGGCGCACTCTCGCCCACGTCACCGATCAGCTCCGCCCGAGCGGCCATGCCCTCACGGAACGCCAGTGGAAAGCTGTCCAGCGACTCCTGAGGCACCCCCAGAGCCCTCAGCCCCTGATAAGTGAACGCCACCGTCACCCAGGCATCCTGGCTCCGGTTCGCACTCGGCAGACCACCCGAGGTCACCGGAAGCAGCCGCCGCAACAGGGCGCGACCGGCATGTCTGTCATCGACGCGCAGAAAGACGAACCTTCCCTCGTACGGCACGGGCCTCGGACGCAGTGCCCCGCTCTGGACATCGTCGATCTCGACGCTCACGCCGGCCGCGCCGCCGCTGTCCGCTGTGTTCATGGTCGCTCATGCCTCCGCGTCGGTCTTTGCCCGGACAGCCCGGCAGCGGCTGGTGTGCGCCTGTCGACGCGGTCCACCGATGGTGGGTGGGCTCTCAAAGGGGTGGTTGTGTCCGGGTTCTAGGCCGAGGCTTCCTCCAACAACTTCTGGAAGGCCGGCGTGGCCAGCAGTTCGGCGTTCGCCGGGTTGTCCAGCGCCGCCCGGAACTCGGGGGTGTCCAGCACCGCCTGGAACGCCTCGCTTACGCGCTGGTCCTTCCAGACCTGCTGAACGGTCAGGTCTGGATAGGAGCTGACGAAGACTCCCGCGGGCGCCTGGTGGGCGACGAACCAGTCCTTCACCCCCGGATCGGCGACGCCGGGGAACCCTTCGGTGTGCGAGAAGACCTTGTCGAAGCGGTCCCCGACTTCCGTCTGGGCGAAGTCGTCGATGTAGGTGTCCCAGGACCCGTCGAACACGCTGGCGAACATATGCCGGGTGTCATGATCGAAGATCACGTGCCGTGCGTCGTGCAGGGTGCCGATCTGATGCAAGGCCTCATGGACCCTCTCGTCATTCGTCGCGTCGGCGAGCATGGCGAGATCCTCACGCATGGCATCCGCATGACCCGGCTTGATCTCGGTGAACACGGTGAACTCGTTGCAGACCCCGTCCGACCTGCCCGGACGCTCGGGGTGAGCCGTTCGAGTTGCACCTGTCGTCGCAGTCATCGTGAGATTCCCCTGCCACGGATCGGTGCGAGGGTCGCCAAGCACCCGAACATGAGGCACCATCGCCCTCACACATCAATCCTCATCACGGACGCACTGCCGCGCATCTCGGGCCTTGGCCACCATGGTCACCCGGGTCGGATTCCCGTCGGGTACTGCGGGGTCAAGCCCGATCTCTGGTGTTCCGAGAAGCTCCCGAGAAGCCCCGAGGACGGATCCGGCCAGGCGCAGGGTGGCAGGAGAGCGGCGCCGTTCCCCTTCTCTTCAACGAGTGCGTGGACAGACGGTCTTGTCTCCCCGTGGAGCGCGTGGCCTATCCGGTGGGTGTGGGCACCAGTGCGGGACCGGTGGGGTTCGTGGAGTCTTGAACGGCCCCTCAACCAGGAGAACCGGCCTTGTCAGTGCGGCCCGGTGGCTCGGCGGCTTCGCCGGGGTCGCTGTGGTGCCGGTCGGCCAGGGCGGTGATTCCCGCTGTGGCCGCGGTGGCGAGGTCGGTGATCATGGCGTCGTCGACGGGCAGGCTGATGATGTACAGGGCGGACGCCAGGCTGCCGAGCAGCAGCAGGTGTGCCATCGCTGGGTCGACGGTCCCGGCCAGCTCTCCACGGGCCACGGCCCGTTCGATGATCTCGGCGAAAATGGCCTGTTCGGCGGCCAGGAAGGTGTCCTGGAACCGCGCTTCCAGTCCGGGTTTCACGGCGATCTCGCTGATCAGGGCCGGTGCGAGCTGTCGGGCCGCCGGGGTGGCCATGCGGATGTGGAACGCGCGGACCAGCGCCAGCAGGTCCCCGTGCAACGAGCCGGTGCCGGCCAGCGGCGGCAACTGCTGCTCGAACATGGTGGCAGCGAACGCCATCTCGGCCTTGGACGCGTAGCGGCGGTAGATCGCCGCCTTGCCCACCCCGGCGCGCGCCGCGACCTGATCGACGGTCAGTGCCGGGTAGCCGGTTTCGTCGATCAACTCGCGCGTGGTCTGGAGGATCTTGTCGTCCACGCGGCTGTCTCGGGGGCGTCCACCCCGTTGCCTTCTCGCCGTCATGTCTGCACTATACGGAACTAGGGTTTCGGAACTGAAGTATCGGAACACCATGGTTTCGGAGAACACCGGACCCTGCTCGCAGAGGCAACCGCGATGAAGTCGCGCCACGCGGCTTCGCGACAAGAACGGAGAACTCGGATGATCAAGTGGGCTGGCTGGATCATCACGTTATTCGGAACCGCGCACACGCTCCTTGCCCTGACGGTGGAAAAGGCCGCGCGCCACGCCGGGACATGGTTCAGCGGCGGACTGTGGAGCGAGGACCTTGCCGCCATGAGCCCGGCGGGCAGCGCGTACTGGCTGAGCCTGGAAAGCTTCGGCCCACCGCTCATCCTGGTCGGCCTGACGGTGCTGTGGCTGGACCGCCGCGACATCACCCCGCCGGCGTTCATCGCCTGGGCGTTGGGGGCCTGGACCGTCGTCGACGCCGTAGTCCTCCCGCTCACGCCCTGGCCGCTCATCGCGCTTGCGTGCGCCCTACTGCTGATCGGAGCCCGCCGCGCCCGCAAGGACAATCCCGTACCCAACGCCGCCACCCGGGACGCGGGCCTGAACGCTTCGTAGCTGGTCAAGACGCCCCGCGGCGGGCCCGCCGTGCTGGGTTCAGGAGCGACCGGCGGTCGAGTCCCGGACGTTCAGCGCCCAGTCGTGGCGACGTACGACGCCTGGCTCGGTCGTCCCGGCCAGTAGTTCGCTCAACAGGGCCGCGCAGGCACGCCCGTACTCAGCGGGCCGCAGGTCGACCGCCGTCACCTGCGGGCTCGAACCGCGTGCCGCGGCGCCGTCCACACATGCGGCCACCAGCAGACCGGTTCCCGTCCGCAGGCCCGCATGCACCGCAGCCGCGAGAACCCCGGGCACCGCGCCGTCAGGGGCGCACACCACCGCGTCCAGTTTCGGGATTCCGGCGATCAGGTCCGCGGTGGCGGCCTCGGTCTCGGCCGGTGTGGCCGCGAACGGGACCGTCCGCACGACTGTCTCGATGCCCTCGCGCCGGCTCCAGACGTCCGCGGCGGTGCGCAGTGCCGCAGCCCAGTCGGAGCCCGGGCCGGGAACGAGCAGGGCGGGGCGGCGGGCGCCGCGCTCGGCGAGGTGGTCCAGCAGGGCGGCCAGCGAAGCTGCGTTGTCGCACACCACGGCGCCACTGGGCGCGACACCCCCGCCGAGATAGCGCTCGCCGGTGACCACCGGCACGCCCGCGCCCAGCAGGTCCGGGACGGACGGGTCGTCGACCTCGGGGTCGATCACCAGCACGCCGTCCACCCGGGAGGCGAGCCCCCCGCCGGACGCCGTGCCGGGGGCGAGCAGGACCAGGTCCAACCCGTCCTCCCGGGCCCGCTCCACCGCGCCGAACGCCAGGTTCATGTAGTAGTCCAGGCGGGTCCCCGTGCGCGGCAAGTACAGGCCGATCGCTCCGGTGCTGGACCGGCGCAGGCTGCGCGCCGCGGTGTTCGGCCGGTATCCGAGTTCCCGGGCCACGTCCTGGATGCGCTCGCGCGTGGCCTCGGACACCCGGCCGGAACCGCCGAGCGCGTTCGAGGCCGTGCTCTTGGACACGCCGGCCGCCCGGGCCACGTCGATCAGGGTTACGGAGCGGCTGGTCACAGCCCGGAGTCTAGACGCAGCCCCGCACCGGCCTTCCACTCCCGTACGCCGCTCCTTGCTGGAACGTTCCAGCAAGCTTAGAGTGGACCTGCTGGAACGTTCCAGCATCAGCTGCGCTGCCGACCTCTGCACCGGTCGGTGCGGCCGGAAGTGCCCGGCCGCACCGACCGGCCCGGCGTTCGGCGGCCCGCCCTGTCCGACCCACCCCTCAGGAGGCACCCGCATGACGTGCGGATTCGACGTTGTGGAGACCGGCATCGCCGACCTGCGCGCGGCGCTGGAGAAGGGCGAGACCACCGCGGTCGAGCTGCTCGACGCCTACCTCGCGCGGATCGACGCCTACGACCGGCCCGGGACCGCCACCGCGCTCAACGCGATGGTCGTGATGAACCCGCACGCCCGCGCCGAGGCCGAGGCCTCCGACGCGCGCCGCGCGCGCGGCGAGACCCTCGGCCCGTTGGACGGCATCCCGTACACCGCGAAGGACAGCTACCTCGCCAAGGGACTGACGGCGGCGGCCGGTTCACCGGCCTTCGAGCAGCTCATCGCCCAGCGCGACGCCTTCGCCATCGAGCGGCTGCGCGCCGGCGGGGCCGTCCTCATCGGGCTGACCAACATGCCGCCGATGGCGAACGGAGGCATGCAACGCGGCGTGTACGGCCGTGCGGAGAGCCCGTACAGCGCCGACTGGCTGACCAGCGCCTACGGCTCCGGCTCCTCCAACGGCTCGGGCACCGCGACGGCGGCCTCCTTCGGAGCCTTCGGGCTCGGTGAGGAGACCTGGTCCTCGGGCCGGGCACCCGCCTCGAACAACGCGCTGTGCGCCTACACGCCGAGCCGCGGCGTGATCTCGGTCCGCGGCAACTGGCCGCTGGTGCCGACCATGGACGTCGTCGTCCCGCACACCCGCACCATGGCCGACCTGCTCGAACTGCTCGACGTCGTCGTCGCTGACGACCCGCAGACACGGGGCGACCTTTGGCGCGCCCAACCGTGGGTGGCGCTGCCGGCGGCCTCGCAGGTGCGCCCGACCTCGTACCCGGCGCTCGCGCCCACCGACGCCACGGCGGCGCGCGCCGCGCTGGCCGGCAAGCGGGTCGGCATCCCGAAGATGTACATCAACGCCGACCCCGAGGCCGGAACGAACCCCGAGGGTGGCATCGGCGGCCAGACCGGTCAGCGGATCGACACCCGCCCCTCGGTGATCGCCCTGTGGGAGGCCGCCCGCCGCGACCTGGAGGCAGCCGGCGCCGAAGTGGTCGAGGTCGACTTCCCCGTCGTCACGAACTACGAGTCCGACCGCCCCGGCGCACCCTCGCTGCTCACCCGCGGCCTGGTCAGCCGTGACTTCCTCAAGGTCGAGATCGAGGACCTGTCCGCCTGGGCATGGGACGACTTCCTGCGCGCCAACGGTGACCCGGAGCTCAGCACCCTGGCCGAGGTCGACGGCGACCGCATCTGGCCCCAGCACCCGGGCGAACTCCCCGACCGGTATGCCGGTTTCGACGACACCATCCCCGACTACCCGCGCTTCGTGCGCGAGCGGCCGTACGCCTCCTTCACCGACATGCCGCACCTCGAAGAGGGACTGCGCGGACTGGAGGAGACCCGCCGGGTCGACCTGGAGCTGTGGCTGGACGGGCTGTGCCTGGACGCGGTGGTGTTCCCCACCGTCGCCGACGTGGGACCCGCGGACATGGACGTCTCCGAGGCGTCCGCCGACCTGGGCTGGCGCAACGGCGTCTGGGTCGCCAACGGCAACCTCGCCCCCCGCCACCTGGGCATTCCCACGGTGACCGTGCCCATGGGCACCATGACGGACACCGGCATGCCCGTTGGCCTGACCTTCGCCGGCCGTGCCTACGACGACAACGCCCTGCTCACCCTCGCGGCGGCCTTCGAGGCGACCGGCACCCGCCGGACGGAGCCGTCGCGCACGCCCCGGCTCACGGCCGAGTGACCTGACAGCATCGCGCCGGGCGTAGGGCGGCCGCCGGTTGGGCGGACTCCGGCCCGGCGCCATACTGATCGGTCCGGCCTGTCCAGGTTGGTGTTGAGGGCGGTCTTCTCCACCGTGGTCGAGTAGACCATCAGGGATGCCCGGAGTCAGGCGGGCGAAGTCCCTTGTACCGCCATCATCCGCCCGCCTCAGGCATACGCCCAGCACGGCAACTCGGTTCGCGGATCACGGGACCGGGCCCGCAGCCTGTGACAGCAGCGGGCCCGGCCGCATCTCGGGGGATCTCGGGGGACAAGACGCGTAACCGGTCCAACGCCCCTGGTGGTAGAGATCCCGGGACGCGGCGCTCGATGAGCACCTCGGCCACGTGGAGCACAGGGCGCTGCACACCGCCGGGCCACCAGGACTGGCCCAGTGGCAGGATCCCGGCCCAACCGGGTCCGCGCCGACAAGGCGTACGCGTTCCGGGGGAACCGTGCCTACCTGCGCCGGCGCGGGATCTTCCTTGCCGCCATCAACGAGTGGTTGTGACGTACTGGTCCGACGACAACTCGAACACCCGGACTGGCCGGCCGCCGGTGGGATTGACGGTCTCACTGACCGGACGCATCCCCAGTTTGGTCATGATTCGTTCGGAGGCTTCGTTGCCCACTTGAGCGATGCTGACGATCCGCTCCAGCCCTCGATCTTCGAACCCGAACCGTACAGCGGCCGCAGCGGCCTCGGTGGCCAGGCCCTGCCCCCAGTGGGAACGTCCCAGCCGCCAGCCGACCTCGACCGCCGGCAGTACCTCCGGCAAGAAGTTGGGCACCGAAAGGCCGGTGAACCCGGCCAGTTCGCCAGTGGACCGGATCTCCACGGCGAACAGGCCGAAGCCCTGCGACTCCCACTCGCTCTCCCATGCCTGGATCCCGCCGCGAGTCTGCTGTTCGTCACGGACGCTGCCGTCACGGATCCACCGCATAACCTCGGGGTCAGCATTGATGGCAGCCATGGGCGCAACGTCTTCCTCGCGCCAGCGACGCAGAACCAAACGGGGAGTCTCAAGCGTGACCATCCAGTCATTGTGAATCACAGAATGGGCCCTTCGCCATCCTCACCGGCACTTGCGGTACACGCCTTACCGCACAGGCCGTTGGCGTTCACGATGTCCAGATCCTTCCACGCATGCCCACCTCTGTCTCACGGTCGTCAGGACCCTCGGGGTCCGCGGCCTGCGACGTCGAGGCGATCGAGCACGCCGCGGTACGTGGCCTTCGACGTCGCCCTGGCGGATGAGGTGTGGCTGCCCCTGGCCCGACGCAGCGCGGCCCACACCTCTCTCAGACCGGCACCGGCGACATCGCCGAACGCGCCGCCTGGCCACCTGTGTTGACGGACTCCGAGTCGGTCTGCGCGACAGTCGCGCAGACCTCGGCCGATGGGATGTGGGGGAGGGGTCGGGCCGGGGCCCGGCGGAAACTGGGCCGAGGGCCGGCAGCCGACCGGCCTTCCACGGCGGATGCGACCTTCGGCGGCCCGGACGCCCAAGGCCGGCGTGGAGGCGCGCTGAGGGGAGGCATACGGTTTTGCCGGGGAAGACGTGACGCTACGCGCTGGCACGTGGCCTGCTCATGGCCCCGGTGTGGGTACGGCGCTGGTCGAGACGAGCTGGGTGACGTCGACGGTGCCGGCCCCGGTCTGCGGTTCGGGGATGAGGGCCCACAACGTCGCGAGGGCGGCGAAGGTGGCCAGCAGGGCGGCGGCTCCCGTGCGGCCCTTCGCCCAGCGGGCTCGGAACCGGATCGGGTCCTCCACCAGGGCCTTGGAGAGCCAGGCGGCAACGAGGGACACCGCGAGGATGACGACCGTACGGCTCCAGCCCGTCAGGCCGAGGCGTTCTTCGCTCAGGAGCAGGTAGATGGGCCAGTGCCACAGGTAGAGGCTGTAGGAGACCAGGCCGCACCAGCGCAGGGGAGGTGCGGCGAGGACGCGACCGGCAAGGGTACGGGGTGCCTGGGCGAGGCAGGCGATGAGCAGGGCTGCGGCCAGCGCGTGGAGGAAGAGTCCGCCGTGGAAGAGGGCGAGGTCCTGCTGCCCGTCGGCCAGTGCCCAGTACGCCCCGATCCCGCATGCCAGGGCCAGGCTTCCCCAGGCCGCGGTCCGTTCGCCGGCGCGTGCCAGGAGACGGGTGGCCGGTGGCGTGGCCATGAGGGAACCGAGGAGGAGCGAGAAGGCGCGGGTGTCGGTGCCCTCGTAGACGCGCGTGGTGTCGACGGGATTGGTGAACACCACCATGAGGACCAGGGAGACGACGGCTCCAGCAGCGGCTACGAGGGCGACGCGTCGGCCGCCGTTGCGGCCGCGGGCCAGCAGGCCGATGGCCAGGGGCCAGACCAGGTAGAACTGCTCCTCGACCGCGATGCTCCACAGATGGCCGAAGACCCGGGTGTCGGCCGCGTTCCAGTATCCGACCTGGTCGGCGATGAAGTGCCAGTTGGCGAGGTTGGCCGCCACCCAGGGCGCGTCGTCGAGGGCGTAGCGGAGCAGGGGCGGTGGGCCGAATGCCCAGACCAGGAGCAGGGTGCCCGCGATCGTCACGGCAAGTGCCGGCAGTAGACGGCGTGCGCGCCGCCCCCAGAAGGCCAGGAGGTCGACGCGGCCGCACCGCACCTGTGTCTCCGTCAGGAGAAGGCCGGTGATCAGGAAGCCGGACAGGACGAAGAACAGGTCGACTCCGAGGAAGCCGCCGCTGAAGTGGCCCGCGTGGAAGAGCAGCACGCCCAGGACCGCCACTCCGCGCAGGCCGTCCAAGGGCGCGATGTGATGGTTGCCGGACGGTACGGGGACGATCATCGCGCGAGGGCGACGGTGGGTGCGCACAGGTGTGGTTGAGGGGGACATGGGTCTCCAACGAGATGAGCGAGCCGGCTCGGTTTCGGGCTCAGCCCCGAACGGGCCGAAGCGGGCCGGCCACCGAGCCCAGCCGCCTTGCGGCTGGGCTGACCGGCAGGGCGGTGGCCGGACCGAGGCGGACTACTTGCAGCCGAACGGGGCGTAGACCTTGTCGCCGGTCCACGACCCGGTGGCCCACTGGTCCACGGCGGCAGGGGTGAAGCCGTACTGCTTGTGCAACTGCTCGCCGAACCATGCGGCGAACGCGGCCGAGCCCTGCTGGCAGGAGTGGATGCCGTCCTTGCCGCGCTGTGCCTTGGCTGCCGTGCTGTCGGTGCCCCACAGGGCGGAGGCGTCGAGGAAGCGGACGGTGTGGGGATGCTTGTCCGCGACTGCCTCGGCGGACTTCGGTGCGGTCTTGATCGCGGCCTCGTGTGACTTGTAGAAGTCATCCACCTTGAAGGGGGGCGCGGACACGATCAGAAGTTCGGCGCCCGCGTCGTTCACCGTCTTGGCCAGGCGTTCGTAGGCGGCGCGTTGTTCGTCTGGGGTCCCCCAGTCGTAGGTGGTGATCTGGTAGGCGACGACGTCCGGCTTGAAGGACTTCAGCTCCTTCGGGAGCTGCTCCCAGGTGGGCTGCGCGATCTCCCCGACGACACCGCCGCCTCCCGCGGCGGCGATCGACTTGAACGCCACGTGGCCGGCCGTCATCGCCGCACCGAGGGGCGGTGCCTGAACCTCGCCGATGGAGTCGCCCATCCACAACATCCGGTGCGGCTTCGTGGTGTTCTGCTGGCGGTCGGGCGTCTGCTGGTCGGCAGATGAGGCGGTTGTGCGGTCGGTGGTGGGGGAGGAGCCGTCGCCGGATGCCTGGCAGGCGGTGAGCGCCAGCGCGGCCGTCGTGGCGGCGAGTACGAGGCCCGCGGTACGGCGCGTGGGTCGCAGAAGGGCGGAGGGCGTGTTCTTGCTGTTCATGTCTCCAGCACAGTCCGAGAGGAGGCTGTTCGGGCGGGTCGTCATCGTTCGCTCACGTACCGGAAGAAGTTCGGCCATGGAGGGCGGGCATCACCGTCATCCGGCCTTCGGGAAGCTGAAGGCGTAGCCCTGGTCGGCGAGCCAGGGAAGAAGTCGTTGCAGCGCCTCCAGCGTCTGGGCGCGGTTTCCGCCGCCGTCGTGGAGGAGGACCGTCGGCCCCGCGGAGAGCTGCTCCTGCACCGTGCGGACGATCGTGTCCGCGCCGGGCTGCCGGAAGTCGCCGGGGTCGACGTTCCAGCCGAGGTTGCGCATCCCGCAGGCTGCCGCGATTTGGCGGCTCTGCGGTGTGAAGGCGCCGCCCGGGGCCCGGTAGTACCAGATCCGTTCGCCACCGGACGCCTCGTCGATCATGCGCTTGGCGTCCAGGATCTCCTTCTCCTGATAGGACACCGGCTTCTTGTCCATGGCGACGTCGTGACGGACCGAGTGATCGCACAACCGGTGGCCCTCGGCGACGATCCGCCTGACGAGGTCGGGATGGGCGACGGCATTGGGGCCGATCAGACAGAAGACGGCCTTGGCTTTGTACCGCTTCAGCAGTTCCAGGACCTTCGGAGTCCAGCGCGGGTCCGGACCGTCGTCGAGGGTGAGGTTCACCGCCTTCCCGTCGTCCTCGGACTCCCGGACGATGGCCATGTCCACGGTCGGCGCGGGTAGTGCGGAATCGATCGTCGTGCTCGCCCCAGCTGTCTTACCGCCGACTGCCCCAGCGCTCCGACCAGCACTCTCGTCCACCAGAACGGCGAAGGCGACCGTTGCGCTCAGCGCCAGAGCGGCAGCGATGACCACCATCCGCCGCACGGTGCCAACGCGCCTACCGTCGCCGTTCCCGGCGCTGTGCGTGTCGCTGTCCGTGTCGTTGTTCGCGTCGTTGTTCATGCGGCCGACGGAACCTGCCGCCGTACCGCGAACGGCTGGCCGTCATCGTTTCGTCAAGGAATGCGGAACCGGGCGTCATACGCTTCCAGCACCCTGGTCAGAGAACACCGCCCCCACGCCGCCCAGCCCGAGAAGAGCGCAACCCGATGGCACGAGTCCTGCTCATCGAAGACGACCCCGCCGTACAAAAGGGCGTCACCCTCGCGCTGAAGCGCCGTGGCCATGAAGTGGAGGTCGCGGCGAGCGGCGAGACGGGACTCCTCACCCTGGAACGCCACCGGCCCGACCTGGTGCTGCTCGACCTGATGCTGCCGGGGATGAGCGGCCTGGAGGTGTGCCGCCGGATCCGGGAGAGCAAACAGATCCCGATCATCATCCTCTCCGCCCGCGGCGACGAGATCGACATGGTCGTCGGCCTGGAAGCCGGCGCCGACGACTACATCATCAAACCCGCCAGCGGGGAGATCATCGAGGCCCGCATGAAAGCCGTCCTGCGCCGGGTCGCCCCCGCCCAGGACAGCCCCGCGGCCACGCCCACGACAACGGGGGCGGAACACCACGGCGACCTGACCGTGGACCGCGCCAGCCTGGTCGTTTCCAAGCACGGCGCCGAGTTGGTCCTGGCCCCCTCCGAGCTCAAGCTGCTGCTGTTCCTCACCGCCACGCCCGGTCAGGTCTACTCCCGCCACCAGCTGCTGGAACAGGTCTGGGAGCACTCCTTCTACGGCGACGTCCGGCTCGTCGACGCCTGCGTGATGCGGCTGCGCGCCAAGATCGAGGACGATCCGCGCAAGCCGGTGTACGTGCAGACGGTGCGCGGCTTCGGCTACCGCTTCGGCCCGCTGTGAAGAAACTCAGGCTCCGCTTCCCCAGGGGGCTGCGGACACGCCTCGTGGTCGCCGTGCTGCTGGCCGTCGCCTTCGGCGCACTGCTCACCGCGGGCCTCACCTTCCGCCAGGCCCGCGCCTCCGTCCTCGAACGCACCCAGCACACCGTCGTCGCCGACCTGCGCATCCAACTCGACTCCCTCGCCCCCGGCTTGACCTTCCCACCCCGCACTGAGGACCTGCGGAGCCTGTCCCTCCAACTCGACCGGGCCGGAGGCTCCCGCGCCTGGCGTTCCTCCGCCTCCTACCGAGGCGGCACACCGGTCTCGGCCTCCCACGACGCTCCGCCCGTACCCGAAGAGCTCCGCGAAGCCGTCCAGACAAGCGGCCAGGCGACCTACCAGCGCATCCAACGCGACGGCCGCCCCTGGCTGGCCGTCGGCATGCCCGTCGCCTACGCCGCGGAACCCGCGAAGTCCGCGAGCGCGGGCAAGCCCTCCGGGCTGACCGTCTACGTCACCTCCCCCCTCGACGACGACCAGGCCGACATCGCCGCCTTGGTCTCCGCGGCCCAGGCCGGAGCCATCCCCGCCCTCGCCCTCGCCCTCGTCCCGGCCCTTCTCGCCGCCCGCAGCGTCCTACGCCCCGTACGACGCCTGCGCAACGGCGCCGAGCGCATCACCGCCGGCGAACTCGGCACCCGCCTCGACACCGAGGGCCACGACGAACTGACCGATCTGACCCGCTCCTTCAACACCATGGCCGCAACCCTGCAGAAGGACGACGCCGAGCTGCGGCGCATGGAAGCAGGAGCACGCCGTTTCGCCGCCGACGTCGCCCATGAACTACGCACCCCCCTCGCCGCCATGACCGCCGTCACCGAGGTCCTCGACGAGGACGCCACCTCCGGCGTCCTGCCCCCCGACACCGCCGACGCCGTC
>LIQL01000014.1 GCA_001418405.1 Streptomyces diastatochromogenes | reverse complement strand
GCTGCGCGGTCTGCACGACGGCGCGGTGGACACCTCGCTGGTGCAGCGCGGGCCGGAGCCCACGACCCTGGCGGTGGCGGACGTCAGCGAAGACGGCTCGGCCGGCTACGGCTTCTACGTGGAGGGCACCGCCGACCGGCTCTTCACCCTGCCCCCGGCGCTGCCCACGACGGTGCGGGCGCTCTCGCTGGGCACCTGCTCGCTGGTGTTGGAGCCGGGCGCCGGGGCGTACGAGGCGCTGTTGCGGCGGGAGGCCCGGCGCGGGGTCTTCACCGCCCTCGACCCCAACATCCGGCCGGGGTTGATCGTCGATCCGGACGCCTACCGGGCCCGTTTCCGCTCCTGGCTGCCGGACCTGGCACTGCTGAAGCTGTCGGAGGAGGACGCGGCCTGGCTGGCCGGGGCGGGCGCCGACGGGACCGACCGGGCGGCGGTGCTGGCGGCGGCCCGGGAGTGGTTGGCCGCCGGGCCGGCCGCGATCGTGGTCACCCACGGCGGCGACGGGCTGACGGTCGTGACGCGGGGCGCCGGGGAGGTGGCGGTGCCCGGTGAGCGGGTGGACGTCGTCGACACCATCGGCGCCGGCGACACCGTCAACGCGGCGCTGCTGCACCGGCTGGACGGGCACGGCGCGCTGTCGTACGCGGCGGTGGGCGCGCTCACCGCCGACGACTGGACGGACATCCTGCGGTTCGCCGCCCGGGCGGCCGCCGTCACCTGCTCCCGGGCGGGCGCGGAGCCGCCGTTCGCCGCGGAACTGGCGGACTGAGGCACGCCCCCGGCTCGACGGCCCGTCGGCCCATCGGCCGCGGCCCGGCCGGGCGGTCGTGAGCAGCGCAGCGGGGGCGGAGCCCGGGAAGGCTCCGCCCCCGCTGTGCGGTGGTGCGGCGTCAGGACGTCCGACGGGCCCGCGTCGTCGTCTTCTTGGCGGCCGTCTTCTTGGTCGCGGTCTTCTTCGCGACGGTCTTCTTCGCCACGGTCTTCTTGGCCGTGGACGCGGCGGTGCTCTTCTTGGCCGTGGACGTGGCGGTCCGCTTCTTGGCCGCGGTCGAGGCCGTCACCGTCGTCGTCCCGGCGGCGTCGGCGGCCACCGCCTTCTTCTTGGCCGCGGTCTTGCGGGCGGCCGGCTTCCGGGGCCCGCCGTCGACCGGCGTCGCGTCGCTGACCCGGTCGCCGAGGATGTCCCGCAGGAACTTGCCGGTGTGGCTGGCCGGGATCGCCGCGACCTCCTCCGGGGTGCCCTCGGCGACGACCATGCCACCGCCGTTGCCGCCCTCGGGGCCCATGTCGATGACCCAGTCCGCGGTCTTGATCACATCGAGGTTGTGCTCGATGACGATCACCGTGTTGCCCTTGTCGACCAGGCCGGACAGCACCTTGATGAGCTTGCTGATGTCCTCGAAGTGCAGGCCGGTGGTGGGCTCGTCGAGGACGTAGACGGTGCTGCCGGTGGAGCGCTTCTGGAGCTCGCTGGCGAGCTTGACCCGCTGCGCCTCACCGCCGGAGAGGGTCGGCGCGGACTGGCCGAGCCGGACGTAGCCGAGACCGACCTCGTTGAGCGTCTTGAGGTGACGGGCGATGGTCGGCACCGCCTCGAAGAAGCTCAGCGCCTCCTCGATCGGCATGTCCAGCACCTCGGCGATGGACTTGCCCTTGTAGTGGACCTCCAGCGTCTCGCGGTTGTAGCGCGCGCCGTGGCAGACCTCGCACGGGACGTAGACGTCCGGCAGGAAGTTCATCTCGATCTTGATCGTGCCGTCGCCGGAGCAGTTCTCGCAGCGACCGCCCTTGACGTTGAAGGAGAAGCGGCCCGGCAGGTAGCCGCGGACCTTCGCCTCCATCGTCTCCGCGAAGAGCTTGCGGACGTGGTCGAAGACGCCGGTGTAGGTGGCCGGGTTGGAGCGCGGCGTCCGGCCGATCGGCGACTGGTCGACGTGCACCACCTTGTCGACGAGGTCGTCGCCGGCGACCCGGGTGTGCCGGCCGGGAACGGACTTGGCGCCGTTCAGCTCGCGGGCGAGGTGGGTGTAGAGGATGTCGTTGACCAGCGTCGACTTGCCGGAGCCGGAGACGCCGGTGACGGCGGAGAGCACCCCGAGCGGGAAGGAGACGTCGATGTCGCGGAGGTTGTTCTCCTTCGCGCCGTGGACGGTCAGCTGGCGGGAGGGGTCGGTGGGACGACGGACGTCCGGCGTCGCGATGGCCCGCTTGCCGGCGAGGTACTGGCCGGTGATCGAGTCCTTGTTGGCCAGCAGCTGCTTCATCGGGCCGCTGTGGACGACCTTGCCGCCGTGCTCACCGGCGCCCGGGCCGATGTCGACGACCCAGTCCGCGACCTTGATGGTGTCCTCGTCGTGCTCCACCACGATCAGGGTGTTGCCCATGTCGCGCAGGCGGACCAGGGTCTCGATCAGGCGGTGGTTGTCGCGCTGGTGCAGGCCGATCGACGGCTCGTCGAGGACGTAGAGCACGCCCACCAGGCCGGAGCCGATCTGCGTGGCGAGCCGGATGCGCTGGGCCTCGCCGCCGGACAGGGTGCCGGCCGCGCGGTTCAGCGAGAGGTAGTCCAGGCCGACGTCGACCAGGAACTTCAGCCGCTCGTTGACCTCCTTGAGGACCCGCTCGGCGATGGTCTTCTCGCGGGCGTTGAGCGTCATGGTGCGCAGGAAGTCGGCGCAGTCGCTGATCGACATGGCCGCGACCTCGGCGATCGACTTCTCCTGGACCGTGACGGCGAGCACGATCGGCTTGAGCCGGGTGCCCTCGCAGGTCGGGCAGGGCACCTCGCGCATGTAGCCCTCGAAGCGCTCCCGGCTGCTGTCGCTCTCGGCCTCGCTGTGCCGGCGCTTGACGAACGGCACGGCGCCCTCGAAGGCGGTGGTGTAGGCGCGCTGGCGACCGTAGCGGTTGCGGTAGCGGACCTCGATCTGGGTCTTGTGGCCGTGGAGGAGGGCCTTCTTGGCGCGCTGCGGCAGCCCGGCCCACGGGATGTCCGTGCGGAAGCCCAGGGCGTCGGCGAGCGCGCCGACCAGACGGCCGAAGTAGTCCTTGGTGTGGCCGCCGGACCAGGGGTGGATGGCGCCCTCGTCGAGGGAGCGCTCCTCGTCCGGGATGATCAGCTCCGGGTCGACCTCCATGCGGGTGCCGATGCCGGTGCAGTCCGGGCAGGCGCCGAACGGCGAGTTGAAGGAGAAGGAGCGGGGCTCCAACTCCTCGAAGGAGAGGTCGTCGTGGGCGCAGTAGAGGTGCTCGGAGTACATCCGCTCGCGCTGCGGGTCGTCGGCGTCGAGGTCGACGAAATCGAGGATGACCATGCCGCCGGAGAGGCCGAGGGCGGTCTCGACGGAGTCGGTCAGCCGGCGCTTGGCGCTCTCCTTGACCGTGAGGCGGTCGATGACCACCTCGATGGTGTGCTTCTCCTGCTTCTTGAGCGTCGGCGGATCGGTGAGCTGGATGGTCTCGCCGTCGACCCGGGCGCGGCTGTAGCCCTTGGTCTGGAGGTCGGAGAAGAGGTCGACGAACTCGCCCTTGCGCTCGCGCACCAACGGCGAGAGCACCTGGAAGCGGCTGCCCTCGGGGAGCTCCAGGACCTTGTCGACGATGGCCTGGGGCGACTGCCGGGCGATCGGCCGTCCGCACTCCGGACAGTGCGGCTTGCCGATCCGGGCGAAGAGCAGGCGGAGGTAGTCGTAGACCTCGGTGATCGTGCCGACCGTCGAGCGCGGGTTGCGCGAGGTCGACTTCTGGTCGATCGAGACCGCGGGGGACAGGCCCTCGATGAAGTCCACATCGGGCTTGTCCATCTGCCCGAGGAACTGTCGGGCGTAGGAGGAGAGCGACTCGACGTAGCGCCGCTGCCCCTCGGCGAAGATCGTGTCGAAGGCGAGCGAGGACTTGCCCGACCCGGAGAGCCCCGTGAAGACGATGAGGGAGTCGCGGGGGAGGTCGAGCGAGACGTTGCGGAGGTTGTGCTCGCGAGCGCCACGGACGATGAGACGGTCGGCCACGCCGGTCGGCACCTTTCTTGGAGAGGGGCGGAAGCCACGGGCTGCGTCCGCCGCGCGGTGAGCGAGCAGAGGCGGCGGAGCGGAGCGGGCCCCCGACCAAGGGTATGGGGGCCGTCGCGGCAGTGTCGTTGGGATGCCAGACACGAGCCTATAGCACGTGCATTCGATTTACGGGCCTCGCAAGCCCTCTTCACCCAAACGTGTGGCGGCCCCACAACCTTCCCACCGCGGTGACCAGCCGTTACGCCGTCCGATGGGCGGCACCCCCGCATTCAGGACCGCTCCGGACCCCCGTCCGACAGCGCCCGCGCCAGCACGTCGAACGTGTGCCGGATCACTGCCTCGTGCTCAACGGCCAGCTCCTCCACGGGGTCACCCTCCAGCTGCCGGGTGATGACCTCCGTGTAGAGCGTCCGCCAGGCCGCGACGATCATCGCGGCGGCGAGCCGGGCGTCCCGGTCGGGCCGCGCGGGGTCGCCGCCGGCCGCCTCGGCGAGCGCCCCGGCCAGCGCCGTCTCGATCTCCTCGGCCGCCTCGCGGGCCCGCGCCCGCAGCGAGGGCGCCGCCAGCACGGTGCGGAAGAAGTGCCCGAACCCCTCCCCCAGCCCGCCCAGCGGATGCCGCTGCACCAGTAGCTCCAGCGCCAGCCGGCGCAGCGCGGCGAGCGGCGGCTCGTCGGCACCGCGCCCCCGCACCGCGCCGACGACCAGCTCCGTGGCCTCGGGGATCCGGTCGAGGAAGAGGTCCTCCTTGCGCGGGAAGTAGTTGAAGACCGTCATCGTGGACACCCCTGCGGCACGGGCGACCTCGGCGACGGCGACCTCGTCGAACCCCCGCTCCAGGAACAGCGCCGTCGCCTCCCCGGAGATCCGCTGCCGGGTGAGCCGCTTCTTCCGCTCGCGCAGGCCCAGCACCCCGTCGTCCTGCGCCTCACCTGCGGAACGTCGCGCCCCGTCCCGTTCCGCCACCGACTCCTCTTCCGTCACTCCCGCTCCTCTCACGCGAAAAATTGTAGCGGAACCAAATTTTTAGTGACTACACTCTTGCTCATGAAGCGCGACGCAGACGTAGTGGTGGCAGGGGGCGGCCCGGTGGGGCTGATGCTCGCCTGCGAATTGGCACTGGCGGACGTCCCGGTCGTCGTCCTGGAGCGACTGACCGAGGTGGACACCACGATCAAGGCGGGGTCCCTCAACACCCCCAGCTCGGAGGCCCTCTACCGGCGCGGGCTGCTGCCGCAGCTGGTGGAGGTGCAGAACGCCAGCCTGGCGGGGTTCGGCTCGTTCGTACGGCAGCGGCAGGCGGGCGGGGCCCCCGTCACGGCACCGGCGCCGAAGTTCGCCGGGCACTTCGCCGGCATCATGCTCCGCGGCGACCTGCTCGACGCCGCGGACCCGGAATTCGCCGGCAGCGGGCCGGCCGGCGACGTCGGCCTGGTCCCCCAGGCGGCACTGGAGCGGATCCTCGCCGACCGCGCCGCCGAGCTGGGCGTCACCCTGCGCCGGGGCGTGACCCTCACCGGCTTCGACGCCGACGACGAGGGCGTGCACGTCCACACCTCGCACGGGTCGCTGCGCGCCGGCTGGTTGGTGGGCTGCGACGGCGGGCGCAGCACCGTGCGCCAGCTCGCCGGCTTCCCGTTCCCCGGGACCGCCCCGTCGCTCACCGGCCACCAGGCCCTCGTGGAGATGACCGGGGCCGACGGCTTGGGCGCCGGCTGGAACTGGACCGAGACCGGGACCTACGCCCACGGGCCGATGCCCGGCCGGATCCTCACCGTGGAGTTCGACGGACCGCCCGCGGACCGCGAAGCGCCGGTCACCGCCGAGGAGTTGCAGACCGCGCTGCGGCGGGTCTCCGGCGTCGCGGACGTGACGGTCACCAAGGTGCACGCGGCGACCCGGTTCACCGACAACGCCCGGCAGGCGTCCGACTACCGCCGCGGCCGGGTGCTGCTGGCCGGCGACGCGGCCCACGTGCACTCGCCGTTCGGCGGCCAGGGCCTCAACCTCGGGCTCGGCGACGCGGTGAACCTCGGTTGGAAGCTGGCCGCCACGGTGCACGGCTGGGCACCGGAGGGGCTGTTGGACACCTACACCGCCGAGCGGCACCCACTCGGCGCGTGGGTGCTGGACTGGACCCGGGCCCAAGTGGCCCTGATGCGGCCGGAACCGCACGCCGCGGCGCTGCGCCGGGTGGTCGCCGAGCTGTCCGCGACGCCCGACGCCACCACCTTCTTCGTCAAGAAGATCTCCGGCGTCTGGCACCGCTACGACCTGCCCGGTTCGCACCCGTTGACCGGCCGCAGCGCCCCCGACCTGGAGCTGTCCGACGGCCACCGGCTCGCGGACCATCTGCACGACGGCCGGGGCCTGTTGCTCGACCTCGCCGACGATCCGGCGCTGCGCGGGCGCGCCGCCGGCCACCGCGACCGGGTGCGGACCCTGACGGTGCGCTGTCCGGACCGGCCCGACCTGGCCGGTCTGCTGCTGCGTCCGGACGGCTGTACCGCCTGGGCGGCCGACACCCCCGGCTCCTACGGGGAGTTGGACGCGGCGCTGGGCCGGTGGTTCGGGGCGCCCTCGGCGGTCCCGGCGGTCTAGGGGCGCGGAGTGGGCGGACGGCGTAGCAGGGGTGGCGACCCCGACCGCCCCTCTCGCGCCGTCGTGCACCATCCGCGCCACCAGCACCACCCCGTGCTCACCGCCGAATGCCTCCGTAGTCCTCCCGGACCGGCCCGCCCGGCGCTAGCGTCGGGCCATGACCATCCCTCCTGATTTCCCGCGCCACGTGTCCGCCGTCCACGAGTCGACCGACCGGCTGCTGGTATCCCTGGGCAAGCTCGACGACGCCGCGATCGGCGAGCCGTCGCTGCTGCCCGGGTGGACCCGGGGTCACGTGCTGGCCCACCTGGCCCGCAACGCCGACGCCCTGGTCAATCTCCTCACGTGGGCGCGGACCGGCGTCCGCACCCCGATGTACGCCAGCACCGCGGCCCGGGACGGCGACATCGAGCGCGACGCCGACCGTCCGCTGGCGACCCACCTGGAGGACCTCCAGGAGAGCGCGGGCCGCTTCGAGGCGGCGGCGCAGGCCCTGCCGGAGGACCGCAGGGCGTACGAGGTCGAGATGCGCAACGGCGTCGTCGAGCGGGCCGACCGGCTCGCGCTGCGGCGGCTGGCCGAGGTCGAACTGCACCACGTCGACCTGGGCGTCGGGTACGCCGTCGAACAGCTCCCGCCGGCCTTCGTGGACAGCGAGTTGGACTTCCTGACCCAGATCAAGTTCGCCGGACACCCGGAGCTGCCCGCGCTGGAGCTCCGGGCCGACGACGGCCGCCGGTGGCGCACCGGGCGCCGGGACGCCCCCGGCACCGCGCCGGCCCCTGCGGTCGTGGTCAGCGGGGCGCCGGCGGACCTCGTCGGCTGGCTGACCGGCCGGGCCGACGGCGGCCGGCTGGACACCCCCGGCGCTGCGCTGCCGGTCATCCCGCCGCTCTAGAGTTGGTGCCATGACCTACAGCGGAGCAGTGAAGGTCGGCGGACCGGCCGACGTGCACGAGCTGACCGACCTGATGATCTCGAAGGTCGCGGTCGGTCCGATGGACAACAACGCGTACGTGCTGCGGTGCCGCGCGACCGACGAGCAGTTGCTGATCGACGCGGCCGCCGAGCCGCACACGCTCCTGACCCTGATCGGCGACGGCGGTCTGGCCTCCGTGGTCACCACGCACCAGCACGGCGACCACTGGGGCGCGTTGCGCGAGGTCGTCGACGCCACCGGCGCCCGGACGTACGCGGGGCGCCACGACGCCGAGGGCATCCCCGTGCCCACGGACGTCCCGGTCGAGGACGGCGACACGATCGCCGTCGGCCGGGTGCAGTTGACCGCGCGTCATCTGGTCGGGCACACCCCGGGCAGCATCGCGCTGGTCTACGACGACCCGCACGGCCACCCGCACGTCTTCACCGGGGACTGCCTCTTCCCGGGCGGGGTCGGCAACACCTGGGGCAGTGCCGAACGGTTCGCCAGCCTGCTGGACGACGTGCAGACCAAGCTCTTCGACCGGCTGCCGGACGAGACCTGGGTCTATCCGGGCCACGGCGGCGACACCACGCTCGGTGCCGAGCGGCCGCACCTCGCCGAGTGGCGGGAGCGCGGCTGGTAGCGGCCGCTCGCCCGGCACCGGGCCCGGTGGGTGGTTCTCCGCCCACCGGGCCCGTGCCGTTTCCCGCGGCGCCTACGGGCGAGGGTGCGCCCCGGCCTCGTCGGCGGCCGCCGTGGCCTCCTCGGCCGCCGCCTGGCGCCGGGAGGCCCGCAGGCTGGTCACCGTCGTGACGACCAGCACCGCGCAGATCACGCCCAGCGAGACCGGGATGCTGATCTCCGGGACGGGCACCCCCGACTCGTGCAGGGCGTGCAGCACCAGCTTCACGCCGATGAACCCGAGGATCACCGACAGGCCGTAGGAGAGGTGGACCAGCTTCTTGAGCAGTCCGCCGATCAGGAAGTACAGCTGCCGCAGGCCCATCAGGGCGAAGGCGTTGGCGGTGAAGACGATGTACGGGTCCTGGGTCAGGCCGAAGATCGCCGGGATCGAGTCCAGGGCGAAGAGGACGTCGGTGGTGCCGATCGCCAGCATGACGATCAGCATCGGGGTCATGAGCCGCCGGCCGTTCTCGACGACGAACAGCTTGGTCCCGTGGTACTGGTCGGTGGACGGGAAGCGCCGCTCGACCGCCTTCAGGAAGCGGTTCTCCTCGAACTCCTCGTCCTCCTGGCCGCCCCGCGCCTCCTGGATGAGCTTCCAGGCGGTCCAGATGAGGAACGCCCCGAAGAGGTAGAAGACCCAGGAGAAGTTGGCGATGATCGCCGCGCCCGCGCCGATGAAGCCGGCCCGCAGCACCAGGGCGATCAGCACCCCCACCAGCAGCACCCGCTGCTGGTAGACGGCCGGCACCGCGAACTTGCTCATGATCAGGACGAAGACGAAGAGGTTGTCGACGCTGAGCGACTTCTCGGTGATGAAGCCCGCGAAGAACTCGCCGGCCGGCGCGCCCCCGCCGAAGACCAGCAGGCCGAGCCCGAACAGCACGGCCAGCGCCATCCAGACACCGGTCCAGATGCCGGCTTCCTTGAGGGACACCTCGTGGGGCTTGCGCCCGCCGATGAAGAAGTCAACGGCGATCAGGGCGGCCAGACCGAGGATGGTCAGCACCCACAGGTTCAGGGAAACGTCCACTGCTCCTCCGGCAGAGTCGTACGGCACTCACAGCGTCGTCGCTGCCGGGGATTTCTGCACCCCTCCCAAGAAAGAGTAAAGGAAGTTCATGAAATGGCAAAGGAAAGACTAAAAGTGCAGGTGGGAGGCGGTTTACGGAACGGTTGACGGGGCTGGTGGGCGTCAGCCCGGCTCCGGATCCGCGGCCGGTCGAGCCGCCGCGACACGGTCCAGCGCCCGGCGGAGCACCTCGCTGCGCCGGGGCGCGAGCGGCGGCGCGTACGTCCAGGCGTGGCCGACCCACGGGTCGGCGAGATGGACGTCGGGCACCGGCGTGAGCCGCAACAGGGCCCGCCAGAGCGGATCCAGGACCGGACCGTACTCCCGCGCCCGGTCCCGGTCGGCGACCATCATCAGGTGGACGCCCACCGCGGGGCCCTCGTCGGCCAGATAGCGCAGTTGGTTCAGCCCGCGGTCGTCGAAGCCGTGCGGGAAGTCGTGGACGATCAGCAGTTGCTCGGCCGGATCCAGCTCCGGTGGCAGGGCCTCCGTCGCACGGTGCCGCACCGCCATCTGGAGGAGGTCGACCCGCCGGGTCAGCGCTTCCAGCACCGCGGCCACGCCCGCGGCGCCGGTGGCCGGGGAGACGGGCAGCAGGCCGCTCTCCCGCAGCGGGGCGAGCGCCGGGGCGGCCGCGCCGGCGGGGTCGATGACCTGGACCGCGAACGCACCCGGCGGATGGGCGGCGAGCAGCCGGGCGGCGACCGCGACGGCGGTCTCCAGGGCCAGCCGCCCCAGCGCGGCCTCGTCGGGCACCGCGTCGGTGAGCGCACCGCCCAGCTCCCGGCGGCCGAACTCCCGCTCCGGGTCGTACCCGCCGCGCGGGTACGGACCCGGGCCGCTGTCGATCCACAGTCCGCGCTCCAACGGGAGCCGGACGAGCATCGGGATGCGCAGACCGGGGGCCTCCGGGAGGTGCAGATCGCCCAGCCGCACCGCCATCGGATGCTGCTGGGGGACCTCGTAGCCCTGCCACACCGGGTTGTCCCAACGGGCCAGGGCCGGCGGCAGCGCCGGCTCCACCACCTCCGACTCGGCGGTCAGCTGGGCGAGGTCCCGGTCGAGGACGGCACGGGCCCGGTCGACCAGGTCGGTGTGCCGGTCCCGGGCGGCGGACCGGGCCGTCTCGGCCGCACCGCCCAGCCGGGTGGCGGGGTCGGCGAGCGCCTCGTCGAGCTCCCGCTCCAGGCGGGAGGCGGCGAAGCCGGTGGCGCTGCGGTACGCGGCGACCGACCGGGCCAGGTCCTCGAACATGCCGCGGACCTGGTTGTAGAGCCGCTCCTCCATGCTCCAGCCGTTGGCGTCGCCGGCGACCGGTGCGGTCGGGGCGCCGGGGCCGGCGGACGGCACGGGCGGGCCGGCCGCGGACGGGGCGGAGGCGGGCACGGTGGACCGTCGGGGATGGCGGTAGTCGACCCGATCGCCGGAGGGCGGGGTGTCGGGGCCCGCGGCCGGGGCTTCGGGGCTGCTGCCGGCCGTCGTCTGCCCGGGGTGGTGCGGCGCCACCGGGTCGGGCGGCGCTGCCGCCGGTGTCCGGCCGGGGCCCACCGCCGCTTCGATCTCGGCGGCCAGCTCCGCGGCGCGCGGCAGCCCCTGGTCGCGCAGCAGCTCCGGCAGTCCGCCGGCGTACCCCTGGCCGACCGCGCGAATCCGCCAGGCGCCCCGGCGCCGGTACAGCTCCAGGGCGACCAGCGCGGATTCCAGGCCGAGGCCGGTGACGACGTACGCCGCGAGGGGGGTGCCGTCGGCCTGCGCGACGACCAGCGACGGCGCGGCCGCGGCGCCGAAGGCGTGCGGCGAACCGGGCCCGCCCGGCAGCGCGAGCAGCACGCTCAGCCGGTGCACCGCGGCGGGCAGCGCATCGAGGTCGACCGCGATGCGCTGCTCGGCCGCCGCCCCGGAGGGCACCTCGACGCCGGGCCGACGGGGTGCGCCCGGATGGACCACCGCCTCGGTGCCCGCCAGCCGGCCCTGGTCGTCGCCGAGCGCGACCCCGACCAGGACGGGCCCGTCGGCCGCGATCCGGATCTCCACACGGGTGCCGTCCAGTGGGTGGTTCTGCCCCCGGACCAGCTCCGCCGTCATCGTCGTCCCCTTGTGTGTCGTAGCAGGTCGGGTGGGATGCCGGGTACGTGTCGGCCCGGTCGCTCGTCGGTGCTGCGGCTGCGGCGCCTACGGGTGCGGGCGGCTCGCCGGCCGCGGCTCTGGGTCCGGGTCCGTGCGGGTGCGGTCGACGGCGGGGGCGTCGAGGGACGTTGGCCGGCGTTCGGCGCCCGCACCGTGCGCCGTGCGGATGCCCCGCGCGGCGCGGCCGATGTCCGGTGTGGCGCGGGCGGTGCCCTGCACGCTCCGGTCGGCGCTGCCGCTGCCGGTGGGGCACGCCGGATCCCGGCGCCGTGCCGGACCCGTCAGGCCCCGGAACGGCTGCGCCCCGTCGGACAGTCGCCGGCCGATGGCCTGCCGCGTGGACGCGTTGACCGACACCCGCCGTCCCCTCCTCGCCCGTCCGTGTCCGCCGCTTCGGCGAACTCTGCCGACCCTACGCACCCGGGCGGGGCGGAGCACGCCGGATCCCGCCGCCTGTGGTGGATCCGCAACACAACCAGGGCACGGACCCCGGCCGGTCCACCCGCCCGCCGTCGCCCCGGCGTGCACGACGGGCACCGCCGGGCACAGGCCGCTACCGCAGTCCGGCCTCCTTCATCTGCCGCAGCTCCTTCTTCAGCTCGCCGACCTCGTCCCGGAGCCGGGCGGCGACCTCGAACTGCAGCTCCGCCGCGGCGGCCCGCATCCGCTCGGTCAGCTCCTCGATGGTGGCCGCGAGTTCGGCCGCGGGCCGGTCCGTGAGGACCTCCCCGTCCTTGCCGCCCTTGCCCTTGGCGGCCTTGCCCGCCTTGCCGGCCTTTCCGCCGAGCGCCGGGACCGGCGCCTTGGCCTTGCCGTCCTTGTCGCCGGACTTGCGGTAGCCGCTGCCCAGCAGTTCCTGGGTGTCGATCTCCTCGCGGGCCAGGGTGGCGACGATGTCGCCGATCTTCTTGCGGAGCGGCTGCGGGTCGATGCCGTTCTCCTTGTTGTACGCGAGTTGCTTCTCCCGGCGGCGGTTGGTCTCGTCGATGGCCTTCTCCATCGCCGGGGTGATCTTGTCGGCGTACATGTGCACCTGGCCGGAGACGTTGCGGGCCGCCCGGCCGATGGTCTGGATCAGCGAGGTGCCGGAGCGCAGGAAGCCCTCCTTGTCGGCGTCGAGGATGGCGACCAGGGAGACCTCCGGCAGGTCCAGGCCCTCCCGGAGCAGGTTGATGCCGACCAGCACGTCGTACTCACCCGCCCGCAGCTCGCGCAGCAGCTCCACGCGCCGCAGGGTGTCGACGTCGCTGTGCAGGTAACGGACCTGGATGCCGAGCTCGAGGAAGTAGTCGGTGAGGTCCTCGGCCATCTTCTTGGTGAGGGTGGTGACCAGGACGCGCTCGTCCTTCTCGGTGCGCTTGCGGATCTCGTGCACCAGGTCGTCGATCTGCCCGTCCGTGGGCTTGACCACCACTTCCGGATCGACCAGGCCGGTCGGCCGGATGATCTGCTCGACGAAGCCGTCGCTGCGGGACAGCTCGTACGGACCGGGCGTCGCGGAGAGGTACACGGTCTGGCCGACCCGCTCCAGGAACTCCTCCCACTTCAGCGGCCGGTTGTCCAGCGCGGACGGGAGCCGGAAGCCGTGGTCGACGAGCGTGCGCTTGCGGGAGGCGTCGCCCTCGTACATGGCGCCGATCTGCGGGACGGTGACGTGCGACTCGTCGATGACCAGCAGGAAGTCCTCGGGGAAGTAGTCGAGGAGGGTGTTGGGCGCCGTGCCCGGCTCGCGGTCGTCCATGTGCATCGAGTAGTTCTCGATGCCCGAGCAGGAGCCGATCTGCCGCATCATCTCGATGTCGTACGTGGTGCGCATCCGCAGCCGCTGGGCCTCCAGCAGCTTGCCCTGCTTCTCCAGGGTGGCGAGCCGGTCCGCCAGCTCTGCCTCGATCCCGGCGACGGCCTTCTCCATGCGCTCGGGGCCGGCGACGTAGTGGCTGGCGGGGAAGACGTAGAGCTGCTGGTCGTCGCTGATCACCTCGCCGGTGAGCGGGTGCAGGGTGGACAGCGCCTCGATCTCGTCGCCGAACATCTCGATCCGGACGGCCAGCTCCTCGTAGACCGGGAAGATCTCGATGGTGTCGCCGCGGACCCGGAAGGTGCCCCGGGTGAACGCCAGGTCGTTGCGGGTGTACTGAATCTCGACGAAGCGGCGCAGCAGCTGGTCCCGGTCGAGCTCGTCGCCGACCCTGAGCGGCACCATCCGGTCGACGTACTCCTGGGGCGTACCCAGGCCGTAGATGCAGGACACCGAGGCGACGACGACCACGTCCCGCCGAGTGAGCAGGGAGTTCGTCGCGGAGTGGCGCAGCCGTTCGACCTCCTCGTTGATGGAGGAGTCCTTCTCGATGTACGTATCGGACTGCGGGACGTACGCCTCTGGCTGGTAGTAGTCGTAGTACGAGACGAAGTACTCGACGGCGTTGTTGGGCAGCAGCTCGCGGAATTCGTTGGCGAGCTGGGCCGCGAGGGTCTTGTTGGGCGCCATCACCAGCGTCGGGCGCTGCAGCTTCTCGATCATCCACGCGGTGGTCGCCGACTTGCCGGTACCGGTCGCACCCAGCAGGACGACGTCCTTCTCACCGCCGCGGATGCGCCGGTCGAGCTCGGCGATGGCCGCCGGCTGGTCACCGTTGGGCTGGTAGGAGCTGACGACCTCGAAGGGCGCCACCGTGCGTTCGATCTTTGAAACGGGCCGCATGGGATCCACCGTACGACCCGCCACTGACAATCGGTGCCGCACCGGAGCTGACCTGCGGTTTCCCGAGGGGCGCCGGAGCGGTGGGGCGAGTGGGCCGGTCTCCGCAGCGCCACCGGCGCCCCGCCGGCTCGCACGCACCCCCAGCCCAGGGCCGGGCGCGTCGCGGCCGGCCGGAAAGGTGTGCCCGGGGCGCGGGCGGCAAAAACGGTCACACATACGAGGGGTGACTCGCCGTCGGCCGAGATGCGCGGACGCCGCAGCTCCGGCAAGTTGGACGACGTCGGGGCGTACGTCTGCTGCAGGGCCGTTCCGGGCATCCTGCAACTGCGACGCTCCGCACGGAACACGGCCATTTCCCGTTCAGCGCCCGGCCACCGCACGTCCGTCTCCCCCTCCGGCCCGGCTGCGAGCCTCCGTCTGACCGTCCTCCCCGTTCACCTCACCTCACGTCAGTCCACTACCACGACGTCACGAGGAGTCCGTATGCGTATTCGCCCCGTCGCTGCCCTCGCCGGTGCGCTCATGGGTCTGTCCGCGCTCGCCCTCCCCGCCGCCGGCGCCCAGGCTGCGGCTCACGGGCGTCCCCCCGTGGTGGTCGGCCACCGCGGCGCCGCGGCGTACGCGCCCGAGAACACGCTCGCGTCCGTCGATGCGGCGCACCGGCTCGGCATCACCTGGGTGGAGAACGACGTCCAGCGCACCAAGGACGGCGAGCTGGTCGTCCTGCACGACACCTCGTTGGCCCGGACGACCAACGTCAAGAAGGTCTTCCCGGACCGCTCCCCGTGGAACGTCGGCGACTTCACGCTCCAGGAGATCGAGAAGCTGGACGCCGGCAGCTGGTACGACGCGAAGTTCAAGGGCGAGCGGGTGCCGACCCTTGAGGACTACCTCGACGAGGTCGAGCACAACGGCCAGCGGCTGCTGATGGAGCTGAAGAACCCCGAGCTCTACCCGGGGATCGAGCGGCAGGCCCTCCGGGAGCTGCACCACGACGGCTGGCTGAACGGTGCGCACGTCAAGAGCCGGCTGATCGTCCAGAGCTTCAACGCCGACGCGATCAAGAAGGTCCACCGCCTGGAACCGGCGGTCAAGACGGGCTTCCTCGGGAACCCCTCGCTCACCGACCTGCCCAAGTACGCCGCCTACTGCGACCAGATCAACCCGCCCCACACGGCCGTCACCCGTGCGTACGTGGACGCCGTGCACGCGCTGCGCGGCCCGCACCACCGGCGGCTGGAGCTCTACACCTGGACCGTCGACGACGCCAAGGCCGCGGTCGGCTCCGCCGACCTGGGCGTCGACGGCGTCATCAGCAACAAGCCGGACGTGGTGCGCGAGGCCCTGGCCGCCGGGGGCCACTGACCGTCGGGCGCGGCGGGGAGCGGGGCCGGCGGGGGCCGCCCGGTCCGCTCCCCGCCGCGTTGTCGGTGGCCGGACCTACCCTTGGACACGTGACGAACCGAGAGCACGGCCCAGGACCCGCCGCGGCGCCGGACGCCGCCCCGGAGGCGGGCCGTCCGCCGCGCCGCGACTGGGCCTGGACGCGCGTCGGGGCCCCGATCGGCCCGCTGCTGCTCGCCGCGACCCGCGAGGGCCTGGTCCAGGTCGTCTTCCACGCCGACGAGCGGGTGACCCGGCGGGCGCTGACCCGGCTGGAGGGCGCCTTCGGCGGGCCGCCGCTGCCGGAGCTGCCGCACCTGGCGACGGCCGCCGACGAGCTCGACCGCTACTTCTCCGGTGAGCTGCACGCCTTCACGGTCCCGCTGGACTGGTCGCTGTCCGGCGGCTTCAACGCCCGGGTGCTGCACGTCCTGGCCGACGGCGTGCCGTACGGCAGCGTGGTGGGCTATCAGGACCTCGCGGACCGCGTCGGGGAGCCGGGGGCGGCCCGGGCGGTGGGCGCCGCCATGGGCTCCAACCCGCTCCCGGTGGTCGTGCCCTGCCACCGGGTGGTGGCCAGCGACGGCGGGATCGGCGGTTTCGGCGGCGGCCTGGAGGCCAAGCGGCTGCTGCTGGCCCTGGAGGGCGTGCTCCCCGCTCCCCTGTTCTGAGCCCCGTCGGGCCGTGGTCCGCCGCCTCCCCGTTCGCCCCTCGTGCCCGCCGCCGGCCGGCACCGTCCTCGAAGGATCGCGCATGCCCCGCCAGATCGCCCTGCTCCGCGGCGTCAACGTCGGAGGCCACAACGCCTTCCCCAAGGCCCGTCAGCTGGAGCTGGCCCGCTCCCTGGGGTTCGAGGAGGTCTCCGTCCTGCTGCAGACGGGCAACCTCGTCTTCGCCGACCCGGGGACGGCGCCGGCGGAGACCGCCCGGCGGATCGAGGAGCGGATCACGGCCGAGCTGGGCCTGTCGGTGCCGGTGGTCGTGCGGACGAGGGACGAATGGGCCGCCACCGTCGCCGGGAACCCGTTCCCGCTCGCCGTTCCGGAGCCCAAGACCCTGCACGTGACGTTCCTGTCGCAGGTGCCGACCGACACGGCCCGGTTGGACGCGCTCGACCAGGACGCGTACGCACCGGACCGGTTCCGGCTGATGGGCCGCGACCTGTACCTGTGGTGTCCGCAGGGCATCGGGCGCTCCAAGCTGGCCGAGGCGGTCGGCCGGGCCCGGCTCGGGGTGACGGCCACCGCGCGCAACTGGAACACCGTCACCAAGCTGCTGGCGCTGGCCGACGCCTGATCCGCCGCCTGCTGCGCCCGGGGCCGGCTCCCGGCCCCGGGCGCAGCAGGC
>LIQL01000139.1 GCA_001418405.1 Streptomyces diastatochromogenes | reverse complement strand
CCGCCTGGCGGCCGGACGGCCAGGCCGTCCGGCCGCCAGGCGGTCTGGGCCGCGAAGTCCGGCGCCACCGCGGCACCGAGCGCGGACTGCGTGACGGCCACGGGCTCCGGATCCTGCGCTGCTGACCGGGCCGGTGCCGGGTGAATCTGGGCGAGCCCCTCCAGCAGCCGCAGGTACTTGACGCGCCCGGGCGGCTGCGGGTCCGTCTCGCCGGACTCCCAGTTGGCGACGGTCTGCCGCCCCACGCCGACGGCGGTCGCCACCTGGGCCCGCGACAACCCCGCCGCCTCGCGCAGCCGCAATCGTTCCGCGGGCTCCGGCATGCGCGCCATGAGCCGCGCTTCTTCCAGCAAAGCCTCAACACTGTCGAGCTGACCCTCACTCATGGCTCAAACCTACCCCAGCTTAGTCGCATTCTGGCGCTACATTGGGCATTGCCTCGCCTTTCATTTAGCAGGTATGAGGCAAAAGGGGCACCGATCCTCAGGCGGGATCCGGCGCCGGCCCCGGAGCGCCGTGCGTCGTCAGTTCCACCACCCGGCCGGTGGGCGACACCCGCACCTCCAGCGTCCCGGGCTCCGCGGCGTCCGGCGCGGTGTACCGGTAGCGCAGCACGTGACCGCGCCGTTCGTCCTGCGACGGGAAGGACGTGGCCTCGGCCGCCACCTGTGGGAACCACTTGCGCACGAACCGGTCGCCGGCGGCACGGGCCCGAGCGGCGGGCAGCGCACCGGTGTCACCGGCGGGGCCGTCCCCCGCCGGCCACGCGAAGCGTTCGAGCCGGCGTTCCGGCCAGCGGACGACGAACGAGCCGCGCCGCTCGACTTCCACGGTCAGGCGCCCGCCGCCATCGGGCAGCCGCTTCCGCCGCACCGCCATGGCCGAGTTGCCGCCACCGAACAGGTCGGTGGCGGCCCCGTCGAGCCAGGTCTCCTGTCTTCCCGACTCGACGCGTCGTGCCTGCGCCCGGGCCTCGTCGTCGGACGGTTCGACGGCCACGGCGAACGCCCCCACCAGCAGTGATCCGCCGAGCGCGGCCGCAGCGGCACCGCGCAGGGCGTCCCGGCGGGTCAGCGGGCAACGGCGCCGGGCGGCCCACAGGCCGACGACGCCGAGGAGGACGCCGAGGCACCCGCCGAGGGCGTTCGCCTTGAGGTCGTCGTAGCTGCACGCGCGGCCGAGTTCGGTCGTCCCCTGGAGGAGTTCGATGCCGCCGGTGAGGAGCAGGCATCCGGCCAGGACCGTGACCGGGCGGCGGAAGAGCAGGACGGCGAGGAGGCTCGGCGGGACGAACAGCGCGACGTTCAGCCGTGCCGACTCCGAGCCCAGGAAGGCCCATCCGGGCAGGCCGACGACGCAGGACCCGCCCTGTCCCGATCCGCCGCCTCCCGGCAGCATCGTGACGACGAGCACGCCGGCGAACGCGACCGCACACAGCACGGACAACGCGACCGGGGCGCCCCTCGCCCTGCCCACCGCAGCGGCGCCCACCCCCAGGACCGCGGCGAGGACGAGGAACGCCGGCAGGAGTCCCGGTAATGCTCCGACGGCTGCTTCGATCACGTGGTTCTCCCATGCCTCGGTGCGGGGTGACGGGGCATCATGCCAAATCACACCGGTGGGCGGGGCACCCTTGCGGGGCGGTGCGGGCGGGGCCAGGGTGGTCGTGGTCGTCCGTCCGCCGGTGGTGCCCGGCCCGGAACACAGCGGGAGAGCGCGTGGCTTCCTTCGTCCTGCCGCACACCCTGCACGGTCGGGGTGCGCACGAGGTCATCGCGGTGCGCCGAGGGTGCGCCGACCGGGCGGCCGACGGCGGGCCGGTGGCCGGGTGACCGGCAGCACCGGCGGGGCCGGGCGGGTGCCCGGCCGGGAGCCGGCCCGGTCCCCGGACGTGCCCGACGTCTTCGATCCGCGCCGCTACGCCGCCGGGCTGCCGCACGACGCGTACCGGCTGCTCCGCGACCACCACCCGGTGGCCTGGCAGGACGAGCCGGAAGTGCTGGGTTGGCCGGCCGGCCCCGGGTTCTGGGCGGTGACCAGGCACCGGGACGTGGTCCGGGTGTTGAAGGACGCGCGGACCTTCTCGTCCCGTCTGGGAGCCACCCAGATCCGCGACCCCGACCCCGCCGACCTGCCGTTCATCCGGCGCATGATGCTCAATCAGGACCCTCCGCAGCACAACCGACTGCGGCGCCTGGTCAGCCGGGCTTTCACGCCGCGCCGGGTCGACCGCTTCGAGGACGCCGTACGGGATCGGGCGCGCACCCTGTTGGCCTCGGCGGTGGACGCGGCGCGGGCCGCCGACGGGGTGTGCGACCTGGTCGGGACCGTCACCGACGACTACGCGCTGCGCAACCTCGCCGACTTGTTGGGCGTGCCGCCCGCCGAACGCGGTCTGCTGTTGGACTGGACCCGGCGGGTCATCGGCTATCAGGACCCGGACGAGGCCGGCCCGGCGGTGACCGGGGCGAGCGGCCGGCCCGTCGACCCGCGCTCCCCCGCGATGCTCCGGGACATGTTCGCGTTCGCCCGCGAACTGGCCGCGCACAAGCGGCGGCACCCGGGCGACGACGTGATGACGGTGCTGGCCGCCGACCGCGAACTGGCCGTTCCCGAGCTGGAGATGTTCTTCTTCCTGCTGACCGTCGCGGGCAACGACACCGTGCGGAGTGCGGCGCCGGGCGGGCTGTTGGCGCTCGCCGGGCATCCGGACGCCTACGCGGCGCTGCGCACCGGCGCGGTGCCGATGGGCCCGGCCGTGGAGGAACTGCTGCGCTGGCACCCGCCGGTGCTCAGCTTCCGCCGCACCGCCGCGGTCGACACGGAGCTGGCCGGTCGGCGGATCCGCGCCGGCGAGAAGGTCGTGGTCTTCCACGCCTCGGCCAACCACGACGAGCGGGTGTTCGCCGAACCCGGCCGGCTGGACCTGGGCCGCGCCCCGAACCCGCACGTCTCGTTCGGGGACGGTCCGCACGTCTGCCTGGGCGCGCACCTGGCCCGGTTGCAGCTGCGGGTGCTCTACGAGGAGACCTGCGCGCTGCTGCCCGCGGTGGCGGTCGCCGGACCGCCACCGAGGCTGGTGTCGAACTTCATCAACGGGCTGAAGTCGCTGCCCCTACGGGTGGCGACGTGAGCCGGTGGGGGGTCAGCGCGGCGCCGGCGTGACGTGCCGGCCGGGGGTGGGGGCCGTCGTCCAGTCCACGATCTGCACGGCCGCGCCGGCGGCCTCCCGGCCCAGGCAACGGGCGTGGTGGCGACGGGCGATGGCGTCCAGGTCGAGGGGGCGGGCG
>LIQL01000138.1:224-20070 GCA_001418405.1 Streptomyces diastatochromogenes | reverse complement strand
ACCGCGACCGAAGGGACCGCGCCATGACCGACACCACGGCACCACCGACCGCCGAGGCGCCGCCGGCCCGCCCGGTGCGCCGCCCCCGGCTCGCGGCCCGCCGCTGGCGGGACCTCTCGCTCGTCCCGGTGATCGTCCTCCTCGGCGTCGTCGGCTTCATCGTCTCGCCCGCCTTCCTCACCGAGGACAACCTCATCGGCGTCGTCCAACAGTCCACCGAACTCGGCCTGTTGGTGCTCGGCGAGGCGCTGGTGCTGATCAGCGGGCGGATGGACCTGTCGCTGGAGTCGACCATCGGCCTGGCGCCGGTGGTCGCCCTGTGGCTGGTGCTGCCCGCGCACGGCACCCGGTTCGCCGGCCTGGGGCTGCTTCCCTCCTGGAGCGCGGTCCCGCTGTGCCTGGCCGTGGGCGCGGTCATCGGCGCCGCCAACGGCTTCCTCATCCTCCGGCTGCGGGTCAACGGCTTCATCGCCACCCTCGGCATGCTCACCATGCTGCGCGGCCTCCAGGTCGGCCTCTCCGAGGGCCGCTCCCTCAGCGACGTCCCGGACTCCTTCGGCTACCTGGGCCGGACCGCCTGGCTGGGTGTCCCCGCCGCCGTCTGGATCTGCCTGGCCCTCTTCGCCCTCGGCGGTGCGGCGCTCGGCTACCTCCGGCACGGCCGCGCCCTCTACGCGATCGGCGGCAACCCGGAGGCGGCCCGGGCGGCCGGCATCCGCACCGACCGGATCACCTGGACCGTCCTGGTCCTCGCCGGCGTCCTCGCGGCCTTCGCCGGCATCCTCTACACCGGCCACTACGGCGCGGTCTCCGCCAGTCAGGGCAGCGGCTGGATCTTCCAGGTGTTCGCCGCCGCGGTGATCGGCGGCATCAGCCTCAAGGGCGGTCGCGGCACCCTCTTCGGGGCGCTCACCGGCGTCCTCACCCTCCAACTCGTCATCAACGTGATGACCCTCGGCGGTGTGCCGCCGCTGTGGACGCAGTTCCTCAACGGCGCGATCATCCTCCTCGCGCTGATCGTCTCCCGCTTCACCAGCGGCGAGAAGCAGGACTGACGGGGCGCCACCATGAGCCGACCGCCCCACGGGCCACGCCACCTCGGCCGCAGCGGCGTCACCGTCCCCCCGCTGGGCCTGGGCTGCGCACCCCTGGGCAACCTCTACCGCGCCGTCCCCGAGGCCCGCGCCCGGGCCGTCGTCCGCACCGCCCTGGCCACCGGCGCCCACTACTTCGACACCGCCCCGCACTACGGCGTCGGCCTGTCCGAGGAGCGCCTCGGCCGGGCGCTGCGCGGCCTCGACCGGGCCGACTACGTGCTGTCCACCAAGGTCGGCCGCCGGCTGCGCCCGCTCGCCCCCGGCGAACGGCCCGCCGGCGAGGGCTTCGTGGCCACCCCCGCCCGGGCCCGGGTGCGCGACCTCACCCGGGCCGGCATCCGGGCCACCCTGGAGGCGTCCCTGACCCGCCTCGGCGTGGCCGCGGTGGACGTCGTCTACCTCCACGACGTCGAACACCACCTGCGCGAGGTCTACGAGACCGGCTACCCGGCCCTGGCCGAACTCCGCGCCGAGGGCACCGTCCGCGCCATCGGCTTCGGCATGAACCACAGCGGCGTCCTGGCCCGCCTGGTCGCCGACCTCGACGTGGACGTGGTGCTCTGCGCCGGCCGCTGGACGCTGCTGGAGCAGACCGCCGCCACCGACCTGCTGCCGGTGTGCGCCCGGCGCGGCACCTCGGTCGTCGTCGGCGGGGTCTACAACTCCGGCCTGCTCGCCGACCCGACCCCCGGCGCCCCCTACGACTACGCCCCGGCGCCGCCCGCGGTCCTCGCCCGTGCGCGCCGACTCGCCGCGGTCTGCGCCGCGTTCGACGTCCCGCTGAAGGCCGCCGCGCTGCGCTTCCCGTTCGGGCATCCGGCCGTCGCCGCGGCCGTGGTCGGCGCCGCCTCGCCCGACGAGGCCGCCGAGAACGCGGCCCTGTTCCGCCACCCCGTCCCGGCCGGCCTCTGGCGCGCCCTCGTCGCCCGCGGGCTGCTCGACCCCGACCTGCCGCTGCCGGCGGACGCCTGACGCCCCGCCCGCCGACCCGACCACCGGGAGCCGCCCCGATGCGCATCGACGCCCACCACCACCTGTGGGACCTCGGCCGCCGCGGCCAGCCCTGGATGGACGGGCCCTGGGCCGCCCCGATCCGCCGCAGCTACGCCCCGGCCGATCTCGCCCCGCACGTCGCGGCGCACCGCATCGCCGGCACCGTCCTGGTCCAGTCCTCGGCCTCCGCCCGGGAGACCGTCGAACTCCTCGCCCTGGCCGCCGAGGACGGGCCGGTGCGCGGCGTCGTCGGCTGGGCCGACCTCACCGCCGGCGGCCTGCCGGACGCGCTGGCGGCCCTGCCCGCCGGGCTCGTCGGCCTGCGCCACCAGGTCCAGGACGAACCCGATCCGCACTGGCTGGCCCGCCCCGACGTCCGGCGCGGCCTGCGCACCCTCGCCGCCCACCGACTCGTCTACGACCTGCTGGTCACCCCGCGCCAACTGCCCGCCGCCCACGCCGTCGTGCGGGCCCTGCCGGAGCTGTCCTTCGTCCTGGACCACGCCGGCAAACCGGCGATCGCCCGCGGCGCGTGGCAGCCCTGGGCGGCCGCGCTCACCGCCCTCGCCCGCCTCCCGAACGTCACCTGCAAGCTCTCCGGCCTGGTCACCGAGGCCGACTGGCACGCCTGGCGGCCGTCGCACCTGCTGCCGTACGCCCGGCACGTCCTGGACGCGTTCGGCCCGGAGCGGGTGATGTTCGGCTCCGACTGGCCGGTCTGCACCCTGGCCGCCGGCTACGGGGACGTCGTCGCGCTCGCCGAGGCCGCCACCGACCACCTCACCGGCCCGGAACGCGCCGCGGTCTTCGGCGGCACCGCGACCCGCGTCTACGGCCTGGACGCCCGGCCCCCGTCCGGCGTGGACTAGCCGTCCGGATTCCGCCAGCACCGCCCTCCGCGCTGCCGGAGGATCGAGCCGTACCGCGGCGGAAGCGTGCGAAGCGCCATGAACCATGGCTTTTCCACTGCTCCCGCTTCAACACGGTACGCACGGCTCGAAGAGGAACGTGAGACGAAGGTGATGACGATGACGACGACCACGGCGTCCGCAACCCCGGTGCCCGGCACCCGCCCGCTGTCCGGCAAGGCGGCCCTGGTGACCGGCGGCAGCCGGGGCATCGGCGCGGCGATCGCGGCCCGGCTGGCGGCCGACGGGGCGGCGGTGGCGCTGACCTACCAGCACCGGGACGACCTTGCCGCCGACGTCGTCCGGCAGATCGAGCGGGCCGGCGGGCGGGCCTGGGCGGTCCGGGCCGACGGTGCGGACCCGGAGGCGGTGCGGGCCTCGGTGGCCGCCGCGGCCGACCGGTTCGGACGGTTGGACGTCCTCGTCAACAACGCCGGCGCCGGCGTCATAGGCCCCTTCGAGGGGATCGCGCTCGACGACGTGGACCGGGTGCTGGCGGTCAACGTCCGAGCCCCCTTCCTCGCCGCCCAGGCCGCCGCCGCCCACCTGACCGAGGGCGGCCGGATCATCTCGATCGGCAGCTGCATGGCCGAACGGGCAGCCTTCCCCGGCGGCTCCCTCTACGCCACCAGCAAGGCCGCGCTCGGCGGCCTGACCAAGGCGCTGGCCAGGGAGTTGGGGCCGCGCGGCATCACCGTCAACCTCGTCCTGCCGGGACCCGTCGACACCGACATGAACCCCGCGGACGGCGAGGGCGCCGCCCTCCAGGCCCAGTTGACGTCGCTCGGCGGCTACGGGCAGCCGGCGGACGTGGCGGCGATGGTGGCCCACCTGGCGGGCGACGGCGGCCGGTACGTCACCGGCGCCGCGCTCGCCGTCGACGGCGGCTTCGCGGCCTGAGCGGTGGCCGCGGGCGTCCTCACAGGGACGCCCGCAGCCACTGCTCCACGCTGGCGACGTGCACCGTCGCCCACGCCCGCGCCGCCTCGGCGTCCCCGTCGCGCAGCGCACCGAGGATCGCCCGGTGCTCGGCGAGGGTGCGGGCGACCGCGTCCTTCTGGGTCAGCCCGCGCCAGATCCTGGCGCGGGTGGTCGGCCCGGACAGGCCGTCCAGCAGCGAGCAGAGCACCGAGTTGCCGGCCGCGGCGACGATCCGACGGTGGAACTCCAGGTCGCCGGCGATCAGTTCCTCCAGCGCCGGCTCGGGGCCCAGTGCGTCCAACGCGGCCTGGAGGGCGTCCAGTTCGGACGTCGGGAGCCGGCCGGCCGCCATGCCGGTGGCGGCCGGCTCCAGGATCCGGCGCACGGCGAGGAACTCCAGGACCGTGTCGTCGCGGTGGAAGTCCACCACGAAGCTCATCGCCTCCAGCAGGAGTTGCGGGTCCAGGCTGGTGACGTAGGTGCCGTCGCCCTGGCGGACGTCCAGGATGCGGATCAGCGACAGCGCGCGCACCGCCTCCCGCAGGGAGTTGCGCGACAGCCCCAGTTCCGCGGCGAGTTCGCTCTCTCTGGGCAGCCGGTCGCCCGGCCGCAGCGCACCGGAGACGATCATCCCCTTGATCTTCTCGATGGCCTCGTCGGTGACCGCCATGGCCGCCCTCCCCGTCCGGACCCGCCCGGACGCCGCGGGGCGCGGCCCCAGACCTCCGATGTCTGGGGCATTATGACCCGCGGCGCCCGGTCAGTGCCCGTCCCCGTCCACCCCGCTCCCGCCCGCCGGGTCCTCCCACAGCGTGCTGGGCGCCTCGCGCCGGACGACCGGGGCGACCTCCTCGGCGAAGCGCTGCAACGTCTCCAACTGCTCGCCGTGCTCCAGGCCGAAGCCGTCGACGGTGATCGACTGGAGGTCGTGCCCGTACACCGCGTGGTAGCCGAGGATCTTGTCGATGACCTGCTGCGGCGAGCCGATCAGTTGCGGCCCGTTCGTGATGGCGTCCTCGATGGTGCGGAACGGGGTGTTGTACCCGGCCTTGCCGGCCAGGTGCGGTCGGAAGGTCTGGGCGACCTTCGCCTCGTAGAGGTCCTTGTAGCGGGCGATCGCCGCCCGCTCGCTGTCGGCGAGCAGCAGCCCGCCGGAGCCGGCGGCCACCCGGGCCCGTGCCGGATCATGGCCGTACGCGGCGAACCGCTCGCGGTAGTGCGCGATCAACTCGGCGTACGCGGCCCGCGGTTGGATGGCGTTGGCGGTGAACAGCGGATCGCCGTGCTTCGCCGCGAGTTCGGGGGAGTTGCGGCTGGTGGCCGAGCCGTGCCAGATCCGCGGCGGACCGCCGTACGGGCGCGGCACGGTCGTCACGTCCTTCAGCGGCGGCCGGAACTCGCCCGACCAGTCGACGTGCTCCTCGCTCCACAGCCGGCGCAGCAGCTCGTACTTCTCGGCTTGGAGGTCCCACTGCCGCGCCTCGTCGAGCCCGAAGAGGTCGAAGTGGCCGGCCTCCACGCCCTTGCCGACGACGAGTTCGAGACGGCCGCGGGCGAGGTGGGTGAGGGTGGCGTAGTCCTCCGCGACCCGCACCGGGTCGAGGACCGCCACGACGGTCACCCCGGTCAGCAGCCGGATCCGGGAGGTCCGGGCGGCCAGCGCCCCCAGCACCACCGACGGGCTGGAGGACAGGAACGGCCCGGCGTGCCGTTCACCGACGGCGTACGCGTCGAAGCCGAGCCGTTCGGCCGCCACGGCGGTCTCGACGACCTCGGCGAACCGGTCGGCGGGGGAGGGCAGGTGACCGGTCAGCGGGTGCGGTGCGTGGCCGATCAGCGAGAGCACGGAGAATCGCATGGTGTCCTTCCGGCGTGGGTTCCGGCCGGGCGGACGGGCGCACTGCCGGCCCGCCGGCGGGTCCTCCCACTGTGCGCGCCGGACGTTGCCGCGGTGTGTCGGCACCGTGGCACCCGTGCGGCAGAAGCACCGCGGCGCGCGCCCCGTCCGGGACGCGCGCCGCGGTGCTGCGCGCAGGGCGGTGGGGCGGCCCCCCGGCCGTCCCACCGCCGTTCACCGATCGCTCGGTCGAGGGTCCGTCAGTCCTCCAGCATGCCCTTGACGCGGGCCCGCACGGCCTCGGTGTCCAGCCCGCGGATGGTCAGCGTCGTCCGGCGGCGCAGCACGTCGTCGACGGTCTCGGCCCACTCGTGGTCCCGGGCGTAGGCGACCTGCGCCCAGATCTCCGGGGCGTCCGGGTGGATCCGCTCGGCCAGCGCCGGGTCCTCGTTCGCCAGCCGGGCGATGTCGAACGACAGCGAACCGTAGTGCGTGGCGAGGTGCCGCGCGGTGTCGGCGGCCATCCGGGGGCCGGGCGTGCCGCCGTCGACCAGCAGTCGGTGGGCGACCGCGTTGGGGTTGGCGATGCCGGGCAGCGGGAGCTTCTTCGGCAGCTGCGAGATCGGCTCCATGTCCTCGGCCAGCGGGTGGCCGGGCAGCGCGGCGAGCTTGTTCATCACCGTGCGGCCGATGTGCCGGAAGGTCGTCCACTTGCCGCCGGCCACCGACAGCATCCCGCCGGAGCCCTCGGTGACCACCGTCTCGCGCTTGGCCTTGGAGGTGTCGCCGGGGCCGCCGGGCAGCACCCGCAGACCGGCGAACGAGTAGGTGATCAGGTCGCGGGAGAGCTGCTGGTCGCGGACGGAGAAGGCGGCCTCGTCCAGGATCTGGGCGGTGTCCTTCTCGGTGACCGAGACGTCCGCCGGGTCGCCCTCGTACTCCTCGTCGGTGGTGCCGAGCAGCAGCATGTCCTCCCAGGGGAGGGCGAAGGTGATGCGGTACTTGTCGATCGGGGTGGCCAGTGCGGCCTTCCAGGGGGAGGTGCGCTTGAGGACCAGGTGCGCGCCCTTGGACAGGCGGATGGAGGGGGCCGCGTTGGGGTCCTCCATCTTGCGCAGGTGGTCGACCCAGGGGCCGGTGGCGTTGAGCACCAGGCGGGCGTTGACGCCGAACTCGCTGCCGTCCAGGCGGTCCTTGAGCTCGGCGCCGGTGACCCGGCCCTGGGTGAAGCGCAGGCCGGTGACCTCGGAGTGGTTGAGGACCGTGGCGCCGGCCTCGACCGCCGCGCGGACGGTCATCAGCGCCATCCGGGAGTCGTTCATCTGGTCGTCGCCGTACACGGCCACGGCCTTGAGGTTCTCCGTGCGCAGCTCCGGCACGTCCCGCTGGGCCTTGGCCGGGCTTATGACGTGGCCGACGCCGTCGCCGAACGCGGACAGCGCGGAGTAGGCGAAGACGCCCGCGCCGAGCTTGGCCGCGCCGTGCGGGCCGCCCTTGTAGACCGGCAGGTAGAAGGTGAGCGGGTTGGCCAGGTGCGGGGCCACCTGGCGGGAGACCGCGCGCCGCTCGAAGTGGTTCTCCGCGACCAGCTTGACCGCGCCGGTCTGCAGGTAGCGCAGACCGCCGTGCAGCAGCTTGGAGGACGCGGAGGAGGTGGCGCCGGCGAAGTCGCCGGCGTCCACCAGGGCAACCCGCAGTCCGGCCTGCGCGGCATGCCAGGCGGTGGAGATGCCCAGGATGCCGCCGCCGATCACCAGGAGGTCGTACGTCGCCTTGGACAGCTGCTCCCGGGTTTCGGCGCGGCTCGGCAGGGAACCGGCGGCCGGGTGCGTCCCGAGGGCCGGGACGCTCTGCAGGGTGCTCATGATGTGCTCCTCGTCAGCTCTCGTCGTCGAGCCAGCCCATGGTCCGCTCAACGGCCTTGAGCCAGTTCTTGTACTCGCGGTCACGGATGGCCGCGTCCATGCGGGGGGTCCACTCGGCGGCCCGACGCCAGTTGGCGCGCAGTTCGTCGGTGCTGGACCAGAAGCCGACGGCCAGACCGGCCGCGTAGGCAGCGCCGAGGCAGGTGGTCTCGGCGACCATCGGGCGCACCACGGGGGCGTCCAGGAAGTCCGAGATCGTCTGCATCAGCAGGTTGTTGGAGGTCATTCCGCCGTCGACCTTGAGCGCGGTCAGGTCGACGCCGGAGTCCTTGGTCATGGCGTCGGTGATCTCGCGGGTCTGCCAGGCGGTGGCCTCAAGGACGGCACGGGCGATGTGCGCCTTGGTGACGTACCGGGTCAGGCCGGCGATGACGCCGCGGGCGTCCGAGCGCCAGTAGGGGGCGAACAGGCCGGAGAAGGCCGGCACGAAGTAGGCGCCGCCGTTGTCCTCGACGGTGCTGGCCAGCGTCTCGATCTCGGCCGCGCTGTTGATGAGCCCCATCTGGTCGCGCATCCACTGGACGAGCGAGCCGGTGACGGCGATGGAGCCTTCCAGGGCGTAGACCGGCTGCTCGTCGCCGATCCGGTAGCCGACCGTGGTCAGCAGCCCGTTGTAGGAGTTCACCGGCTGGTGGCCGGTGTTCATCAGCATGAAGGTGCCGGTGCCGTACGTGGACTTGGCCTCGCCCTCGGCGAAGCAGGTCTGGCCGAAGAGTGCGGCCTGCTGGTCGCCGAGCGCGGAGGCGACCGGGACGCCTTCGAGCACCCCGGCGGCGGTGGTGCCGTAGACCTCGGCGGAGGAGCGGATCTCCGGCAGCAGGGCCGCCGGGATGTCCATCGACGTGAGGATCTTCTCGTCCCACTGCAGGGTGTGCAGGTTCATCAGGAGGGTGCGCGAGGCGTTGGTCACGTCGGTGACGTGCCGACCGCCGTTGACGCCGCCGGTGAGGTTCCAGATGACCCAGGAGTCCATGGTGCCGAAGAGGATCTCGCCGCGCTCGGCGCGCTCGCGCAGCCCCTCGACGTTGTCCAGCAGCCAGCGGATCTTCGGGCCGGCGAAGTACGAGGCCAGCGGCAGGCCGGTCTCGCGGCGGAAGCGGTCCTGGCCGACGTTGCGGCCCAGCTCCCGGCAGAGCCCGTCGGTGCGGGTGTCCTGCCAGACGATGGCGTTGTGGACCGGCTCACCGGTGTTCTTGTCCCAGAGCAGGGTGGTCTCGCGCTGGTTGGTGATGCCGATCGCCTTGACGTCGGCCGAGGTGAAGCCGGGGTTGCTCTGCGCGGCCTTGTCGATGGCGCCCTCGACGACCTGCTGGACGTTGGCCCAGATCTCGGCCGCATCGTGTTCGACCCAGCCCGGCTTGGGGAAGATCTGCTCGTGTTCCTTCTGGTCGACCGAGACGATCCGGCCGTCCCGGTCGAAGACGATGCAGCGGCTGGAGGTGGTGCCCTGGTCGATCGCGGCGATGAACGGACCGTGGCCGTGCGAGGAGGTGCTGGGGGTGTCGCTCATGGTGTGCTCCAAGGTTCGGTGCGGGCGGCGGGGTGGGCGGGGCGGCTCAGGCGAACGCCAACTGGTAGATGCCCCCGGCGAGGGCGCCGCCGATCAGCGGGCCGACCACCGGGATCCAGGCGTAGCCCCAATCGGAACCACCCTTGTTCGGCAGCGGCAGCAGCGCGTGCACGATGCGCGGGCCCAGGTCGCGGACCGGGTTGATGGCGTACCCGGTCGGACCGCCCAGCGACAGGCCGATGCCGGTGACGACCAGGGCGACCAGCAGCGTGCCGATCGGGCCCACGCCCTTGCCGTTGTCGCTCAGCCCGAGGGTGAGGATCGCCAGCACGAGCACGATGGTGGCGATGATCTCGGTGACGAGGTTCTGCACCACGTTCCGGATCTCCGGGCCGGTGGAGAAGATGCCCAGCACCGGGCCGGCCTTCGGAGCGGCGGCCGGGTCGACCATGCCCTCCTCGCCGTTGTGACCGGCCAGCACCTCGGGGTCGGTCAGGTGCGCCCGGAACTGTCCGTAGTAGACCAGCCACACCAGCACCGCACCGATCAGGGCGCCGAGGAGTTCACCGGCGAAGTACACCGGCACCTGACTCCACTCGATGCCGCCCTTGATCGCGAGGCCGATGGTGACGGCCGGGTTGAGGTGTGCGCCGGACTTCGCGGCGATGTAGGCACCCGTCAGCACGGCGAAGCCCCACCCGAAGGCGATGGCGACCCATCCGGCGTTGAACGCCTTGGAACGCTTGAAGGTGACGGCGGCGCAGACACCACCGCCCATCAAGACCAGAACAGCGGTACCGATGGTCTCGCTGATGAAGATGTCGGAGCTGGACACCCGCGACTCCTTTGTCCTTCGTCCAGGGGAAGGCGAACCCCGGGTCCCTCCGGTGGTCCGCACCCTCCGAGAGGGCGTTGGTCGGCCCGCGGCAGTCCACACCCTAACGCTTATTGCCGTTAGGTGTTCGGCAATGCCGACCGACGAACGGCAGTTTTATTTACCTCCCAGACCTCGTCAAGGGTTCTGTGGCGAAAAACTTAGGTGAACATTTGAGACATAGGGGGTCAGAATCGCCCTGCCCCCAGGTCACGAGAGACCGCACGTGCGCAATCCCTCACAGCAGCGACGATTTCCGGCCGCAGTTCGCCGTCGCGGCACACCCGCTCCACGGCCCCCGTGACCCCCACCGCGCCCACCGGCATCCGGCGCCGGTCATGGATCGGTGCGGCGATCGAGGCCACGCCCTCCCAGGTCTCCTCCACGTCCGCGGCCCAGCCGCGCGCCCGCGTGAGGTCCAGCACCGTCTCGAAGTCCGCCAGGCCGGTCGTGGTCCGCGGCGTGAACGCCTCCCGGTCGGTCTCCACGACCTCGCTGTGCGCCACCGGGTCGTACGCCGACAGCACCTTCCCCAGCGCCGTGCTGTGCAGCGGCTGCATCGCGCCGACCTCCAGCACCTGCCGGCTGTCGTCGGGGCGGAAGACGTGGTGCACGATCAGTACGCCCTGCTGGTGCAGGACGCCCAGGTAGACGCTCTCCCCGCTGGAGCGGGCCAGGTCGTCGGTCCACACCAGGGCTCGGGCCCGCAGCTCGTGGACGTCGAGGTAGCTGTTGCCCAGCCGCAGCAGCTCGGCGCCGAGCTGGTAGCGGCCGGAAGCCTGGTCCTGCTCCACGAAGCCCTCCTGCTGGAGCGTGCGCAGGATGCCGTGGGCGGTCCCCTTGGCCAGCCCCAGGGAGGAGGAGATGTCGGAGAGGCCCAGTCGCCGTTCTCCCCCCGCGAGCAGCCGCAGCATCGCGGCTGCTCGCTCCAGCGACTGGATGGTGCGTGCCATCGGGCGACCTCCGAAGTATCTGGTTCGACAATGCTGAACGATATCGGCCCATGCCGACCGTGGGGAGTGGGTTGGGCCTTCGACGATCATGGATAACGGACCGAGCCGCGCTCAGGCGCCGCTGTCCACGCCGTGGAATGGTGAACACCTGTCCCGGCCCGGAAGCTACGCTGGCCGGGTGCGCCCTCTTCAGGAGGGGTGCAAAGCCGACAGCCGTCGCAACCACGGGAGCACCTCCATGGCTTCGAATACGCCCTCGTCCACTAGCTCGTCCCGCGTCACCGCGTTCCGCGAAGCGCTTGCTTCCCGGGTCGTGGTTGCCGACGGTGCGATGGGCACGATGTTGCAGGCGCAGGATCCGTCCATGGAGGACTTCGAGCAGTTGGAGGGCTGCAACGAGATCCTCAATCTCACCCGGCCGGACATCGTGCGTTCGGTGCACGAGGAGTACTTCGCGGTCGGTGTGGACTGTGTGGAGACCAACACCTTCGGTGCGAACTTCGCGGCGCTGGCGGAGTACGACATCGCCGATCGCGTTTTCGAGCTGTCGCAGGCCGGTGCGGCGATCGCGCGGGAGGTCGCGGACGAGTTCACCGCGTCGACCGGGCGGCAGCGGTTCGTGTTGGGTTCGATGGGGCCGGGCACGAAGCTGCCGACGTTGGGGCACGTCGACTACGTGACGTTGCGCGATGCCTTCCAGCAGAACGCCGAGGGCATGATCGTCGGTGGCGCGGACGCGTTGCTGGTGGAGACCACGCAGGATCTGTTGCAGACCAAGGCCGCCGTGCTGGGCGCGCGCCGCGCGCTGGTGGCGACTGGTACGGATCTGCCGGTCATCTGTTCGGTGACGGTGGAGACGACCGGCACGATGTTGTTGGGTTCGGAGATCGGGGCGGCGCTGACGGCGTTGGAGCCGTTGGGCATCGACATGATCGGTCTGAACTGTGCGACCGGTCCGGCCGAGATGAGCGAGCACCTGCGTTACCTGGCCCGCCACTCGCGTATTCCGCTGTCGTGCATGCCCAATGCGGGTCTGCCGGTGTTGGGCAAGGACGGTGCGCACTATCCGCTGTCGCCGGCCGAGCTGGCCGATGCGCAGGAGACGTTCGTGCGGGAGTACGGGCTGTCGTTGGTGGGTGGGTGCTGCGGTACGACGCCGGAGCACCTGCGGCAGGTGGTGGAGCGGGTGCGGGGCGTGGCGGCGACGGAGCGCGTGGTGCGTCCGGAGCCCGGTGCGGCGTCGCTGTATCAGACGGTGCCGTTCCGTCAGGACACGTCCTACTTGGCGATCGGTGAGCGGACCAACGCCAACGGGTCGAAGAAGTTCCGTGAGGCGATGCTGGACGGTCGCTGGGACGACTGTGTGGAGATGGCCCGGGAGCAGATCCGCGAGGGCGCGCACCTGCTGGACCTGTGTGTGGACTACGTGGGTCGCGATGGTGTGGCGGACATGGCGGAGTTGGCGGGCCGGTTCGCGACTGCTTCGACGTTGCCGATCGTGTTGGACTCCACCGAACTGGAGGTGATCCAGGCGGGTTTGGAGAAGCTCGGTGGCCGCGCGGTGATCAACTCGGTGAACTACGAGGACGGCGACGGGCCGGAGTCGCGGTTTGTGAAGGTGACGCGGCTGGCGGCCGAGCATGGTGCGGCGTTGATCGCGTTGACCATCGATGAGGAGGGTCAGGCGCGCACGGCGGAGAAGAAGGTGGAGATCGCCGAGCGGTTGATCGCCGACCTGACGGGCAACTGGGGCATTCTCGAGTCGGACATCCTCATCGACACCCTGACGTTCACCATCTGCACGGGTCAGGAGGAGTCGCGTAAGGACGGTATCGCGACGATCGAGGCGATCCGGGAGTTGAAGAAGCGGCGTCCGGACGTGCAGACCACGTTGGGGTTGTCGAACATCTCCTTCGGTTTGAATCCGGCCGCGCGGATCGTGTTGAACTCCGTCTTTTTGGACGAGTGCGTCAAGGCCGGGCTGGATTCGGCGATTGTGCATGCCTCGAAGATCCTGCCGATCGCGCGGTTCGATGAGGAGCAGGTCACGGTGGCGCGGGATCTGATCTATGACCGGCGGGCCGAGGGGTATGACCCGCTGCAGAAGTTGATGGAGCTGTTCGAGGGTGCGACGGCCAAGTCGCTCAAGGCCGGTCAGGCCGAGGAGTTGGCGGCGTTGCCGTTGGACGAGCGGCTCAAGCGGCGGATCATCGACGGGGAGAAGAACGGTCTGGAGGCCGATCTTGAGGCGGCGTTGGCCGAGCGTCCGGCGTTGGACATCGTCAACGAGACGTTGCTGGACGGTATGAAGGTGGTCGGGGAGCTGTTCGGCTCCGGTCAGATGCAGTTGCCGTTCGTGTTGCAGTCGGCCGAGGTGATGAAGGGTGCGGTGGCCTATTTGGAGCCGCACATGGAGAAGTCCGACGATGAGGGCAAGGGCACGATCGTGCTGGCCACGGTGCGTGGTGACGTCCATGACATCGGTAAGAACCTCGTCGACATCATCTTGTCCAACAACGGCTACAACGTCGTCAACCTCGGGATCAAGCAGCCGGTTTCGGCGATCTTGGAGGCGGCCGAGGAGCACAAGGCCGACGTGATCGGCATGTCGGGGTTGCTGGTGAAGTCCACGGTGATCATGAAGGAGAACCTTCAGGAGCTCAACCAGCGCAAGATGGCCGCCGACTACCCCGTCATCCTCGGCGGTGCCGCCCTGACCCGCGCCTACGTCGAACAGGACCTCCACGAGATCTACGAGGGCGAAGTCCGCTACGCCCGGGACGCGTTCGAGGGTCTGCGGTTGATGGACGCGTTGATCGCGGTCAAGCGCGGGGTGCCCGGCGCCACCCTGCCCGAGCTCAAGCAGCGGCGGGTGGCCAAGCGGGACGTGCAGGTCTCGGAGCCGGAGCCGGAGCAGGGCGCGATCCGTTCCGACGTGGCCGTCGACAATGCGGTGCCCACGCCGCCGTTCTGGGGCACCCGGGTCATCAAGGGCATCCAGCTCAAGGAGTACGCCTCCTGGCTGGACGAGGGCGCCCTGTTCAAGGGTCAGTGGGGGCTCAAGCAGGCCCGCACCGGCGAGGGCCCCAGCTACGAGGAGCTGGTGGAGAGCGAGGGTCGGCCGCGGCTGCGCGGCTGGCTGGACAAGCTCCAGACCGAGAACCTGCTGGAGGCGGCCGTCGTCTACGGCTACTTCCCGTGCGTCTCCAAGGGCGACGACCTGATCCTGCTGGGCGAGGACGGCACCGAGCGCACACGGTTCACCTTCCCGCGGCAGCGGCGCGGTCGGCGCCTGTGCCTGGCGGACTTCTTCCGCCCCGAGGACTCCGGCGAGACCGACGTGGTCGGTCTCCAGGTCGTCACCGTCGGTTCGCGGATCGGCGCGGCCACCGCCGAGCTGTTCGAGGCCAACTCCTACCGCGACTACCTCGAACTGCACGGCCTGTCAGTGCAGTTGGCGGAGGCGCTGGCCGAGTACTGGCACGCCCGGGTCCGCGGCGAACTCGGCTTCGGCGGGGAGGACCCGGCCGACGTCGAGGACATGTTCGCGCTGAAGTACCGCGGCGCCCGGTTCTCCCTCGGCTACGGCGCCTGCCCCGACCTGGAGGACCGCGCCAAGATCGCCGACCTCCTCCAGCCGGAACGGATCGGCGTCCAGCTCTCCGAGGAGTTCCAGCTCCACCCCGAGCAGTCCACCGACGCCATCGTCATCCACCACCCGGAGGCCAAGTACTTCAACGCGCGGTAGCGCGGTGGCGCGCCCGGGGCCCGGGACGCGTCCCGGCGCCGACGGTGACGCACCGTAGCGGCGGTCCCGGCGGGACGCCCGGGGAAGCGGATCCTCCGCACTCCCCGGGCGTTTCGCCGCACTCGGTCGTACACTTGTCGGTCCGGTAGTGGCCGGTCGTTTTCCCCCACCGGGGGAGGCGGCCGGCCCTTTCGTCCCTCCGGGGGCGCCCTCAGGGAGGTGGATGGATGACCAGCAGCATCCCCGCAGTCGGCACCCGCTCAGCCGAAGCCGCGACCCTCCAGGCCGTCTTCCTCGATCTGGACGGCACGCTCGTCGACACCGAGGGCTTCTGGTGGGAGGCCGAGGCCGAGGTCTTCGCCCGGCTCGGCCACACCCTCGACGACCGCCACCGGGAGGTCGTGGTCGGCGGGCCGATGTCCCGCAGCGCCGGCTACCTGCTCCGCGAGACGGGCGCGGACATCGGCCTGACGGAGCTGAGCACCCTGCTCAACGAGGCGTTCGTGGCCCGCATCGGCCGCGGGGTGCCGCTGATGCCGGGTGCCCGCCGGCTGCTGTCCGAGCTGGCCGCCCACAAGCTGCCCGCCGCGCTGGTCTCCGCCTCGCACCGGACCGTCATCGAGCAGATGCTGCACTCCCTCGGCCCGGAGAACTTCGCGCTGGTCGTCGCCGGCGACGACCTGATGCGGACCAAGCCGCACCCGGACCCGTATCTGACCGCCGCCGCGCGACTGGGCGTCGACCCGGCCCGGTGCGCCGTCATCGAGGACACCCTGACCGGCGTGCGTGCGGGCGAGGCGGCCGGTTGCCGGGTGGTCGCGGTGCCCTCCGTGATGCCCGTTCCCGCAGCTCCGGGGCGTACCGTGGTGCGCTCGCTCGAAGAAGTCGATCTCCCTTTTCTCCAGGCGCTCATCACGGAAAGCCGAGGGGGCGTGCACTGAGCGTATTGCACGCAATGCCCGGGAACTCACGGCAGCGGGCCGCTTATTTTCCGTGACGAATACCCGGGGGAATTCACCTGGCGACCGGACCGCTAAGATGCGTGACGTTTCTCACGCGTCGGGCCGTCGACAGGGGGCTCGGCCGGTGTTCCAAAGGGGTCCTCCGGTGGTTTCTACGGGGGTAAGTGTCCGGATTGGTGGGGCAACGTGCGATACGTTCCGCCGTCCGGATATCGATCACCGAGTCCCCGTTATCCGACCGCCATATCGCTGTAACTTCCTTGCGTCGATGACCCGCTGGCGGCGCCTACTAATCTCGACGCGAGCAACACCTCTGCGCTGATAAGGAACCTGCCGACGATGAATCGCAAGACCTTGGTGCTGCCGGCGCTGGCCGGTCTCCTCGCCCCGGCTCTCGCTGCTTGCGGCAACACCGACGGCGCGGGCTCGAGCGGCTCGCCGATCGTCGTCGGCGTCGCCTCCCAGATCGAGGCCACCAAGGCGGCGCCCGCGCCCCTCGACCCGGCACAGGCGTACGACGTCGACGCCTGGAACGTGTTGCGCAGCACCCTCCAGACGCTGATGCGGCTGCCCCGCACCGGCACCGCCGTGGTGCCCGACGCCGCCGAGTCGTGCGGCTTCCGCGACACCCAGAACGAGCAGTACCGGTGCACGTTGCGCAGCGGCCTGAAGTTCTCCAACGGGCACGCGCTGACCGCGCAGGACGTGAAGTTCTCCATCGACCGGCTGCGGACCATCAACTACACCAACGGACCGGTGTCGCTGCTCGACGACATCGACCGGGTCGAGACGCCCAGCGACAGCGAGGTGGTCTTCCACCTCACCAAGCCGGACGCCACCTTCCCGCAGAAGCTCGCCACCCCCGCCGCCGCCATCGTCGACAGCCAGGTCTACCCGAAGAACAGCCTCTACAAGGGCTGGGAGACCGTCGGCTCGGGCCCCTACGTGCTCACGACCGAGCACGCCGGCAACCGCCTCACCAAGGCCGTCTTCACCAAGAACCCCGAGTACAAGGGCGGGCTGACGGTGAAGAACGACAAGGTCGAGATGCGGTTCTTCGACGACTCCGCGGACATGGAGGCGGCGCTCCGCAAGGGCGACATCGACCTGCTGAGCCGCGGTCTGACGCCCGACCAGGTCAAGAGCCTGCAGAACTCCCGCGACAAGCACCTGATGCTCCAGGAGATGCCGGGCCAGGAGATCCGCTACCTCGCCTTCAACACCAAGGACCCGGCCGTCTCCAACAAGGCCGTCCGGCAGGCGATAGCGCAGGTCGTCAACCGCTCCCAGCTGGTGCGCGACGTCTACGCGTACACCGGCGACCCGCTGTACTCGCTGGTCCCCTCCGGCCTCACCGGGCACATCAACTCGTTCTACACGAAGTACGGCGACCCCGACGTCGCCGCGGCCCGGCAGACGCTCCAGCAGGCGAACATCACCACCCCGGTGAAGTTCACCCTGACCTACAGCAAGTACCACTACGGGCCGAACACCGCGAAGGAGTTCGCCGCCCTCCAGCAGCAGCTCAACAGCACCAAGCTGTTCGACGTCAGCATCAAGGGCATCGACCGCTGGCAGACGTTCCGCACCGACGAGTCGACGGGCAAGTACGCGGTCTTCGGCATGGGATGGTTCGCCGACATCCCGGACGCGGACAACTACATCGCGCCGTTCGTCGGCAAGGGGAACTTCCTCAACTCCCCGTACCGCAACGAGAAGATCGAGTCGCAGCTGATCCCGGCGACCCGCCAGCAGACCGACCGCAACGCCGCCGCGGCCGGATTCAAGCAGGCCCAGGACATCCTCGCCGACGACGTCCCCTACCTGCCGCTGTGGCAGGGCAAGCAGTACGTCGCCGCCCGCGACAACATCACCGGCGTCGAATGGGCCCTCAACTCCTCCTCGGCGCTCCAGATCTGGGAACTGGGCCGCGGCGTCTCCAGCTGACCGCCCGTCCCGCACCGAACCGTCCCCGCCGCGGCACCCCGCCGCGGCCCGACCGGCACCACCAGAACGTGAGGAACCACCGAGTGAAGCGTGACCAGTGGCTGTCCGCCCCGATCGGAGCGGGGCTGGCGACAGTCCTGCTCGCGGTCGCCGGGTGCGGCACGGACACCTCGGAGTCGTCCGGCCACGGCGAGCCCGTCGTGATGGGCATGACCGACAAGGTCGTGGCCACCGACCCAGCCTCGGGCTATGACCCCGGCTCGTGGCTGCTGTTCAACAACGTCTTCCAGTCACTGCTCAGCTTCCCCAAGGGCGGTACCACCCCGGAACCGGAGGCCGCCGAGAGCTGCGGCTTCACCGGTTCCGACAGCAAGGTCTACCGCTGCACCCTGAAAGAGGGCCTGACGTTCAGCAACGGTGACCAGCTCACCGCCCAGGACGTCAAGTTCTCCTTCGACCGCATCAAGCGCATCAAGGACAAGAACGGCCCCGCCGTGATGTTCGCGGCGCTGGACGACGTCCAGACCCCGGACGACCGCACCGTGGTCTTCCACCTCAAGACGCCCGACGCCACCTTCCCCATGAAGATCGCCTCGGGCGCCGGGTCCATCGTCGACCACACCGCCTACCCCGCGGACCGGCTGCGCACCGACGGCAAGGCCATCGGGTCCGGCGTCTACGCCCTGGACTCCTACAGCCCGCAGCAGGCCAAGTTCTCCGTCAACACCTCCTACAAGGGCCCCGCCAAGGCCAAGAACTCCGGGATGACCCTGAAGTTCTTCACCAACCGCGACCAGCTCAAGAAGGCCGTCCAGAGCGGCAGCATCGACGTCGCCTACCGCGGCCTGGCCATGAAGGACATCGCCGCACTCGACCGGGCGTCCCTGCACCAGCAGCACGGCACCCAGGTCGTCGAGGGCGGCAGCGCCGAGGTCATGCACCTGGTCTTCAACCTCAAGGACCCGGTCGCCGGCAAACTCGGCGTCCGCAAGGCCATCGCCTACCTCCTGGACCGCTCCACCCTCGTCCGGGACGTCTACCAGCGCACCGCCGAACCGCTGTACTCGGTCGTCCCGGCCGGCATCACCGGCCACAACACCGCCTTCTTCAACACCTACGGGGACCGCCCGCAGCCCGACAAGGCCGCCGCCGCCCTGCGCGACGCCGGCCTCCAGGGCAAGGTCCCGCTCACCCTGTGGGCCACCCCCGACCGGTTCGGCCCGGGCACCGTCCCCGCCGTCCAGGAGATCGCCGGCCAGCTCAACGCCAGCGGCCTGTTCGAGGCCAAGGTGCGCAGCGTGCCCACCGACGCGTACGACGAGGGCATGGCCGCCGGCCGGTTCGGCGTCTACGTCAAGGGCTGGATCCCCGACTATCCGGATCCGGACAACTTCACCCAGCCGTTCTTCGGCAAGGACAGCGTGCTGGGCAACCACTACAGCTCGCCGGAGATCACCGGCCGGCTGCTGCCCGAGACGGCCGACCAGCCCAACCGCGGCGCCACCAAGACCGCCTTCCGCGAACTCCAGGACATCGTCGCCAAGGACCTGCCGGTGATACCGATCTGGCAGGGCAAGCAGTACGCGGTGGCCCGCCAGGGCATCGCCGGCCTGGAATGGACCCTGGACTCCTCGACGGTCTTCCGCTTCTGGGAGATCAGCAAGTCCGCCGACGCCTGAGCCGGCCCGGCGCGCACGGACGACGGACGGCGGGGCCGGCCCGGGGACACCCGGACCGGCCCCGCCGCCGTTCGCACCTCGACCGCACGCGCCCCGACTACTGCGCGCCGGGCCGCACCAGTCCGCTCTCGTAGGCGTACACCGCGGCCTGCACCCGGTCGCGCAGCCCCAGCTTCGTCAGCACGTGCCCCACGTGCGTCTTCACGGTCGTCTCGCTGACGAACAGGTCCGCGGCGATCTCCGCGTTCGACAACCCGCGGGCCACCAGCTTCAACACCTCCACCTCCCGCTCGGTGAGCGTGTGGAGGGTGTCCGGCACCGGCTCCTCACCCGACGGCAGGTGCCCGGCGTACTTGTCCAACAGCCGGCGGGTGATGCTCGGCGCGAGCATCGCCTCGCCCCCCGCCACCACCCGGATCGCCTGCACCAGTTCGTTGGCCGGCGCGTCCTTGAGCAGGAACCCGCTGGCCCCGGCCCGCAGCGCCTCGACGA
>LIQL01000138.1:0-125 GCA_001418405.1 Streptomyces diastatochromogenes | reverse complement strand
GCTGGTCGTCGACCAGCAGGACGCGGATGGCCACAAGCTCTCCTTCAACGGGCGGCGATCTACTCGATCCGCTCCATTCTGCCCTGCGGCTCGCCCCCGCCCTCCGCCGGGCGCACCGGCGACGA
>LIQL01000137.1 GCA_001418405.1 Streptomyces diastatochromogenes | reverse complement strand
GATGCCCGCGGTACCGCCGCCACCCCCGTCCACCACCAGGTCCTGATCGTCGGCGGCGGTACCGCGGGCATCACCGTCGCCGCCCGGTTACGCCGCGCCGGTGTCCGGGACGTCGCTCTGCTGGACCCCGCCGAGACGCACTGGTACCAGCCGCTGTGGACGCTGGTCGGCGGCGGCCAGGCGCCGCTGCGCGCCGCGCTGCGCCCCGAGGCCGAGGTCATTCCGCCCGGCGTGCGCTGGCTGCGGGAGCGCGCCACCGCCGTCGATCCGGTGGCCCGGACGGTCACCACCGCCACCGGCCGGGTGTTCTCCTACGGGCGGCTGGTCCTGGCGCCCGGCCTCCACCTCGACTGGGACGGCGTGCCGGGGCTGGCCAGGGCCGTCGGCCACCACGGGGTGAGCAGCAACTACCGGGCCGACCTCGCCCCGTACACCTGGGAGTTGATCCGCCGGATGCGGCGCGGCACGGCCGTGTTCACCATGCCGTCCGGGCCGGTCAAGTGCGGTGGCGCACCGCAGAAGATCGCGTACCTGGCCGCGGACCACTGGCGCAAGCGCGGCGTCCTGGGCGACATCCGCATCGTCCTCGCCCTCCCGGAGCCCAGCCTCTTCAAGGTGCCGGTCTTCGCCCGGGCCCTGGAGGGGGCCGTCCACCGCTACGGCATCGAGGTGCGGCTGCAGACCGAACTGACCGAGCTGGACGGCCCGGGGCGGGCCGCCGTCCTCACCGACCACGCCACCGGCCGCGCCGAGACCGTCCACTACAACCTGCTGCACGCGGTCCCGCCGCAGCGCGCCCCGCAGTGGCTCGCCGACGGCCCGTTGGCGGATCCGGGCTCCCCGCACGGCTACGTCAAGACGGACCCGCACACCCTCCGGAGCCCGGACTTCCCCGAGGTGTTCGCCCTGGGGGACGTGGCACATCTCCCCACGTCCAAAACGGGCGCCGCGATCCGCAAGCAGGCCCCGGTCCTCGTCGCCAACCTCCTCGCCGGGCTCCGCGGCCGGCCGGCCACCGCCCGCTACGACGGCTACACCTCCTGCCCCCTGGTCACCGCCCGGCACAAGATGCTGCTGGCCGAGTTCGACTACGACCTGCGCCCCGCACCGTCGATCCCCTTCCTCGACACCACTCGGGAGCGCACCGACATGTGGTTCCTCAAGCGCTACGGCCTGCCGCAGCTCTACTTCCAGGGGATGTTGAAGGGGCGGGCTTAGCGGGCGGAGCGGCCCGCCAAGCCCGGCGGGGGCGCGAGCGTGGGTCGCGCCCCCGCCGGGCAGGGATGCCGCAAGGGGCCCCCACACCCCCTAAGGGCACCCCGTACGGG
>LIQL01000136.1 GCA_001418405.1 Streptomyces diastatochromogenes | reverse complement strand
GTGCGGGCGTCGGCAGCGGGGCCGGGGCGGCCTGCGGTTGCGGGGCCTGGACGGCCGCGGCGGGTCGGGGCTCCTCGATGTGCAGCGGGGTCGCCCGGTCCCGGATCTTCTTGACGAGTTTCGTCAGGACGGTCCCCGGACCCACCTCCTCGAAGGTGAAGTCCTGCTGCTGTCCCATGAGGTAGCGCACGGTGTCGATCCACTGCACGCCGCTCCATATCTGGCGGGTGAGGGTATCGGCAATGCGGTCCGGTTCGTTCGGATAGCAGCGGGCGTCCGCATTGGAGACGACCGGAATGCTCGGCGCTTTCAGTTCGAACTGCGCGAGGAATGCCGCGAATTCCTCGGAGGCCGGTCGCATGAATTCCGAGTGGAACGCGCCGCTTACCCGAAGCCGGGTGTAGAAGGCGCCGTCGGCTTCGAAGAAGGCCCGCGCCACATCGATTTTGTCGCGCGCCCCGGTGAGCACGAACTGTTCCGGGGAGTTGTAATTCGCGATGGTGAGTCCGGCGAGTTCCGGGCGGCGCAGGGTCTCCTCGACCTTCGCCTGGTCGCAGCCGACGACGGCGGCCATGCCGCCGCCCTCGGACCGTGCGGTCAGCTGGGCCCGGTGCCGGACGAGCCGCAGCCCGGTCTCGAAGTCGAAGACGCCGGCGGCGAACAGCGCGACGTACTCGCCGAGGCTGTGCCCGATGACGTACGACGGCGGCTCGGGGTCCTCCTTGAGGCGCTTGAGGTAGGACAGCACCCCGACCGTGTAGAGCGCGGGCTGGGTGAACTGCGTCAGGCTGAGCTCCTTGTCGGGGTCCTCGACGCACAGCCGCTCGATGGAGTAGCCGAGCACCGCGTCGGCCGTGGCGGTGTAGTCGGGGAACTCCTCGAAGAGCCCCTTGCCCATGCCCTTGACCTGCGAGCCCTGCCCGGGGAAGCCGTAGACCTTCATGCCCTTGCCTTTCGCCTCGGTGCGCCGCGGCCGGCGTGCGGTGATCTCCTGGCGCACGGCGGCCAGCAGCGCCGCGTTCCTGCCGAAGGGGCTGAGCAGGGGCAGGGAGACCGACGCCGAGCCGGGTGCGAGATTGTTGCGGACGAAGTTGTGCAGCGTGCCGGAGGGGCCCAGGTCCAGGTAGCGGTAGGAGCCCTGGTCCTCCAGGCCGGTGACCGCGCGCTGGAACTCGATGGGTTCGCGGGCGACCCGCCAGAAGTGCGCCGCGCTCAGTTCCGTCAGCGGCCCGCCGGTGGCGCAGGAGACCAGCGGGAGCGCCGGCCGGCCGATGCGCACGTGCTCCATGGTGGCCGCGCAGGCGGCGTGGGCGGGGTCCATCAGCCGGGAGTGGAAGCCCTGTTCGACCGGCACCCGCTGGTACGGGACGCCGTCGGCGCGCAGCCGGGCCTCGGCGCCGAGCAGGGCCGCTTCTGCGCCGGCGACGACGAAGTGCTGGTCGTAGTTGCGGGCGGCCAGGTCGGTGTGGTCGCGCAGCTCGGGCAGGGTGTCGTAGAGGGCGAGCGGGCCCAGGACGGCGAGCATCCCGCCGCGCGGGCAGTCGTCCAGGGCGCGGGCCTGGCGGATGAGCATCCGCAGGCAGTCCTCCTCGGCCAGCGCCCCGGAGAGCACGCCGGTGACGAACTCGCCCAGGCTCGCGCCGAGCAGCAGGTCCGGCTGGATGCCCTCGGCCATCAGCATCTCGGCCAGGGCGAGTTCGACCATGACGATGGCCGGGTGGGTGACGGCCGTGTCCAGGAACGGCTGGGCCTTGGAGCGGTCGTCGTCGTAGAGGGTGTCGAGCACCGAGGTGCCCAGTTCGTCGCGGACCACCTCGTCCATCCGCCGCATGGCCGCGGCGAAGACCGGCTCGCCCTCGTAGAGGTCGCGGCCCATCTGGTAGTACTGCGAGCCCTGTCCGGAAAACATGAAGACGGTGCTGACCCCGTCGGTCATGGGGAAACCTCCTGGGTGTCGGGGTGCGGGCCGGTCGCGCCGGCGGGTGGTGCGGGGAGGTCGGCCACGGTGCGCCGGAAGCGCCACCAGTGGAGGGCGCCGACGACGGGGACGACGACCAGCCCGGTGCTCCAGGTCAGGCCGAGGCCGCCGCCGGCCCGCATCGCCAGGTAGGACAGCAGGACCATCACGACCATGCCGGTGCCGGTGACCACCAGGGGCCAGCGGGTGTTGCCGGTGCCGCGGACGCCGGCGGACTGGACGAAGAGCACCGCCCAGAACGGTTGGGCGAGCGCGAGCATCCGCAGGGCGTCGGCGCCCGGGCCGGTGACCGTCGGGTCGTCGGCGAACAGCCCCATGATCTGCGGCGCGAAGACCAGCACCACCACGGCCTGGACGACCAGTGCGCCCACCGCCCAGCGGGTGGCGATGCGCAGGGCGGCCACGCCGTCGTGGATCCGCTGCGCGCCCACGCTCTGTCCGACCAGCACCATGGCCGCGGTGGAGAAGCCGATACCGGTGAGGAAGAAGATCGACATGGCGTTCTGCACGACCCGGTGCGCCGCCAGGGACGCCGTGCCGAGGTGGGCGATGACCGCCGCCAGGAACAGGAAGGCGCCGGACGTCAGGACCTGCTCGATCACCGCGGGCGCGCTGATCTTCCAGATGCGGGCGCTGGTGTCGCCGCCCAGCCGCCAGCCGCGACCGCCGATCGACACCCCGTTGCGGCCCTTGACGAGCAGGGCCAGCATCAGGGCCAGGGCGATGGCCCGGGCGATGAAGGTGCCCCAGGCGCTGCCGACGGCGCCGAGTGCGGGCAGGCCGAACGAGCCGTGGATCAGGGCGTAGGCCAGCACCACGTTCAACACGTTGGCCAGCGCCGTGATCAGCATCGGGCTGCGGGTGTCGCCGATGCCGCGGAGCACGCCGCCGGCGGTGTAGAGGCCGACCAGGACCACGATGGTGGCCATGGTCACCTTCAGGTACTCGGTGGCGATCCGCGCGACCCCGGCGTCCATGCCGAAGAGCCCGATGACGGGCCCGGCGAGCAGGTAGCCGAGGATCGCGACCGGCACCGAGAGCACCGCGGTGAGCAGCAGTGCCTGGCGGGCGAGGCGGGCGACGCCGGGCAGGTCCCCGGCGCCGAAGACCTGCGACACCAGTACCGAGACGCCGATCGAGAGCGAACCGAGCACGGCGAGCAGGAAGAACAGCACCTGTAACGCGCCGCCGACGCCCGCCAGCGCCTCGTCGCCGAGGCCGGAGACCAGGTAGGAGTCGACGACCTGCATCAGGGCTTCGAGGAGGTTCTCGGCGATCACCGGGAGGGCGAGCGCCAGCACCAGCTTGCGGCGGGCGCCCGTCGACAGGGGGGTGGCGGTGGTCGAGGTCATCGCGCGACCTCCGCACGGCGGCCGGCGTCGGCGAGCAGGGCGCCGAGGGTGCGGTCGGGGTCGGCGACCAGGTCCGCCAGGAGCCGGGCGAAGGCGTCGAGGCGGGCCCGGCCCCGGCCAGGCGGGGCGTCGCCGGAGTAGGAGTTGAGGTTCAGCACGAGGTGGGAGTCCATGAAGATCGCTTCGATGCGCAGGGGGTGCTCGGTCTGGTTGATGAACTCCACCGGCTCGGCGCCCAGTTCGTCGCCGAACCGGCCGAAGAGCGAGGGGAGTTCGGGGAAGGTCTCGTTGACGAGGTAGCTGTCGAAGAGGAACTCCTCGCGTGCTCTGCCCGCCCACTCGTACAGGCGGCGGACCGGGACGTGCTCGTGCCGGGCGATCTCGCCGACCTTGTCCTGGAGCGCGTTCAGCCACTCCCGCACCTTGGCGTCCGGGTCGACGTGCACCCGGACCGGGAGGATGTTGAAGAACTGGCCCACCCCGCGGTCGACGTCGACCAGGGAGCTGCCGCGGCCGGAGAAGACCGCGCCGAAGACGACGTCCGGGGCGCCCGACTCGGCGTACAGCGACAGCGCCCACGCGGCCTGGAGGAAGGTGAACGGGGTGAGTTCGTACTCCTTGGCGAGGGCGGCCAAGGCGGCGGTGGTCGCGTCCGGCACCAGCAGTCCGTCGTGCAGCAGGTCGGGCTCCTCGGGCGCCTCGGGCACGGGGGTGCGCGCGGCGCGGGGGGCGACCAGGGCCGGGGCGGGCAGCGCGAGTCCGGCGAGTTCGGCGCGCCAGAACTCCTCGGCGGCCCTCGCGTCGCGCCGGTGCTGGGCGACGCAGAAGTCGCGGTAGACGGTGTCCGGTGGCACGGTCGCCGGTTCCCGCCCGTCGGCCAGCGCCTCGTAGGCGTCGAACAGCACCGCCATGATGAGGGGGTAGCTCCAGCCGTCCTGGAGGGCGAGGTTGAACATGTACAGGTACTCGTAGGTGTCCTCGCCGGTGCGGAACAGCGCCACGTGGGTCTGCGGGGTCCGCGCCGGGTCGAAGCCCCGGCGGCGGCGGGCGGCGACGTACGCCTGGAGCCTGCGGTCCTGTTCGGCGGGCTTCAGGTCGCGGAAGTCGGCGCGGTGCACGTCGAGCACCACCTCGGGGTGGACGACCTGGAGCGGCTCGTCCAGGCCCTCCCACAGGAACGAGGTGCGCAGGACCGGGAAGCGGTCCACGGTGTGCTGCCAGGCGCGGGCGAAGGCGTCCGGGTCGAAGCCCGCGCCGGTGATCCGCCACCGCTGGTGGACGACGTTGGCGCCGGGCTCGCGGGTGTGCAGCAGCCGGTGCAGGACGGTGTCCTGGGTGCTGCTGAGCGGGTAGGCGTCCACCGCGTCGGGGAAGGTCTCGCGGGCCCGGCGCAGCGCCTCGGCGTCCGGGGTGGTGTCCGGGGCGGCTGCCCCGGTCGCCCCGGCGCCGCGTTCGCCGGCCACCCGGGCCAGTTCGGCGACCGTCTTGTAGGTGAAGACGTCCTGGGCGGTGAAGGCGAAGCCGCGCTGGTTGGCCTTGTTCACCAGCCGGATGCTCAGGATCGAATCGCCGCCCGCCTGGAAGAAGTTGGTGTGGACGCCGGCTTCCTGGCCGCCCAGCACCTCCGCCCACACCTCGGCCAGGGCCGCCTCCTCGGGCGTGCGGGGGGCGACGTGGTCGCCGGTGGTGCCGGCGGCGGACAGCACCGGCAGCGGCAGCGACCGGCGGTCGAGCTTGCCGTTGGCGTCGGTGGGCATCGCGGGCAGCGCCACGACCGCCGACGGCACCATGAACTCCGGGAGCCGGTCCCGTAGGAAGGTGTGCATCTGGGCCGTGAGGCGGCGGCTGAGCCGGTGCAGCGCCGGGTGGTTGGCGTAGGTGTGCAGGGGCCGGGGTCGGCCGCGGTCGTCGCCGGTCGGGGCGCCGGGGGCGCCGCGGTGCAGCAGCACGTCGTAGCTGCCGTCGGTGCGTCCGCGGCTCCAGCGGACCTCGGCGCGGTAGCCCGCGTCGGCGGCCAGGCGCCACCACTGCTCGGGGTCGGCCGCGTCCGGGCCGCCCGGGGCCGTGTGCCGGCGCAGTTCCGCCGCGGTGGCGGCGGGCGGCAGGGTGCCGAGTGCGGACCGTGCCCCGTTGGCCTCGTGCAGGCGGGGGTTGGGCACGTCCTCGATGAGCAGGGCCTCGGGCGCGTCGTCGGCGAGGAGGCGCCGGACGGCCTCCGGTGCGCTGGCGGTGCCCCAGGCGAGCCGCCGTGGTGCGAGGGCCGCCGGGGGCTCCTCACCCACGTGCAGGGCCACGTCGTAGCGGTAGCGGGTCAGCTCGTTGGCGTGGTCGCCCCGCTTCATCATCACCTCGACCGCGGCCAGGCGCGGCAGTTCGTCCCGGAGCACCTCGAACAGCTCCGGGTCGACGGCCAACTCCTGCTCCTGGGCGAGGCGTTCGGCCACCCGGTGGCGCAGTTGGGCCAGCGGCAGCGCGTCGGGTGCGCGCTGTGCCTCCACTTCGGTGTGGAAGGTCTCCAGCAGCGGCAGGCTGCGCAGGTCGCCGAGGAAGAGGGTGCCGCCGGGGCGCAGGCGTGCCACGGCCCGCTCGATGACCGACCTGAGGTAGGTCACGTCGGGGAAGTACTGGGCGACCGAGTTGATCACGACGACGTCGAAGGCGCCCTCCGCCAGCCCTTCGAAGTCATCGGCGTCCCGCTTCTGAAGTTCCACCCGGGCGGTCCCGGTGAGCGGTCCGACGATCCGCTCGCGGACGAAGTCCAGGCCCTGTTGGGAGATGTCGGTGCCGAGGTAGTACGTGCAGTGCGGGGCGATCCGGGACAGCAGCAGGCCGGTGCCGCAGCCGATCTCCAGGACGCGGTCGGGGTCGAGCGCGCGGATGCGGTCGACGGTGGTCTCCACCCACACCCGCATCTCGTGCGCGGGCAGCGGCTCGCCGGTGTAGCTGGAGTTCCAGCCGACGATGTTGAAGTCGCCGTCGTCGGTGCCGGGTTCCTCGGCGTAGGTGCGGCTGAAGACGCTCTCCCACTCGGCCACCTGCTCCTCGCCGTCGGCGTCCGCGTCGGCGCCCGGCTGGGGCACGACGTAGGCGATCAGCCGCTTGTGCTCCTCGGCGCCGTCGTCGCCGTCCGGCCCGGTGCCGCGGGCGAGCACCACCGCCTCGCGGACGTCGGGGTGTGCGCACAGGGCGGTCTCGATCTCGCCGGGTTCGATGCGGAAGCCGCGGACCTTGACCTGGAAGTCGGTGCGGCCGCGGTACTCGATGGTGCCGTCCGCGAGGTAGCGGGCGAGGTCACCGGTCTTGTAGAGCCGCCCGCCGGGGGTCGCGTCGAACGGGTCGGGGACGAACCGCTCCCGGGTCATCTCGGGCCGGTTGTGGTAGCCCTGGGCCACCTGGACGCCGCCGATGTACAGCTCGCCGGGGGCACCGGCCGGTACGGGGTTGAGGTAGCGGTCCAGGATGTGGATGCGGGTGTTGGCGACCGGTCGGCCGATGGGGACGACGCGCGGGCCGCCGGTGGGCGGGCAGGCCCAGTGGGTGACGTCCACGGCGGCCTCGGTGGGGCCGTAGAGGTTGTGCAGCCGGGCGGTGGCCAGCCGTGCGTAGAACCGCTCCTGGGTCGCGTACGGCAGGGCCTCCCCGCTGGCGAAGACCCGGACGACCGAGCCGGTGGCCGCCTCGACGTCCGGCTCCTCCAGGAAGACCTGGAGCATGGAGGGCACGAAGTGGAGCGTGGTGATGCGCTCGTCCCGGATGAGGCCGGCGAGGTAGCCGGGGTCCTTGTGGCCGCCGGGCCGGGCGAGCACCATGCGGGCGCCGGTGATCAGCGGCCAGAAGAACTCCCACACCGAGACGTCGAAGCTGAACGGCGTCTTCTGCAGGACCCGGTCCTCGGCGGTGAGCCCGTACTCCTCCTGCATCCACAGCAGGCGGTTGACGATCGCCCGGTGGCTGATCCGGGCGGCCTTGGGCTTGCCCGTGGAGCCGGAGGTGTAGATCAGGTAGGCGAGGTCGTCCGGTCCGGCGAGCGGCTCCGGCGGTTCGGTGCGGTGCCCGTCCAGGGTCTGCCAGGTCGCGTCCAGGCACACCGTGCGGGCGGTGTGCGCCGGCAGTGCGGCGCACAGCCGTTCCTGGGTGAGCAGGATCTCCGGGGCCGCGTCGGAGAGCATGAACGCGAGCCGCTCGGCGGGGTAGCCGGGGTCGACGGGGACGTAGGCGCCGCCGGCCTTGAGGACGCCGAGCAGGGCGACCACCAGTTCCAGGGAGCGTTCCATGCACACCGCGACCGGCTGGCCGGGGCCGACGCCCAGGTCCAGCAGCAGGTGGGCGACCTGGTTGGCCCGCCGGTCCAGTTCCGTGAAGGTCAGGCCGGTGCCCTCGAAGCGCACCGCGAGTTCGCCCGGTGCGGACCGCGCCGCCCGGTCGGCGACGAGGTCGTGCAGGGTGCGCCGGCCCGGCTCGCCGAAGTCGCGGGCGGTGCGGTTCCACTCGACGAGGACCTTGTGCCGCTCGGCGTCGGAGAGCACCCGCAGGTCGCCGATGCGGCGCTCCGGGGCCTCGGCGACGCTGCGCAGCAGGACGAGGTAGGCGTCGATGAACCGGGCGATGGTGGCGGGCTCGAAGATGTCGGCGTTGTACTCGACGGAGCCGGTGAGCAGTCCCTCCCGCTCGGCGAGGGAGATCCACAGGTCGAACTTGCTGGTGCCGTTGCGGATCTCCTGCACCGGTCCGAGGATCGAGTCCGCGCCGGCCTCGTCCGCGGGCGCGGTCTGGAGCGCGAAGCACACCTGGAACAGCGGGTTCATGCTCATGCCCTGTTCCGGGCGGAACTCGTTCACGAGGATCTCGAAGGGCACCTCCTGGTGGGCGTAGGCGCCCTTGGCGACCTCGCCGACGCGGTCCAGGACCTCCGCCATCGTCGGGTTGCCGGACAGGTCGGTGTCGAGCACCAGGGTGTTGACGAAGAAGCCGATGAGCCCCTCGATCTCCTTGTGGTGCCGATTGGCGATCGGGGTGCCGATGGCCACGGTGTCCTCACCGGTCCACCGGTGCATCAGGACCTTCAGCGCGGACACCAGGGTGACGAACAGGGTGCTGTGGTGGGTGCGGCTCACCTCGCGCAGCGCGTCGGCGAGCTCCGGCTCCAGGTCGAAGCGGGTGCTGCCGCCGCGGAAGGTCTGGACGGGCGGCCGGGGGTGGTCCAGCGGCAGTTCGGAGCCGGGCGGACGGTCGCCGAGCCGGCCGCGCCAGTACGCCAGGCGCTCCTGGAGGGCCCGGCCGCTCATCCGCTCGCGCTCCCACAGCGTGTAGTCGGCGTACTGGAGCGGGAGTTCGGGCAGCGGGGAGGGCCGGCCGGCCTCGTACGCGGAGTTGAGCAGCAGCATCTCGCGTACGAAGTTGTTGATCGACCAGCCGTCGGTGACGATGTGGTGGGTGTTCAGCAGGAACTCGTGGGCGTCGTCGGCCAGCCGGTAGAGGGTCACCCGCAGCAGCGGCCCCTCCTTCAGGTCGAAGGCGCGTTCCGCCTCCTCCCGGGCCAGGCGCCGGAACTCCGGCTCGCGCTCCTGCGGGGGCAGGCCCGTCAGGTCGACCACGGGCAGCGGCAGGGTCAGGCCCGGGGCGATCTCCTGCCACGGCTCGCCGGCCTCGCTGGGGAAGGTGGTGCGCAGCACCTCGTGGCGCCGCACGACCTCGTTGACGGCGCGGGCCAGCAGCTCCGGGCGGAGCGGGCCGTTCAGCCGGAAGGCGAGCGGCACGTTGTAGGCGGGGCTGTCGGGCACCAACTGGTCCAACGACCACATGCGTTGCTGGTGGAAGGAGAGCGGCAGGCGCCCCTGCTGGGTGCGCCGCGGGATGGCCGTGCGGGTGCCGCCCTGGGCCGAGCCCTTCAGCTTGGCCAGCAGGGCGAGCTTCGACGGCGAGAGCCGGGCCCGGCGGGCGGCCAGCACATCGTCCAGTGACATGGGATTCCTCTTCTCGGCGCGGCCGGGTCAGTGGGCGAACATGGCCCGCACGGTCTCCTCGGGCAGTTCGTCGATCTTCTCGATGACCTCGGTCTCCACCAGCCGGGCCATCGCGAGGACCGTGTCGGCCGTCATCAGGTCGCGCAGTTCCAGTTCGAAGGGGAGGCCGTCGTTGAGCCGGGCCTTGATGCGGGACGCCATGATCGAGTCGCCGCCGAGGGCCTGGAAGGAGTCCTCCGGCCCGACCTGGGCGACGCCCAGGACCTCCTGCCACGCCTCGCGCACCAGGCGCTCGATGTCGTCCCCGGTGCTCTGCTCGACGGTGCCGCCGGTGGGGGCCGGGGCCGCGGCGGGCGTCTCGACGGGTGCCGGGG
>LIQL01000135.1:24296-24476 GCA_001418405.1 Streptomyces diastatochromogenes | reverse complement strand
CGCCGCCGGCCAGGAACTCGTTCATGGCGACCCGGTAGGTCTTGGCGGGGTCCAGGGCGGCGCCGTTGAGCTTGACGGAGTCGGCGACGACGCGGGCGGCGCCGGTCTTGGTCATGTCGAGCGTGTAGGTGAGGCCATGCGAGATCTGGAGGATCTTGGGGGATGCCTCGTTGGGGCCGC
>LIQL01000135.1:0-24262 GCA_001418405.1 Streptomyces diastatochromogenes | reverse complement strand
GAGGTCGGAGCGGATGCCGCCGGGGTTCATCAGCGCGAGCTGGGCGCCTCCCTTGCCGGGGTCCTGGGTGGCCGCCAACTGGGCGTCGGCGATGAGGTCGCCCAGGGGTTCCTCGGGAGTGCCGGCGCCGCGGCCGTTGATGTCGGCGGAGATGTAGCCGACGGGCTTGTCGGCGATCGGGGCGGCCAGCTTGTTCCAGCGGCCGATCAGGGACGTCATGTCCGGGGCCTTCGGCTGGGTGCGGTCCACCACGTGGTTGACCGCGTGCGGGCCGTGGACCGCGGTGCGCACGATGTCGTGGCTCCGGCGGTCGTAGGTGAGGGTGGTGTCGGTGTAGAGGCGGCCGTAGGAAGCGGCCGAGGTGACCGTGCGGGGGTGACCGGCCGGGTCGGGGATGGTGCAGGTGTAGGACTGGTGGGTGTGGCCGGTGACGAGGGCGTCGACCTGGGGGCTGACGCGCTTGGCGATGTCGACGATCGGGCCCGAGATGCCGGCGCCCGGGCCGGGGCTGTCGCAGTCGCCGTTGTACGACGTGGAGGCGGGCATCCCGCCCTCGTGGATGAGGGCGACGATCGCCTTGACGCCCTGGCGGTCGAGGACCTTGGCGTACTTGTTGATCGTTTCGACCTCGCCGTGGAAGGTCAGGCCCTTGACGCCGTCGGCGTTGACGATGTCCGGGGTGCCCTTGAGCGTCACGCCGATGAAGCCGATCTTGACGCCCTTGTGCTGCCAGACGGTGTACGGCTTGAGGATCGGCTTGCCGGTCCTGTCGTCGGTGACGTTGGCCGCCAGGTAGGGGAAGTCCGCGCCCCGGAAGGTCTTGCCCTTCTCGTAGCAGCCGTCCTTGGGGTGGCAGCCGCCGCGCTGCATCCGCGTCAACTCGGCGCGGCCCTCGTCGAATTCGTGGTTGCCGACGGAGGTGACGTCGAGGCCGAGCCCGTTCATCGCCTCGATGGTCGGCTCGTCGTGGAAGAGGCCGGAGAGCAGCGGGCTGGCGCCGATCATGTCGCCGGCCGCCGCGGTGACGGAGTAGGGGTGGCCCTTGCGGGCGGTGCGCAGGGACTGCGCCAGGTACTCGACGCCGCCGGCCGGGACGGTCTTCTTGGTGCCGTCGGCCTGGAGCTCCTCGACGCTGCCGGAGGAGCCCTGCGGCGGTTCGAGGTTGCCGTGGAAGTCGTTGAAGGAGAGCAACTGGACGTCGACCGTGCCGGCGGGGCGGCGGGCGCCGTCGGCGCCGGCGGGCGGCGCGGTGGCGGTCAGGGCGACGCCGGTGGCGGTGGCGAGCACGGCTGCGCAGGCCGCCAATCTGCGGGCGAGACGGCCCCGTTGAGGTGCAGGTGGCATGGTTCCCCTCCGTGGATGGTGCTGAGCGGACGGCAGCATATTGTTGACGCGCGTAGAGGGATAGGGGTCCGCGGTGACGGCTCGGTGGCCGTCCGGTGGCCGGGGGGATCGCGCCGGCGTCCGCGGCACCCGCGTGCGGCCGCGACCGCGTCGTACGCTTCAGGCATGACTGACGCTGCACAGGAGATGGGTCGGACCGGCCGCAGGATCCAGGTGGTCGACGAGCTCGCGCCGGACGGGGCCGCGGCCGTCCTGGAGCTGATCGAACGGGCCGCACGGACGGACGGGCAACCGGCCGTGTCCGAGCAGGGCCGGCTCCAACTGCGGGGCGGCCGGCGGGACGGCGTGCGGCATCTGCTGGTGTTCGCGCCGGGTGAGGGCGGCGAGGAACTGGTCGGGTACGGGCAGCTGGAGGACACCGACCCGGTGGAGGCGCCGGCCGCCGAACTGGTCGTCCACCCGGGTCACCGCGGCCGCGGGCACGGCCGGGCGCTGGGCGGCGAACTGCTGGCGCAGTCCGGGCGCCGGCTGCGGGTGTGGGCGCACGGCGGGCACCCGGCCGCCCGGCACCTGGCGCAGACGCTGGGGCTGTCGATGTTCCGGGAGCTGCGGCAGATGCGGCGCTCGCTGGCGGACCTGGACCTGCCGGAGCCGGCGCTGGCGGAGGGTGTGACGGTGCGGACCTTCCAGCCGGACACCGACGACGCGGCCTGGTTGGAGGTCAACGCGGAAGCCTTCGCCCACCATCCCGAGCAGGGCGCGCTGACCCAGCGCGACCTCGACGACCGCAAGGGCGAGCCGTGGTTCGACCCGAAGGGCTTCTTCCTCGCGGAGCGGGACGGCCGGCTGGTCGGCTTCCACTGGACGAAGGTGCACGCCGAGGAGGGCCTGGGCGAGGTCTACGTCCTCGGGGTGCGGCCGGGCGCGCAGGGCGGCGGCCTGGGCAAGGCGCTGACCGCGATCGGGCTGCGGCACCTGTCGGCGCAGGGGCTGGCGACCGCGATGCTCTACGTGGACGCGGACAACACCGCCGCGGTGACGGTCTACGAGCGGCTCGGGTTCGTCACGCACGAGACGGACCTGATGTACCGGTCGGAGACGTGACCGGCGCGGCGGGAGCGCGCGGCGCTCGGTGAGCGGGGTGCGGCGGGGCGGGCCTTCGGGGCCGCCCCGCCGCCGTCGTCACGCCGGGGGGCGCTGCTCGCGCAGGGCGCGCCACTCGCGCGCCAGCATCGCGTAGACCACCTCGTCGGCCCACTCGCCGTCGAGGAACTCGTTCTCCCGCAGATGGGCCTCGCGCCGCATGCCCAGGCGCTCCAGCAGCCTGGCGGAGGCGGTGTTGCGGCCGTCCAACTCGGCCTGGATGCGGTGCAGTCCGAGCTCTTCGAAGCCCAGCGCCAGCAGCGCGCGGGAGGCTTCGGTGGCGTAGCCGTGGCCGGCGTGGTCGGGGTTGAAGACGTAGCCGATGCTGGCCTGGCGGTGCTCGCGGTGGGTGTAGACGAAGGTCACGTCGCCGACCAGGACGCCGCTCTCGTGGTGGACGACGGCGAGCTGGAGGAAGTCGCCGGATTCCCGGAGCGTCGTGCGGGTCACCTTGCCGGCGACCGAGGCGCGCGAGCCGGCCTCGTCGTGCGGGCCCCAGTAGAGGTAACGGCAGACCTCGGGACGACGCTGGTAGGCGTAGATGGCGTCGAAGTCGTCGTGGCGCACGGGGCGCAGGTCCAGCCGCTCGGTCCGCAGCGGGTAGTCGGGGGTGAACGGGAGCGGGGGCAGGGGCGGTATGGGTGGCGCGGAAGGTCTGAGCACGCGCTTAGCGTAGGGAGCGGGGGCGCGCCGCGCAGCGGACTTTCGCGGATGCGTCGGCGGCGCCGGCCCGGCTTCGGACGCTTCGCCCTGGTTGGCGGGTGTGAAGATCGAGGGCGGTGCGGCGCCGGCGCAACACCCGGGGGTGGCCTGGTCGCCATGTCCCCGTTACCGGCGATTCAATATCGCTTGCAAGCATCACTGAATGCAGCCCGCTGTGCCGAACGTCCCGAACCCGCGGCTCGAAATCGCCCTCGCGCCGCCGCCTCCTGGCGCGCCTGGAAGCGCCCGAGCGCGGAAGAATAAGGACATGAACCAGCAGCGCAGCGCTCAGGCCCCGGCCCAGCCCGAGATGCCGCCCCAGGAAGCGCCGAGGGTGGCGGGCTCCTCGGTGCAGCAGCCCTCGGTGCAGCCGTCGGTGGGCTCGATCGCCGCGCACCGCCCGCACGCCGTCCGCCGCGCGGTCTCCGGGCTGGAGCCCGACCTGGACGCCGATCCGGACGCCTACGAGGACCGTGGCGTCCCGGGTGCGAACGGCGAGGAACTGCCCAGCGGGCGCTTCCTGGACCGGGAGCGCAGCTGGCTGGCGTTCAACGAGCGGGTGCTGGAGCTGGCCGAGGACCCGGCCACCCCGCTCCTCGAACGGGCGAACTTCCTGGCGATCTTCGCCAGCAACCTGGACGAGTTCTTCATGGTCCGGGTCGCCGGCCTCAAGCGACGGATCGCCACCGGGGTCGCCACCCGCTCCGCGTCCGGACTCCAGCCCCGGGAGGTGCTGGACCAGATCTGGACCCGGTCCCGGGAGCTGATGGCGCGGCACGCCGCCTGCTTCCAGCAGGACGTCGCTCCGGAACTCGCTGACCAGGGCATTCACCTGATCCGCTGGCCGGAGTTGACCGAGAAGGAGCAGGCCCGCCTGTTCACGCTGTTCCGGCAGCAGATCTTCCCGGTGCTGACGCCGCTGGCGGTCGACCCGGCGCACCCCTTCCCGTACATCTCCGGGCTGTCGCTGAACCTCGCCGTGGTCGTGCGCAACCCGGTCAGCGGGCACGACCACTTCGCGCGCGTGAAGGTGCCCCCGCTGCTCTCGCGCTTCCTGGAGGCGTCCCCGCAGCGGTACGTGCCCATCGAGGACGTGATCGCCGCCCACCTGGAGGAGCTGTTCCCGGGAATGGAGGTGCGGGCGCACCACATGTTCCGGGTGACCCGCAACGAGGACCTGGAGGTGGAGGAGGACGACGCCGAGAACCTCCTCCAGGCCCTGGAGAAGGAGCTGATGCGGCGGCGCTTCGGGCCCCCGGTCCGCCTGGAGGTCGAGGAGACCATCGACCCGGCCGTCCTGGACCTGCTGGTCCAGGAGCTGAAGGTCTCCGAGGCCGAGGTCTACCCGCTGCCCGGCCCGCTCGACCTGACCGGACTGTTCGGCATAGGGGCGCTGGACCGGCCGGAGCTGAAGTACCCCAAGTTCGTGGCGGGCACCCACCGTGACCTGGCGGAGGTGGAGTCGGCGTCCGCCCCCGACGTCTTCGCCGCGCTGCGCGCCCGCGACGTGCTGCTGCACCACCCCTACGACTCGTTCTCCACCTCCGTGCAGGCGTTCCTGGAGCAGGCCGCCGCCGACCCGAACGTGCTCGCCATCAAGCAGACCCTCTACCGCACCTCCGACCACTCGCCGATCGTGGACGCCCTGATAGACGCCGCGGAGTCCGGCAAGCAGGTGCTGGTCCTGGTGGAGATCAAGGCGCGCTTCGACGAGCAGGCGAACATCAAATGGGCCCGCAAGCTGGAGGAGGCCGGCTGTCACGTCGTCTACGGCCTGGTGGGGCTCAAGACGCACTGCAAGCTGTCCCTGGTGGTCCGCCAGGAGGGCGAGACCCTGCGCCGCTACTCCCACGTGGGGACCGGCAACTACCACCCCAAGACGGCCAGGCTGTACGAGGACCTGGGGCTGCTGACCGCGGACCCCCAGGTGGGAGCCGACCTCTCCGACCTCTTCAACCGGCTCAGCGGCTACTCCCGGCGGGAGACCTACCGCCGACTGCTGGTGGCGCCCACCTCGCTGCGCGACGGGCTGATCCAGCGGATCAACAAGGAGGCCGCGCACCACCGGGCGGGCCGCCCCGCCTACGTCCGCATCAAGGTCAACTCGATGGTCGACGAGGCGGTCATCGACGCGCTCTACCGGGCCTCCCAGGCCGGGGTCCCGGTCGACGTCTGGGTGCGCGGCATCTGTGCGCTGCGCCCCGGCGTCCCCGGGCTGAGCGAGCACATCCGGGTCCGCAGCATCCTCGGCCGCTTCCTGGAGCACTCCCGGGTCTTCGCCTTCGGCAACGGCGGCGAACCGGAGGTGTGGCTGGGCAGCGCCGACATGATGCACCGCAACCTCGACCGGCGGATCGAGGCGCTGGTGCGGGTCACCGACCCGGCCCACCGGGCGGCCCTGAACCGGCTGCTGGAAACGGGGACGTCGGACTCCACCTCGTCCTGGCACCTGGGCCCGGACGGCGACTGGACCCGGCACGCGGTGGACGCGGACGGCACACCGCTGCGGAACGTACAGGAAATGCTCATCGACGCCCGGAGGCGCCGGCGTGGCCCAACGACATGACCAGCCGGCCGGGGGGCCGTGGCCCGGTCTCCTCGGTACCGGCACCGGAAGCGGAATCGGAAGCGGAAGCGGAATGGGATACGAGCCCGGCCGGACGCCGGGGGCCCGCGCAGCAGGAGCAGCAGTAGTGGACGGGCCGGGGGACGGTGTGTACGGGGACGGGGCGTACGGCGACGGGGCGTACGGGGAGACGCTGCACCACGGGGCGGACGACGGGTTCGACCGGGGGGAGGCGCACGCCGCCGTCGGGGTGCCCCGCGGGCCCGGGGACGGCACCGCAGCCGGGCCCATGGGGCGGACCGCCGAGGAGGTGCTGGCCGGCTACCTGCACTGGCACGCCGCGGAGTTCCTGCGCAGCCTGCGGCTCCACCGGGAGGCCGGCCCGGACGCGACCGTCGCCGACGAGGCGGCCCGGCAACTGCGGCGCGCCGCCCGCCGGATCAGCGCCACCCTGCACACCTTCCGGCCGCTGACCGAAGAGGTCTGGGCCGACCAACTCCGCTCCGAACTCGGCTGGTTGAGCGGCACCCTGGCCCGCGAGCAGGCGTGCACGGCGCGCCGCGACCGGCTCATGGGGGCGTTGCAGCGGCTCACCGGACGGGTCGAGCGGATCGAGCGGCCGGCGGAGCGCGGCGGCCGGGGCGGACGCGGCGCCCGCAGTGCCCGGGACGGCCGCCCGGCCGCGACCGGCAGCGTCGCCACGGCCACCGTCCCGGCCGCCGCCACCGAGCCGGACGCGGAGGGCGCGCTCGCCGCCGGGGCCGCCCGGGCCGGTGCGCTGCTCGACCGGCAGCTCACCCTGGCCCGCACCCGGGCGCACTCCGCGGCCCTCCAGGCGCTCGGCTCGTCCCGCTTCCACGCCGTCGCGGACGCCGTCGCGGTGCTCGCCTCCGAAGCGCCGCTGGCCCGCCGGGCCCGCGAGGTGTCCGCCGGGGAGGTGCTGCCGCCGCTCGCCGAACAGGCGCACCGACGGCTCGCCGAGGCGGTCACCGCCCTGCCGCTGGCCCGCGCCGGCCACCCGTACAACGCCGCCGGACTCGCCGCGGGCCAGCACCAGGACGCGCCCTGGCACCAGGTGCGGCTGCTGGTCCGGCTGAGCCACTACGCCCAGGAGGTGATCGCCCCCGAGGCGATCGAGGCGCGGCTGACCGCCTCCGGCCGGGCCCTGGAGCACCACCGGGACGCCGCCGAGGCCGCCGCCGCGGCCGCCTCGGCGGCCCGCACCCCGCGGATCGCGCCCGCCACCGCCTACGCGCTGGGCGTGCTCCACGCGGACCAGCGCCACGAGGTCGAGGCCGCGCGGTACGCCTTCGGCCGGGCGTGGCTGCCCGGCCCGACCGCCGAGCGCACCGGCTGAGCGGGGGAGGCGGGCGATGGGCAGGACGACGAGCGGCAAGGGCGGTGGCGGGGCCGGCGCGCGGACACCGTTGGCCGGGCCGATCCGGGCCGCGGGCTGCGTGCTGTGGCGCCGGGCGGCGACCGGCGGGATCGAGCTGGCCCTGGTGCACCGGCCGAAGTGGAACGACTGGTCGCACCCCAAGGGCAAGCTGAAGCCCCGGGAGGACGCGCTGCGGGGCGCGCTGCGCGAGGTGCTGGAGGAGACCGGGATGACCTGCGCGCCCGGGCCGGAGCTGCCGACCGTCCACTACCGGGTCGGCGGCCGCCCCAAGGAGGTCCGCTACTGGGCCGCCGAGGCCACCGGCGGCGGGTTCCTGCCCAACCGGGAGGTGGACCGGCTGCTGTGGGTGCCGCCGGACACCGCCCGCGACCTCCTCACCCAGGACCACGACAAGGACCTGGTGCCGGCCCTGCTGGGCGCGGTGCCCCCGCCCGGCCCGGTGCCCGGCGGGGCGGGCTGACCGCCGCCGCGTCACCCACCGCGCCGACCGGCGCATACTGGAGTGATGCTGCACGGGGAAATCGAGATCAGTGCCTTCCTCAAGGCGCGCCGTGCCGCGCTCGACCCGCGTGAGGTCGGCCTGCCCGACGGGTTCGGCCGGCGCCGGGTGCGCGGCCTGCGGCGCGAGGAGGTCGCCCAGCTCGCCGGGATCAGCGTGGACTACTACACCCGCGTCGAGCAGGGCCGGGCGCCCGCCGTCTCCGACTCCGTCCTGGACGCCATCGCGCGGGCCCTGCGCCTGTCGGACGGCGAGGTGACGTACCTGCGGAACGTCGCGGTGCCGCGCCGGCGGCCCGCCGAGGGCCCGGCGTGCTGCGTGCCGGGACCGGCCCAGACCGTGCGGCCGGAGATCCGCCAGCTGCTGACCGCCATGGACCCCTCGGTGGCCGCCGTGGTGCTGGGCCGCGGCCTGGACGTCCTGGCGTGGAACGACGCCGGCGGCCGGCTCGCCCTCGACCTCGAAACGCTGGACCCCGCGCGGCGCAACACCGCCCTGCTGGTCTTCCTCGAACCGGCGGCCCGGGAGGTCTACCCGGACTGGGAGGAGAAGGCCGAGGAGATCGTCGGCAACCTCCGCGCCGACAGCGGGCGGCACCCGGACGACCCGCGGATCTGCGAGGTGGTGAACGAACTCCTCGCCGGCAGCCCGGAGTTCCGCCGGATGTGGGCGGCGCAGGGCGTCCGCGAGTGCCTGCGCGGCACCAAGCGGGTGCGGCATCCGGAGGTCGGTGAGCTGACCGTCACCTTCGAGAGCTTCCGGCTGGGCGCGGACCCGGACCAGGTGCTGGTGACGTACACCGCGTCCCCCGGCTCGCCCTCCGAGGCCGGGCTGCGCCGGCTGGCGGCCGGCGCGGCGGTTCCGGCGGGCAGCGTCTCCTAGGGGCCGGCCGCCGGCTGCCGGGAGCGCGCGGTGCGCCCGCCGGCGGTGCGCAGCGGTCAGCCGCCGCGCGGCGCCAGCGCCTCCCACCGCACCGTGACCTCGCCCTGACGCCGGCGGCGCGGGTCCCCGGCCAGCGGCCAGTCCGCCGCCAGGGCGGCCACCGCGGCCCGCCACCGCTGCTTGGCACCCAGCGCGCCGAGCGGCGCGGCACTCGCCCAGGCCCGGTCGAAGTCGCGCAGGAAGGCATGCACCGGTTCGCCCGGCACATTGCGGTGGATCAACGCCTTGGGAAGCCGTTCGGCCAGGTCGGAGGGGGTGTCGAGGGAGCCGAGACGGGTCGCGAAGGTGACCGTGCGGGGGCCCTCGGGGCCGAGCGCGACCCAGACGTGGCGCCGCCCGATCTCGTCACAGGTGCCCTCGACCAGCAGCCCGTCGGGTGCCAGCCGCGCGCACAGCCGTGCCCAGACGGCGGCGACCTCGTCCTCGTCGTACTGGCGCAGCACGTTCGCGGCCCGGATGAGGACCGGGGCGCGGCCGGGCCGACCGGGCAGCGGCACCTCGAAGCCGCCGTGGAGGAAGTCCAGCCCGGCGCGGACGTACGGCAGGGCGGCGGTGACCCGGGCCGGATCGATCTCGACGCCGACGACCCGGGCGTCGGGCCGCACCGTGCGCAGCCGCCCGAGCAGCTCCAGCGCGGTCCACGGCGCGGCGCCGTAGCCCAGGTCGACCGCGACCGGGTCGGCGGCGCGGCGCAGAGGCGCACCGTGCTCGGCGGCGATCCAGCGGTCCATGCGGCGCAGCCGGTTGGGGTTGGTGGTGCCGCGGGTGGCGTTTCCGACCGGGCGGGACGGCGCGGGGGCCGGCACGGCGGCGGTGCGGGAGGCGGAAACGGGGGAGCGGCGGGCCATGCATCGAGGGTATGGGGTCCCGGGGCAGGGCCGGCCGGCTGCCCCGACCCGGGCCACCCCGCGGAAAGCGGTCATGTTTTGGCAAAGTGCGACGGCAACGACGCAGAAGACCGAAGCAAACGCGAAGAAACCCGAAGCGAAACCGAAAAAACCCCGAAGAAAAACCGAAGACGGCCGCCCGGACGGAAATGGATGGCGGTCCGGCGTTGTTGGAGGGGGGCGGAGGCGCGTCACCCGCCCCGCCTAGGAGGTAGCTCGCAGTGAGCCAATACGTGTCCAGGCTCCGCAGCCGGCAGGGGGGTCCCCCCGCACCGTCCAGGCAGTTCGCGGGCCCGTCACGGCTGCGCCTGCCCGGCGCCCGCCGCCCCCGCCGCGTGGCGATGCTCAGCGTGCACACCTCCCCGCTGCACCAGCCCGGCACCGGCGACGCCGGCGGGATGAACGTCTACATCGTCGAGCTGGCCCGCAAGCTCGCCTCGCTCGGCATCGAGGTGGAGATCTTCACCCGGGCCACCACCGCGGCCCTGCCGCCCGCCGTCGAGCTGGCCCCCGGCGTGCTGGTGCGGCACGTCGCCGCGGGCCCGTACGAGGGTCTCGCCAAGGAGGAGCTGCCGGCCCAGCTGTGCGCCTTCACGCACGGCGTGATGCAGGCGTGGGCGGGCCACCGCCCCGGCTACTACGACCTGGTCCACTCCCACTACTGGCTCTCCGGCCACGTCGGCTGGCTGGCCGCGGACCGCTGGCGGGTCCCGCTGGTGCACGCCATGCACACCATGGCGAAGGTGAAGAACGCCGCGCTGGCCGTCGGCGACACCCCCGAGCCGGCCGCCCGGGTGATCGGCGAGACCCAGATCGTCGAGGCCGCCGACCGGCTGATCGCCAACACCGCCGAGGAGGCCGACGAGCTGGTCCGGCACTACGACGCCGATCCCGGCAAGGTCGCGGTGGTCCACCCCGGCGTCAACCTCGACCGCTTCCGGCCGCTGGCGGAGCACGGCGCCGACGACGTCGCGGCCAGCCGGGCCGCCGCCCGGGACCGCCTCGGGCTGCCGCAGGACGCGGTCATCCCGCTCTTCGCCGGCCGCATACAGCCGCTGAAGGCCCCCGACATCCTGCTGCGCGCCACCGCCGCGCTGGTCGACGCGGACCCCGCGCTGCGCTCCCGGCTGGTGGTCCCGGTGGTCGGCGGGCCCAGCGGCAGTGGCCTGGCCAAGCCCGAGGGCCTGCAGAAGCTGGCGGCCCGGCTGGGCATCGCCGATCTGGTGCGGTTCCGCCCGCCGGTCGGCCAGGAGCAGCTCGCCGACTGGTACCGCGCCGCGTCCGTGCTGGTCATGCCGTCGTACAGCGAGTCGTTCGGGCTGGTGGCGATCGAGGCGCAGGCGTGCGGCACCCCGGTCGTCGCGGCCTCGGTCGGCGGGCTGCCGGTGGCGGTGCGGGACGGCGTCAGCGGCTTTCTGGTCGCCGGCCACGACCCGGCCGACTACGCCCGGGCGCTGCGCCGCTTCCTCGACGACCCGTCGCTGGCCACCCGGATGGGAGCCGCCGCGGCCCGGCACGCCCAGTCCTTCGGCTGGGACACCGCCGCCACCGCGACCGCCGACGTCTACACCGCCGCGATGCAGGAGCGCCGCCGTCACCTACGATCACTGCATGGGTGAGGAACGGCGGCCCCCCGCGGGCGAGCGGCAGGCGACGGACGCCGGTGCGGTGATCGAGCGCACCCTGGCGGACGCGGGCCTGGAATGGGAGTCGCCGGCCGCCGGCACGTACGTCGTCAAGCTGCCCGGCACCCGCAAGCTCGCCACCACCTGCTCGCTGGTCGTCGGCCGGCACTCGCTCTCCCTCAACGCCTTCGTCGTCCGCCGGCCGGACGAGAACCACGAGGCCGTCCACCGTTGGCTGCTGGAGCGCAACACCCGCCTCTACGGCGTCAGTTACGCGCTCGACGCGCTCGGCGACGTCTACCTCGTCGGCAAGTTCCCGCTGGCCGCCGTCACCCCCGACGAACTGGACCGGCTCCTGGGCACCGTCCTGGAGAACGCCGACGGCAGCTTCAACACCCTCCTGGAGATGGGCTTCGCCTCGGCGATCCGCAAGGAGTACGCCTGGCGGGTGTCGCGCGGCGAGTCCACCCGCAACCTCGCGGCCTTCGAACGGCTGACGCGCGGCGACGCGGACGCCTGACGCCCGGCCCGCGGCGCACACGGACCCGGGGCCGGCCACCCACCGGCCGACGGCGTCCGGCGCGGCGCGCCGGCGGACGCGTCGCGCGGGGCTAGGAGTTCGACGGCACGGAGGCGGCCCGCCCGCCGTCGGCCCGCTCGTCGGCGACGGGGAGCGCACCGGCCTGCGCCGGGGCCGGCGCGGGGACGGCCCCGGCCTTCGGCCCGGCACCGTCGACCACGGCCGTCCGCTCCGGCAGATTCCGCAGCAGCAGCCCGTACCCCACCGCGGCCACCGTGCCGACGGCCGCGCAGCCGGCCCAGAGCGCATCGGCGCCGTAGTGGTCGATGACCGTGCCGCCCAGCAGCGGGGCGGCCAGCGAGGCCACGGACCAGGACAGCGCGTACATGCCCTGGTAGCGGCCGCGGCCGTGCAGCGGGGACAGCCGGACCACCAACCCCATCTGCGTCGGCGAGTTGACGATCTCGCCGAGGGTCCACACGGTGACCGCGACCGCGTACAGGGCCACCGAGCCGGCCAGCGCCGTCAACCCGAAGCCGTAGCCGGCCAGCAGAGCCGAACCGATCAGCAGCGCCGCCGGGCTGCGGTGCTCGATGAAGCGGGTGACCGGGATCTGCAACAGCACGATCAGCACCCCGTTCACCGCGATCACCATCCCGAAGTCGACGCTGGAGAAGCCGTCCTGACCCATCGACACCGGCAGTGAGACGTAGGCCTGTTGGAAGAGCAGCGCCAGCAGGAGGTTCAGTCCGACGACGGTCATGAACCGGCCGTCGCGCAGCACGGTCAGCATCGAGACCCGCGGGGCGCCGGCCGCGTCCGCCGTCCCGCCCGCGGCCCCGGCCGCCTGCGGACGGGACTCCGGCAGCTTGAAGAAGACCACCAGGGCACAGGCCAGCACGAGCCCGGCCTCGCCCAAGAAGAGCGCCAGATAGCCGTGTTCGGCGATCAGGCCGGCGGCGCTGGAGGACACCGCGAAGCCGAGGTTGATCGCCCAGTAGTTCAGGGAGAAGGCGCGGACCCGGTCCTCGGGCGCGACGATGTCCGCCATCATCGCCTGCACCGCGGGCCGCGAGGCGTTGGTCGCCATGCCGACCAGGCCGGCCACCACGGCGATCGCCACCGGATCGGTCATGAACCCCAGCAGCGCCACCGAAGCCGCCGTGGCCACTTGCGCGACGAGCATCGTCGGCCGCCGCCCGAGCCGGTCGGTGAGCACCCCCGCGCCCACCGACGAGATCACCCCGCCCAGCCCGTACAGGGCGCCGACCAGCCCCGCGTACGAGGCCGAGTAGCCGCGCTCGACGGTGAGGTAGAGGGCCAGGAAGGTGGCGACGAAGGAGCCCAGCCGGTTGACCAGCGTGCTGGTCCACAGCCACCAGAACTGCCGGGGCAGACCGGACACGCTCGCCACGGCGGCCCGCCGGACCCGGGCCAGGCCCCGGGGCGAGGATTCGACACTGGACGCAGGCATGACATTCCCCCTGACGGTCGCCCGTCACCGAAGGGCAGCTCGCCGCGGTGAACGGGACGGTGTGGTGACCGGACGACGCGGTAAGTGGCACAAGCGTCATGCGCACACTACGAACCGGACGGCCGGCCAACCACTCGATTGACCGGAAGCGTCAAACGTCGCCACCCACCCCGTCCCCGCGTCCGTGCAGGTGACGGCCGCGCGCCGGCCCACTCCCCGGCGTCGATTACGCTCGACGGCATGGCCACCGCACCGTACAAGCTGATCCTGCTCCGCCACGGCGAGAGCGAGTGGAACGCGAAGAACCTGTTCACCGGCTGGGTGGACGTCAACCTCAACGAGAAGGGCGAGAAGGAGGCGGTCCGCGGCGGAGAGCTGCTCCAGGAGGCCGGCCTGCTCCCCGACGTCGTCCACACCTCCCTCCAGAAGCGCGCCATCCGCACCGCGCAGCTCGCCCTGGAGTCCGCCGACCGGCACTGGATCCCCGTCCACCGCAGCTGGCGGCTGAACGAGCGCCACTACGGTGCGCTCCAGGGCAAGGACAAGGCGCAGACCCTGGCCGAGTTCGGCGAGGAGCAGTTCATGCTCTGGCGCCGCTCGTACGACACCCCGCCGCCCCCGCTGGCGGACGGCGCCGAGTTCTCCCAGTCCGGCGACCCGCGCTACGCGTCGATCCCGCCGGAGCTCCGCCCGCAGACGGAGTGCCTCAAGGACGTCGTCACCCGCATGCTGCCGTACTGGTACGACGGCATCGTCCCGGACCTGCTCGCCGGCCGCACGGTGCTGGTCGCCGCCCACGGCAACAGCCTCCGCGCCCTGGTCAAGCACCTCGACCAGATCTCGGACGCCGACATCGCCGGCCTGAACATCCCCACCGGCATCCCGCTCTCCTACGAGCTCGACGCCGACTTCCGCCCCCTCACCCCCGGCGGCACCTACCTCGACCCGGAGGCCGCCAAGGCCGCCATCGAGGCCGTGAAGAATCAGGGCAAGAAGAAGTAATTCCCCGCGCAGAAGCCCCCCACCCGCGGTGGTGCCGCGGGTGGGGGGCTTTGCCGTGCCGTTGCCGTGCCGTGGCGCGAGCCGCTGGTCAGCAGTTGCCGCCGCACTGGCACGGGCCGCCGGACTGGCAGCCGCAGCCGCAGCCGGAGCCACAGCCGCACGCGCCGAGGAGCGGGAGCCGCGGCCGGTCGACGGCCGTCGGCTCATCCTGGGACGCGGGGTTCTGGGAGTCCGCCGTGAGTGCCATGTATTCGCCTCCTAGGGGTCACCTGGTGCTTATTGCAAACCCGGGTGCACAGGCGCGTCAACGGCGCGTGGGCGCACGCTACGCGCCCTCCACCGCCGTCTGCGGCGCGATCTCGTCCGGGTGCTCGCCGGTCACGAGGTAGACGACGCGCTTGGCCACGGAGACCGCGTGGTCAGCGAAGCGCTCGTAGTAACGGCCCAGCAGGGTCACGTCCACGGCCGTCTCGATGCCGTGCTTCCACCGGTCGTCCATCAGGTGCTGGAACAGGGTGCGGTGGAGCATGTCCATCGCGTCGTCGTCCTGCTCCAACTGGAGCGCGAGGTCGACGTCCTTGGTGATGATGACCTCGCCGGCCTTGGCCATCAGACGCTGCGCCAGCTGCCCCATCTCCAAGATGGTGGCGTGCAGGTCGCGCGGCACCGCCCGCTCCGGGAAGCGCAGCCGGGCCAGCTTGGCCACGTGCTGGGCCAGGTCGCCGGAGCGCTCCAGGTCGGCGCTCATCCGCAGGGAGGTGACGACGATCCGCAGGTCGGTGGCGACCGGCTGCTGGCGGGCCAACAGGGCGATGGCCCGCGCCTCCAGGTCGCGCTGGAGGTCGTCGACCTTCTCGTCGGCGGCGATGACGTTCTCGGCCAGCTTCAGGTCCGCGTCGAGTATCGCCGTGGTGGCGCGCCCGATCGCGGAGCCGACGAGCCGGGCCATCTCGACCAGGCCCTCGCCGATCGAATCCAGCTCCTCGTGGTACGCGTCCCGCATCAGTGACCTTCTCTCGCTTCGAGGGATTCCGGTTGCGCCCGGAGTGATCCGGGGAGTGTGGGGGATGGTGCGTGGTGATGAGTGGGAGGTGGCCGTTGCGCCTACGCTCCCACGACCGGCCGCCGGTGGGCCCCCGCACCCTCAATGTGCGGCCGGATCACGACCTGCGGGGCCATCGGGGGTGAACCGCCACCGACCTGAAGGTGAACTCTGGGAAACGCCGGGAAGCCCGGAGGCGGCCGGGGCGGCGCCGACCCGGCCCCGCCGGCGCGGAGAGTGAATCGCCACTGACGCCTCGGTGAACTCTGGGCGAAGGGTGTCCGAGCAGCAGCTCCGACCGCTGGGGGAGTGTCCGAACCGGCACATACTCTGGATTCATGAACGTGGACGCGGCCGTCGCCGCAATGGCAGCGATCGCCGGGCTCTGCACCGGCGTCTTCGCCATGCTGGCGTTCCGCTGGAGCGAGCGGGACCAGGCCAAGCCCACCCGCACCTCCCTGCACACCGAGGCGGTCCTGCCACCCGGTGTCGACACCGTCCTGTCGGTCCTGCGTTCCTCCGCCGTCGTCCTCGACGAGGCGGACACGGTGGTCAAGGCCAGCTCCGCGGCGTACGCCCTCGGACTGGTCCGGGGCGGTCGGCTCGCCGTCGAGCCGATGCTCCAGATGGCCCGCGACACCCGCCGCGACGGCGAGATACGCCAGGTCGAGCTGGACCTGCCGCGCCGCGGCACCGGCCGCGGGGACGCCCTGGCGGTCTCCGCCCGGGTCGCCCCGCTCGGCTCCCGGCTGGTCCTGCTGCTGGTCGAGGACCTCACGGAGGCCCGCCGCATCGAGGCGGTCCGCCGGGACTTCGTGGCCAACGTCAGCCACGAGCTCAAGACGCCCGTCGGCGCCCTCTCGCTCCTCTCCGAGGCCGTGATGGACGCCAGCGACGACCCCGAGGCGGTCACCCGCTTCGCCGGCCGGATGCAGAACGAGGCCACCCGCCTGACCAACCTCGTCCAGGAGCTCATCGACCTCTCCCGGGTGCAGAACGACGACCCGCTGGAGGACTCCGAGCCCGTCCTGGTCGACGAACTGGTCGCCGAGGCGGTCGACCGCTGCCGCCAGCAGGCCGGCACCAAGCAGATCACCATCGCCGCCGGCGGCACCGCCGACCTGCACGTCTGGGGCAACCGCGGCCAGCTCGCCGCCGCCCTGGGCAACCTCGTCGAGAACGCCGTCAACTACTCCCCGGCGCGCACCCGCGTCGGGATCGCGGGCCGCCGGGTCTCCGTACCCGGCGGCGACCTGATCGAGATCGCGGTGACCGACCAGGGCATCGGGATATCCGAGAAGGACCGCGACCGCATCTTCGAGCGGTTCTACCGCGTCGACCCGGCGCGCTCGCGCGCCACCGGCGGGACCGGCCTCGGCCTCGCCATCGTCAAGCACGTGGCCGCCTCGCACGGCGGGGAGGTCACGGTGTGGAGCGCTGAGGGACAGGGCTCCACCTTCACCCTGCGTCTCCCGGAAGCCGGGACCGTCCGCGACCGCGAACGGCCCTCGGACCTCACCGCGGAGGGCCTCGACGACGAGGACCGTCCGTACGAGACCTTCAACGATCCGCTCCCAGCTCACCCAGCCCCGGAGGTCCTTCCGTGACCCGAGTGCTCGTCGTCGAGGACGAGGAATCGTTCAGCGACGCACTGTCGTACATGCTCCGCAAGGAGGGCTTCGAGGTCGCCGTGGCGGCCACCGGCCCCGACGGCCTGGACGAGTTCGAGCGCAACGGCGCCGACCTCGTCCTGCTGGACCTGATGCTGCCGGGACTGCCCGGCACCGAGGTCTGCCGCCAGCTGCGCGGCCGCTCCAACGTCCCGGTCATCATGGTGACCGCCAAGGACAGCGAGATCGACAAGGTCGTGGGTCTCGAAATAGGGGCCGACGACTACGTCACCAAGCCGTTCTCGTCCCGCGAACTGGTCGCCCGGATCCGCGCGGTGCTGCGCCGCCGCGGCGAGCCGGAGGAGGTCGCCCCGCAGGCCCTGGAGGCCGGCCCGGTCCGGATGGACGTGGACCGCCACGTCGTCACGGTCTCCGGCGGCAAGGTCGACCTGCCGCTCAAGGAGTTCGACCTCCTGGAGATGCTGCTGCGCAACGCCGGCCGGGTGCTGACCCGGATGCAGCTGATCGACCGCGTCTGGGGCGCCGACTACGTGGGCGACACCAAGACGCTCGACGTCCACGTGAAGCGGCTGCGCGCCAAGATCGAGCCCGACCCGGGGGCCCCGCGCTACCTCGTGACGGTCCGCGGCCTGGGCTACAAGTTCGAGCCGTAGGCCGCCGCCGGCGCCGGCCATGCGTGAAGGGGCGCTCCTCCCGGCCGGGAGGAGCGCCCCTTCACGTGGTGCGGGCGAAGCGGGCCTCAGTGGCCGGCGTGCGCCGACTCCGAGGGCTTGCCGGAGCCGCTCGGGGTGGCCGGGGCGCTGGGGCTGCCCGACTCGGAGGGCTTGCCGCTCGCGGAGGTGGACGGCTGCGGCGTCACCGACGGGCCGTAGCTCTCGAAGACGTTCTTCGCGGGCACGACATAGGCGTTGATCTTGACCTTGCCGGCGGCGCTGAAGGTGAACGTCAGCGGCTGGGCGTTGCCGTCCTGGACGGCCTCCCGGCCGCTCTCCAGGATGGCGCTGGCGTTGCCCTTGCCGCCGATGACCGCGGAACCGCCGGCCGGCACGTCGATCTTGACGGGCGACAGCTTGGCCGACTGGCCGGTGCCGTCGACCGCGATGCCGGTCAGCTGCTGGTCCTTGGTGCCGGTGTTGAACACCGTGGCGGTGATCGCGGCCGGGCCCTTGGCGTTCGCCTCCGGCTGGGTGACGACGTTGACGTTCTGGATCTTGATGTCGCCGACGCTGGTCTCGGCGTTGTCCGGCTTGACCTCCAGCGTCTGGGCGTCGTTCCCGGCGGCGCACGCGGAAAGGGTGGCGACGGAGAGCGAGAGGACGGTGGCGGCGAGGACGCCGCGTCGAAGGCTGCGGCTCACGGCGGCGGCATCTCCTTGACGAGCTACGGCGGCCGAACGTTCGTGCCCGGTCGCGGATGGACGGCTGGGACGGCGTTGCGCACACGTCATGACGACGGGCACGTAAAGCCGCCCTAAGGGTGGGTCAGCGCCGCTAGGTTACCGAGCCGTCCTCGCGGCGCCGCACCCGACCCGCCCCCTAGGCGATCACGCGCCTCCCGGTCGCCCCGGTCCACCCGCGGCCGGGGCGACCGGACGAAGGGTCCGCGCACCTCCGGCGGGGATTTCCGGAACCCGATCTGGGTCCGATCTCAGTCCGATCTCGGCGGTGATCTCCGGAGAACTGGTTGGCATATTCCACAGCCGGCTGTTCGAGTGGTGGCCGTGGTGTTTCCCCCGGCGAAAAGCGGTATTCACAAGGAATGCACATGCCGCCGGAATTGATCACACGGGGCGGTGCGGGACCGTTGATCAATTCTGGGATTCCGGCCCGGGCCGTGGGCAAGCGTCCGAACGGAGTAGCGGAACTCGCTCGTGCGGATCGGTGCAAATCGGGACGTTCGGCCCATTGATCATTGTGATTCCGGTGCGCCGTGGGTGGCTTTCCGTGTGCCCGGGAAGCCCCTCCGACCTGCGAATACCTCCGCCCCGAGCCCCTTCGCAGCACGTTCCGGTCGCTGTTGTCAAGCCCCGAGATATGCCCTGACCTGCGAAAACGCCATTCAGAACGGCCCGTTCCCGTGTTAGCATGGATAGCCACGGAAGGGGTACCTGTCACATGACGTTCAAGGTTGGCGACACCGTGGTCTATCCCCATCACGGGGCCGCGCTGATCGAGGCCATCGAAACTCGCCAGATCAAAGGCGTGGACAAGACCTACTTGGTGCTGAAGGTCGCCCAGGGCGACTTGACTGTTCGTGTGCCAGCGGACAACGCGGAGTTCGTCGGCGTACGCGATGTGGTCGGTCAGGACGGGCTGGACCGGGTCTTCGAGGTGCTGCGTGCACCGTATGCCGAAGAGCCGACGAACTGGTCCCGTCGTTACAAGGCAAATCTTGAGAAGCTCGCCTCGGGCGACGTGATCAAGGTCGCCGAGGTCGTGCGTGACCTGTGGCGGCGTGAGCGTGAGCGCGGACTCTCCGCCGGTGAGAAGAGGATGCTCGCCAAGGCCCGCCAGATCCTGGTGAGCGAGCTGGCCCTCGCGGAGAACACCAACGAAGACAAGGCCGAGGCCCTGCTCGACGAGGTCCTCGCGTCCTGACGACGCACGGCTGACTGTGCCGGCGTGAGGTGACGACACAGCAGCGACGTAGCAATGCCGCGGTGCCCGAGTGACGCCCCCCTGAGCGGAGGGTCTGTTGCCGGGCGCTGCGGCATATCTGCGGGTGGTGCACGGGAAGGTCGAACGTGGGGCCGGCGGCGGCTTCCTCGGTGAAGCCCGCCGGGCCCTCGTGGTGGCGTGCCGGGCTCGGGCTGCTGCCCCGACCGCTGTCACGGAAGGGTTCCGGTCAAGGCATAACGCCCGGCACTCCCAGGCCATACCCACCTCGCCCGAGGAAACAAACCTGTCTGCCCCAATTCCGGGTTCGCCCGGACTCCGGAGCCATCGATGTCAGATCCTTCCCGCCCGGTCCGCACCGCCGCGGTCATCCCTGCCGCCGGCCGCGGCGTCCGGCTCGGTCCCGGCACCCCCAAGGCGCTGCGCACCCTGGGCGGCACCCCGATGCTGGTGCACGCGGTCCGCGCGATGGCCGCGTCCCGGGCCGTCACGCACATCGTCGTCGTCGCCCCGCCGGACGGCCCCGACGAGGTCCGGCGCCTGCTGGACGCCCATCCGCTCGCCGACCGCACCGAGCTGACCGTGGTCCCCGGCGGCGCCACCCGCCAGGAGTCCGTCCGGCTCGGGCTGGCCGCCCTGCCCGACGGCATCGACGTGGTGCTGGTCCACGACGCGGCCCGGCCGCTGGTGCCGGTGGAGACCGTGGACGCGGTGATCGCGGCGGTCCGCGGCGGCGCCCCGGCCGTGGTCCCCGCGCTGCCGCTGGCCGACACCGTCAAGCAGGTCGAGCCGCGTCCCCAGGGCACCCCGGAGCCGGTGGTCGGCACCCCGGAGCGGGCCCTGCTGCGCGCCGTGCAGACCCCGCAGGGCTTCGACCTGCCGACGCTGCGCAAGGCGCACGAGGTCGTCGTGGAGGGCGAGGGCGCCACCGACGACGCCGGGCTGGTGGAGCGGCTCGGCCAGGGCGTGGTGCTCGTCCCCGGCCACGAGGAAGCGTTCAAGGTGACCCGGCCGCTGGACCTCGTCCTGGCCGAGGCCGTACTCGCCCGGAGGAGGGCCACCGATGGCTACGTCTGATCCGTCCGCGCAGGTTCCCGCGCCGTCCGGCCTGCCCCTCGTCGGGGTCGGGACCGACGTGCACGCCTTCGAGCAGGGCCGCCCGCTGTGGTGCGCCGGGCTGCTCTGGGACGCCGCCGAGAGCGACGGGTACGGCCTCGCCGGGCACAGCGACGGCGACGTGGCGGCGCACGCCGCCTGCGACGCGCTGTTCTCCGCGGCCGGCATCGGCGACCTCGGCGCGCACTTCGGCACCTCCCGCCCCGAGTGGTCCGGTGCCTCCGGTGTGACCCTGCTGGCCGAGGCGGCGCGGATCGTCCGGGCCGAGGGCTTCGCCGTCGGCAACGTCGCGGTGCAGGTCATCGGCGTCCGGCCGAAGATCGGCAAGCGCCGGGACGAGGCCCAGCGGGCGCTGTCGGCGGCGGTCGGGGCGCCGGTCTCGATCTCCGGCACCACCACCGACGGACTGGGGCTGACCGGCCGCGCCGAGGGGCTGGCCGCGATCGCCACCGCCCTGGTGGTGCGCACCGGCTGAGCCGATCCGCGGGCTGATCCGCGGGACGGACTGCGGCGTTGCGCCGATCGGAGTCGCGCCCCGGAGGAATACCCGGCGCCGCAAGGGGCGTTGGGCGAGAATCCGGGGTAGTGGTGTCCATCGGAAGCCGTCGGTTCGGCCCTTAGGAAGGATCCTCCGTGACTGCAACGCTCTCCGACCAGCTCAAGGAGCTGCTCGACTCGCCGGTCTTCGTGACGGTGGGGACGGTCCAGCCGGACGGCAGCCCCCAGCTCTCCCCGGTGTGGGTGAAGCGCGACGGCAACGACCTGCTGATCTCGACGACCGTCGGCCGCCGCAAGGAGCTGAACCTCCGCCGCGACCCGCGGGTGTCGGTCGTCCTCCAGCCGTTCGACGCCCCGTACACCTACGCCGAGATCCGTGGCGAGGCCAGCCTCACCACCGAGGGCGGGCAGGAGCTGATCGACGAGCTGTCGCTGAAGTACACCGGCAAGCCGTACGCCGAGTTCAACCCGACCGCGGTGGACGACAACCAGCGCGTCGTGGTCCGGATCACCCCGCGGAAGGTGGTCGGCGGCGTCTGAGCGCCGCCCCGGCGGCGGGGCACCTCCGCCCGGGCAAACCGGGACGGAACCACCGGTCGACGGGTCGGCGGTGAACCATCCGTGTCCCCGTGCTCAAGGGAGCACGGGGCACTCCCGCGTTCCGACTACCCTTGTCCCGTGACGATTCGCCTGTACGACACCAGCGCCCGGCAGACTCGCGACTTCACCCCGCTCCGGCCGGGCTGTGTCTCGATCTACCTCTGTGGTGCGACCGTGCAGGCTGCCCCGCACATCGGACACATCCGGTCGGGACTCAACTTCGACATCATGCGCCGCTGGTTCGCCCACCGCGGCTACGACGTGACGTTCGTCCGCAACGTCACGGACATCGACGACAAGATCATCCAGAAGTCGGCCGAGCAGGGCCGCCCCTGGTGGGCGATCGGCTACGAGAACGAGGTCGCCTTCAACGCGGCCTACGACGCCCTCGGCTGCCTGCGCCCCACCTACGAGCCGCGGGCCACCGGCCACATCCCCGAGATGATCGAGATGATGCGGGGCCTGATCGAGCGCGGCCACGCCTACGCCGCCGACGGCAACGTCTACTTCGACGTGCGCTCCTTCCCGGAGTACCTCCAGCTCTCCAACCAGGAGTTGGACAACCTCCGCCAGCCGTCCGGCGAGGGCGAGACCGGCAAGCGCGACTCGCGCGACTTCGCCATGTGGAAGGCGGCCAAGGAGGGCGAGCCCAGCTGGGAGACCCCCTGGGGCCGCGGCCGGCCGGGCTGGCACCTGGAGTGCTCGGCGATGGCCCACAAGTACCTGGGCTCCGCCTTCGACGTCCACGGCGGCGGCGTCGACCTGGTCTTCCCGCACCACGAGAACGAGATCGCGCAGGCCAAGGCGTACGGCGACGACTTCGCCCGGTACTGGTCGCACAACGCCTGGGTGACCATGAGCGGCGAGAAGATGTCCAAGTCGCTGGGCAACTCCGTGCTGGTCTCGGAGATGGTCAAGCGCTGGCGGCCGATCGTGCTGCGCTACTACCTCGGCACCCCGCACTACCGCTCGATGATCGAGTACAGCGAGGAGGCGCTGCGCGAGGCCGAGTCGTCGTTCGCGCGGATCGAGGGCTTCGTCCAGCGCGTCGTGGAGAAGGCCGGGACCGTCGAGCCGGCGGCCGAGGTGCCGCTGGCGTTCGCCGAGGCGATGGACGACGACCTGGGCGTCCCGCAGGCGCTGGCGATCGTGCACACCACCGTCCGGCAGGGCAATTCGGCGCTGACCGCGGACGACAAGGACGCCGCGGTCGCCCGGCTCGCCGAGGTGCGGGCAATGCTCGGCGTGCTCGGCCTGGACCCGCTCGACGAGCGGTGGACGGGCGGCGGCGCGGACCGCGGCGAGGACCTGCACGGGGTCGTGGACTCCCTCGTCCGGCTGGTCCTGGAGCAGCGGCAGGGCGCCCGGGCCCGCAAGGACTACGCGACCGCCGATGCCATCCGCGACCAGCTCCAGCAGTCCGGCCTGACCATCGAGGACACCCCTTCGGGCCCGCGCTGGTCGCTGACCTGAGCCCGTCCCCGGGGCCGTCCCGGGGACCGGCCGCACCCCCGGCCACCAGCCGGATTCGCCCTTCCCGGTGACCGCGGGCGACACTCAATCCATACGTACGTACCCACTCCACGTCGCGAGACGTCGAGAGCAGTGAAGAAACAGGTGACCCATGGCCGGCAACAGCCAGCGCAGGAACCGCCGCACGTCGAACAAGAAGGGCGCTCAGGTCGGCAGTGGCGGTAAGCGGCGCCGGTCTCTCGAGGGCAAGGGGCCGACCCCGCCGGCCTCCGCACGCAAGGGGCACGTCAAGAACCGCGTCGCCAACGCCAAGGCCAAGCAGGCCGCCGCCGGGCGCCGGCCGGCCCCGCGGCGCGGCGGCGCCAAGGGCACCGCGGAGCTGGTCGTGGGCCGCAACCCGGTCGTCGAGGCGCTGCGCGAGGGCGTGCCGGCGACCACCCTGTACGTGCAGCAGTTCATCGACAACGACGAGCGGGTGCGCGAGGCGCTCCAACTCGCCAACGAGCTGGGGCTGAACCTCCTGGAGGCCCCGCGGCCCGAGCTCGACCGGATGACCAACGGCCTCAACCACCAGGGCCTGGTCGCCCAGATCCCGCCGTACGAGTACGCGCACCCCGAGGACCTCGCCGCAGCCGCCTTCGACGACGGCGAGGACCCGCTGATCGTTGCGCTGGACGGCGTCACCGACCCGCGCAACCTCGGTGCCGTGGTCCGGTCCGTGTCGGCCTTCGGCGGCCACGGCGTGGTCGTCCCGGAGCGCCGCGCGGCCGGGATGACCGCCGGTGCCTGGAAGACCTCGGCGGGCACCGCGGCCCGCACGCCGGTGGCCCGCGCCACCAACCTGACCCGGGCCCTGGAGGCGTACCAGAAGGCCGGCATGACGGTGGTCGGGCTGGCCGCGGACGGCGAAGTGGAGCTCCAGGACCTCCAGGCGCTGGACGGTCCGGTCGTCATCGTCGTCGGCAGCGAGGGCAAGGGCCTGTCGCGGCTCGTCGGCGAGACCTGCGACGTGCGGGTGCGGATCCCGATGCCGGGCGGCGCGGAGTCGCTGAACGCCGGTGTCGCCGCCGGCGTGGTGCTGTGGGAGGCGGCGCGCCGCCGCGGCTGATCGTGGCCGCCGCCGGGCGTTTCCCGGCCGTTCCCGGGCCGGGCGGGGCCGCGTTCCCGCCCGGCCCGGGGCACAA
>LIQL01000134.1 GCA_001418405.1 Streptomyces diastatochromogenes | reverse complement strand
CCCGGCTTCGTCGACGCGCACCACCACCTCACCCAGAGCTTCGGCAAGGCCCAGGCGTTCGGCCAACCGTCGGAGATCTTCAAGACCGTCTGGGAGCCGCTGGAACACGCCCTGGACGAGGAGAGCGCCTACCTGTCGGCGAAACTGGCCGCCCTGGAGGCGCTGCGCGGCGGCTTCACCACCGTCGCGGACGCCGGGACCCGGGCGCCGGTCGACGTGGCGGCGCTGGCCAAGGCCACCGAGGAGGTCGGCATCCGCTGCGTCCTCGGCAAGATCGTCTCCGACGGGACCGGCGGCCCGGCCCACCTCGCGCGCTGGCACGGCCATCCGCTGGTCCACCCGTCCCTGGCCATCGCCGTCCCCGAGGACGCCACCGGCCCGGTCATCAAACACACCGCGGACCTGTGCGCCGACGCCGGGGCGGTGCTCCAGATCCACGTCAACGAGCACCTGGCCTCCGTGGAGCGCTCGTTGAAGAGCGTCGGCCGCCGCCCGGTGGACTACCTGCACCACCTCGGCGCCCTCGGCCCGCACACACTGGGCGCGCACGCCACCCTGCTCACCCCCACGGAGATGCGGCAGGTGGCCGACTCCGGCGCCGCGATCAGCTACAACCCGGTGGCCAGCGCCTGGAAGGGCAACGCCGTCGCGCAGGCCACCATGTGGGCCGCGCTGGGCATCCGCTTCGGCACCGGCACCGACGGCACCCGCGGCGACGGCTTCCGGCTCGTGGACGCGGCGGAGTCGGCCCAGCGCCTGACCTACGGGCTGGCCACCGGCGACTCGGTGTGCGGCGCCGGCGACCTGTGGCTGAAGCACGGCACGGCGGGCGGCGCCGACGCCCTCGGGCTGGGCCGCGTCACGGGCCAGATCGCCGCCGGCAAGGCCGCCGACTACCTCCTGGTGGACCTGGCCGTCCCCGAACTCACCCCCTCCTACGACCTGCGCTGGGAACTCGTCCGGCTGGCGGGCCGCGACCAGATCCGCGCCGTGGCGGTCGCCGGCCGGCTGCGCCTGTGGGAGGGCTGGCCGACCGACTGGGACGCCCGCGCGCTGGTCGCCCGCGCCGCCGAGGTGGGCCCGAAGGTGGTCGAGCGGGCCAAGATCCAGCGGGTCGAGCCGCGGTAGGCACGCGGACGGGGCGCGCCCGGACCGACCGGACGCGCCCCGCCGGGTCTCACTCGCCGACGCGCACGAACCGCCAGCGCTGCGAGGCCGACCCGTTCGCCGGCTCCAGGTGGAGCTGCTCGCGCCCGGCCTCGTTCAAGGTGGCCACCGCGTCCTCGTGCGGCACGTGGATCCGGTACGTGCCCTCGCCGGCCGGCTCGACGGCGAACGCGCCGCGCTCACCTTCGGAGGCCACGATCGAGTCGCCGCGGACCGACCAGTGCGCCCCTGGGTGCGTCGTGGAGTTGATGCTGAACGCGCCGTCCCCCACCGGCCGCACCGTCCACTGCTCCCTCAGGTCCTTGTCGTGCGAGCCGACGATGAAGAAGACCGGCGGGAAGACCGGCACCGTGAACGGCGCGAAGGCCAACTTCCCCACCTCGGGGTTCTCGCTGACGATCAGATAGCGGCCCTCCTGCATCCGCGTCGCCGCCCCCTCGGGCTTGGCGGCCTGGGCCGAACCGGCCAGCGGGGCCAGCGTCATGAGCGCGGCGGCGGCAGCGGCGATCAGGGCGTTGCGACGACGCATGGGGTTTCCCCTCCCTCTCGCTCCCGGCCCTTCCGGGAGACCGCCTGCGATCTGTCCCCGGCGCACACCCCTTACGCCTCGCGCACGACCGATTACCTCGTGTGAGTTACGTGTGCGCCTCCGCCGCCGCCACCCGCTCCGCCTCCGGCATCCACCGGTAGATCGCGCCCGCCGCCAACGCCACCCCCGCCGCCAACACCAGCGTCGCCACGTGCAGCCCCCCGGTGAAGGCGGCGACCACCGCGGTCCGCAGCTGGGCGCCGCCGCCCGGCAGGTCGCCGAGCGCGGCCTCGGCCGCCGCGACCGTCGTCGGCCCCCCGGGCCCGGCCAGCGGCGCCGGCAGCCGGGCGGCGAACACCGCGGCGGTCAGCGTCCCGGTCACCGCGATCCCCAGCGCGCTGCCCAACTCCCGCGTCAGGCTCTGGAGTCCGGAGCCGACCCCGGCGGCCTCCGGCGGCAGCGCCGACATCATCGCGTGCGACAGCAGCGGCGTCGCGGTCCCGCAGCCCAGCGCGGTCAGCCCGGCCCCGACCGCGTACAGCGCGTACGGCGTGCGGGCGTCCGCGGCCGACACCGTGGCGAGCCCGGCGGCCAGGACGAGCATCCCGGCGGCCACCGCGCCGCGCCGCCCGCACCACCGCTCCAGCACCAGCCCGCACCGCGGCCCCGCCAACAGCGCCGCCGCCATCGGCAGCAGCCGCACCCCGGCGCCGAACGGCCCGTACCCCTTCGCGTACTGGAGGTACTGCCCGTTGAGGTAGAACAGCCCGAACATCCCCAGGAACAGCACCGCCATCCCGACCGCCCCCGCCCGGACCGCGGGCCGGGCGAAGATCCGCGGGTCCAACAGCGGCCGCGCGGAGCGCAGTTCGCGCCGCGCCCAGGCCGTCAGCAGCAGCCCGGCCGCCGCGAGGGAACCGAGCACCCACGGGCTGAGCCACCCGTCCTGCGGCCCGCTGACGATCCCGTTCAGCAAGGCCAGGAACCCGCCGGTGAACAGGGCGGCGGCCAACGGCGCGACCGGCCCCGGGTGCCGCCCCGCCACCGGCGCCACCACGGCCACCAGCACCAGCGCGGCCGACGCGACCGGCACCACGCACACGAACAGCGCCCGCCAGCTCCCGTACTCGATCGCCGCACCGCCGCCCACGTTGCCCAGCACCGCGGCGAGCCCGGTCATCGCCGCCCAGACCGCGATCGCCCGGCGGCGCGGCCCGTCCGGCAACCCGTCCACCAGCAGCGCCAGGGTGTTCGGCAGCACCGCGGCGGCCCCCACCCCGCTGAGCATCCGGCCCGCGATCAGCACCCCGACGTGCGGCGCCACCGCGCACACCGCCGAGCCGACGACGAACACGCCCATCCCGCACAGCAACATGCCCTTGCGCCCGCGCCGGTCCGCGAGCGCCCCGGCCGGCACCAGCAGACAGGCGAAGACCACCACATAGCCGTCCACCACCCACACCACGGCCCCGGCGGACGGGTGCAGCGGCCCGGCGGACAGGTCCGGGATGGCCAGGTTGACCGCCGAGACCATGCCGACGACCAGCGTCACGCACAGGCACATCGCGACGGTCACCGGCCCCCGCGGGGCCGACCGGTCCGGCATCCCGCTCACCCCTCCCGGACCCGGTCCAGCCGCGCCCGCAGCGTCAACCGGTCCCCCCGCAGGTGGATGAACTCCAGGTCGGCCGGCCGCCCGTCCGCCAGCCGCGTCAACCGCTCCACCGCCAGCACCGCGCCACCGCCCGGCATCGCCAGCACCCCGCAGGTCGCCGGGTCCCCGACCACCGCCCGCACGGCCACCTCCGCGGATCCCAACGGCCGCCCGGCCACGCTCTCGATCAGGTCGAAGACGTCCCGGCTCTCCAACCGCTCGCGTCCCAACGCCAGGAGGGGTTCGCCCACTTCGGGGATGAGGTAGGTGCAGTCCAAGGACAGCGGCATCCCGTCCACCCGGCGCAGCCGTTCCAGATAGACCACCCGGCCGTCCGCCGGCAACTGAAGCCGCCGCGCCACCGCCCCCGGCGCCCGCACGGTGCGCGCCGCCCGCACCTCGTTGACCACCGTCCCGTGCTGCTGCAACACCTCCGCCAGCCCCGACAGTTCTCCCAACGGGTGCTCGTAGGCCCGGCCGACGACCACCGTCCCCACCCCGCGCCGCCGCTCCACCAGCCCCTCGTCGCGCAGCAGCCCCAACGCCTCCCGGACCGTGTTGCGCGTGGTGCCGAACTCCGCGACCAGGGCCCGCTCGTCGGGCAGCACGCCACCGGGGAAAGCGCCCTGGAGCACCTGTCCGCGCAGCACGTGCGCCACCCGCCGCGCCCGGTCGGCCCGCGTCAGCCCGTCGCCGACCGCGCCACCGCCGCGCGCGAGCGCCTCGTCCCGGCCGTCTCCGCCGCCGTCCGCGTCCATGCCCGCCCTCCTCGACTCCCGGTCACGCCGCCCGCGCCGACCTCCTACGGGCGACCGCCGGGCCCCCGACGCTAGAGCACGCCCCATTACGGCAGAGTTACGCCACCCATACTGACCTGCACCAATGCCTGACCTGGGAGTTTCCTGCCGGGGCCGGGCGCTGCGCCACCAACCGCCACCCCCGTTACCGTGACCTCAACCCCGCGACCCGGGGGACGGGAGGGGAGAGGAAGAAAGGGCCGCCCCATGAGCACCAAGTCCGCGCCGTTCGACGAGCTGGACCGCAAGATCGTCGCCGCGCTGATCGAGAACGGCCGGGCGAGCTTCGCCGAGATCGGCTCGGCCATCGGCCTCTCCCCCACCGCCGTCAAACGCCGGGTGGACCGTCTGCGCGAGAACAACGTCATCACCGGCTTCTCCGCCACCGTCCGCCCCGCCGCCCTGGGCTGGCTCACCGAGGCGTACGTCGAGGTCTACTGCGACAGCGCCGCCCCGCCCCGCCGGCTGGCCGAGGTCGTCCGCAACCACCCGGAGATCGCCGCCGCGATGACCGTCACCGGCGGCGCCGATCTCCGGGTGGT
>LIQL01000133.1:17430-17738 GCA_001418405.1 Streptomyces diastatochromogenes | reverse complement strand
CCCTGCAGACCCGCACGCACCGGCTCGACCCGGCGGCGCAGCCGGCCGCCGAGACGCCCGCGGCGCCCGCCCCCGCCCCGGTGGCGGACGCCCCGCAGGCCCCGCCCGCCGAGGCCGCGCCGGAACCGGAGCCCGCCGACCGGGCACCGGCCGGCGGACGCGGGCTCGCCGGCGACCCGTTCGTCGCGGCGGCCGAGCGGGCCATCGACGCGGCGGGACTCAGCGCCCAGGCCGCGGCCGAAGCCACGCCGTCCACCCCGCCAGCACCAGCCGTACCGGCCCAGTCGCAGGGCCCGGCCGCGCCGCCC
>LIQL01000133.1:13147-17414 GCA_001418405.1 Streptomyces diastatochromogenes | reverse complement strand
CGCCGCCGGCACCACCGGCGAGCACAGCCGCCCCGGGGAGACCGCGCCGCAGTCCGAGGGCTCCCCGGCCGAGGGCGCCCCGGCCGTCCCGGCACCCGGCAAGCGGCGGCACGCCGCCCCGGCACCCGCCGACGCCGATCCCTACGCGATAGGCCCCGACCAGCACACCCGCCCGGCACCGGAGGGGACCCCCCACCGGGCCCCGGAGCCGGTCGCCGCCCCGGACCCCACGCTCCCTGACCCGGAGCCCGCCGACCCGGAGCTGCCGGGCCAGGCATCCCCGGCGCAGGCACCCGGTGCGCCCCGGCCCCAGCGCCGGACCACCACCGGGCTGCCCAAGCGCACCCCGAAGAACGTGGCGCAGAAGAAGGCGCCCGCCGCGCCTCGCAAGATGGGCTCCGCCAACGCCGAGGCACTGCGCCGCCGGCTCGGCGGCTTCCAGCAGGGGGCGCGGGACGGCCGCCGCGACGTGGCGGCCGAGATCGCGGAAAGCACCGCGGAGCAGACCATCCCACAGACGGACACCGACGGAGCGGGGGCCCCGGGAGAAAGCCATATCGGCGAGGAGGCACGCGATTGAAGGCGCAAGCGCCCACTGCGTATGGACACGGGCTGAGCACCCAGGCACGTAACCTGCACTGGCTGTTGGGGAACCTGGTCGACGAGGTGCCCGGCATCCATTCGGTCGCGGTGGTCTCCTCCGACGGTCTGATGCTGCTGTCCTCCGACCCCGAGCGGGCGGAGGGCCCCGCGCCGGACGCCGGCACCGACGGCCCCCTGGGTTCCAGTGCCGACCTCGCGACCATCGTGTCCGGGCTCGGCAGCCTGACCAACGGCGCGGCGAAGCTGATGGACGGCGGAGCCGTCAAGCAGACGATGGTCGCGATGGACGAGGGCAGCCTGTTCGTCATGGCGATCAGCGACGGCTCGCTGCTCGGCGTCCACGCCACCCCCGACTGCGACATGAGCGTCATCGCCTACCACATGGCGCTCTTCGTCGGCCGGGCCGGTCACGTCCTCACCCCCGAACTCCGCACCGAACTGCGCAAGTCGATGGAGAACGTCCAGTGAGTAGTACCTCCAAACTCCCCGTGCGCGGCGGGGACCGCAAACCCGCGCGGGTCCGGCCGTATTCGCTGACCGGCGGCCGGACCCGGTTCGGCCACGTGCTCCTCGTCGAGACCTTCGTGGCCGCGCTGGAGGCCCCCGAGGAGCGGCCCGAACTCACCTCGGGCGGTTGGGGGGACCGCGTGATGCCGGAGATGCGCGCGATCGTCGAGCTGTGTCGCCGGATGCGCTCGGTCGCGGAGATCTCCGCACTGCTCAAGATGCCGCTGGGCGTGGTCCGCGTCCTGCTCAGCGATCTCGCCGACCAGGGAAAGATTCGCGTCTACGGCACCGGGCACGGCACCGGCCGGCCCGACCGCGCGCTGCTCGAAAGGGTGCTGAGTGGACTTCACAGGCTCTGACACGATAGCGACCGGGACGGGGCCGGTCGCCGGCCCCGCGGCACCGGCCGGCCCGGACACCGCCGACGCGGGGTTGCAGAGCTGGCAGATGGACCGGGCGCAGGCGCCGGTCGCCACGAAGATCGTGGTGGCCGGTGGCTTCGGCGTCGGCAAGACCACCTTCGTCGGATCGGTCTCGGAGATCACCCCGCTCCAGACCGAGGCGGTGATGACCGAGGCCAGCGAGGCGACCGACGACCTGACGGCGACGCCGGAGAAGACCACGACCACGGTCGCCATGGACTTCGGCCGGATCACCCTCGACCAGGAACTGGTGCTGTACCTGTTCGGCACGCCCGGTCAGCAGCGCTTCTGGTTCATGTGGGACGACCTGGTGCGCGGCGCGATCGGTGCGATCGTGATGGCCGACACCCGCCGGCTGGAGGACTGCTTCCCGGCGCTGGACTACTTCGAGAGCTGCGGCCTGCCCTACGTCGTCGCGGTCAACCACTTCGAGGGCACCGAGCGGTACGACGTGGAGGACGTCCGGGACGCGCTGACCGTGCCGGAGCAGGTGCCGGTCGTGGTGATGGACGCACGGCGCCGGTCCACGGTCATCCAGGCGCTGCTCGCGCTGGTCGGACACGCACTGGACGTCACGCCCGAATAGCCTCCTGACGTCACCCCTCAGCACCCCGAACAGCAGGAACAGAGAAGAGCCCGCCATGCGGAAGATACTCATCGTCGGAGCCGGCCAGTCCGGTCTCCAACTCGCCCTCGGCCTCCAGTCCCAGGGTTACGAGGTCACCTTGATGTCCAACCGCACCGCCGACGAGATCCGCTCCGGCCGGGTCATGTCGACGCAGTGCATGTTCCACACCGCCCTCCAGCACGAGCGCGACCTGGCGCTGAACTTCTGGGAGAGCCAGGCGCCGCGCATCGAGGGCCTGGGCGTCTCGGTCGCCGCCCCCGGCAGCCACGCCGAGCCCGGCGGCACCCAGCGGGCCATCGACTGGGTGGGCAAGCTCGACGGCTACGCCCAGTCCGTCGACCAGCGCGTGAAGATGGCCGGCTGGATGGAGACCTTCGCCCAGCGTGGCGGGCAGCTCGTCATCCACGGTGCGGCAGTCTCCGACCTGGACTTCTTCGCGCAGCGCTACGACCTGACGCTGGTCTCGGCGGGCAAGGGCGAGCTGGTGTCGATGTTCGGCCGGGACGCCGCCCGCTCGCCGTACGACGCCCCGCAGCGCGCACTGGCCGTCGCCTACGTGCACGGCATGGGCCCGCGCCCGGAGCACCCAGAGTTCGACGCGGTGCGCTGCAACATCGTCCCCGGCGTCGGCGAACTGTTCGTGATGCCGACCCTGACCGTCTCCGGCCGCGCCGACATCCTCTTCTGGGAGGGCGTCCCCGGCGGGCCGGTGGACGCCTTCCAGGGCGTGCGGGACCCCCGCGAGCACCTGGCGCTCACGCTGGAGCTGATGAAGACGTTCCTGCCGTGGGAGTACGAGCGCAGCGCGGGCGTCGAACTGACCGACGCCAACGGCACGCTGGCCGGCCGCTACGCCCCCACCGTCCGCAACCCGATCGGCACGCTGCCCTCCGGCGGCCTGGTCCTGGGCGTCGCGGACGTGGTGGTCGCCAACGACCCGATCACCGGCCAGGGCTCCAACTCGGCGTCCAAGTGCGCCGCGGCCTACCTCTCCGCCATCGTCGAGCACGGCGACCGGCCGTTCGACGCGGACTGGATGCGGGCCGCCTTCGACCGCTACTGGGACACCGCCCGGCACGTCACGAAGTGGACCAACGCGATGCTGGCGCCGCCGCCGGAGCACGTGCTGAACCTGCTCGGCGCCGCCGGTCAGCTCCAGCCGGCCGCCGACCGGTTCGCCAACGGCTTCAACGACCCGTCCGACTTCGAGAACTTCTTCTTCGAGCCGGAGAAGACGGGTGCCTACCTGGCGTCGTTGACCGGGGCCTGACAGGCTTCTGACCAGCAAAACCTGACGTCGTTGTTGATCGTTGTCGATCGTCGTCGGCACTTGCCGCACGGCCCAGAGACGGCCCGAAGCACGGGGAGCTTCACGGGGCTAGCGCTTCGAGGAGCCCCCGTGCTCTCTCATGTAGCGGGGACTTTTTGGATTTGCCCGGCTCACCCGGCTCACCCGGCTCAATCCCAGGTCAGGGGCGTGATCGGGAGTCGAGGTTGCCCGGCTCACACCCGGCTCACACCCGGCTCAGCCCGGCTCACCGCGCCGCCGGACGGTGCAGTGGAGGGCAGGGCCGGGGTGGCCTCTTCCGTCGAGGTCGGCTGGGCGCGTCACAGACAAGAGGAGCACCGCCGCCGGTGCTCCTCTTGTTTGCGTGCCAGCTTCATTCACCCTCCGTGCAGGGAGGGAGGAGCCACCTCCCCCTGGATACCCCTTCTGGCGAGGGGTTGGGGCGGGCGGAGGGGCAGCCTCCCTGCCTCCCTAACGAGAGGTAACCGCAGGTCGGCGCGGGGAGTTGGGTGAGGGAGGCGGTCAGGGAGTTCTCCCTCCCTCCCTTGGCGGACTCCCTGTACTGAGAGTGAAACGCGGGCGGACGCCCGCTCGGTGCTCCGGGGCGAGCGAAGGCTCTTCAGTGGGGGGCACAGGTCTGCCATCGTCCGGCCGCCGCCCACCTGCCCCACGGAAGTGCCCCCTCGTGAAGAGCCTTCGCGCCGCCCTACGGCCCCGACTCCGCCGAATCGACCCATGCCCCGTCCGGCAGTGGCGCGCCGAGGGTCGCCGCCTGTCAGGGCGTCCTTCTCTGCTTGTCGCTTGTCGCTTGTCTTGTCG
>LIQL01000133.1:0-13125 GCA_001418405.1 Streptomyces diastatochromogenes | reverse complement strand
CGACAAGACAAGCGACAAGCGGGCCGTCACGGCGTCATGGGAGGGCCTGACGCCGTGACGCCAGGCGTGACGGTTCGCTGCGTCCAGCCTTGGCGCCGTGACTCTCCGCGCCCGGCCGCCCGGTTTCCCGTGGGAGGCACCACACCCACCACAAGAAGCGCCCCACAGCGCCCTCTACCGGTCCGGAGTGCGCTTTCGCGGACGTTTTCTGTGGGACTCCCACACCCCCACACGCAGGTCAGCGCCTCCCACAGCCGTGTGGGAGTCCCACAAGCTGTGGGAGGCATGTGGGAGGCACCGTGTGGGAGGCTCCCACATGCGCGGCGGCTACTCTCCGTGGACTCGGGACACCATGCCGGCCGAGACCCGATCCGTACTCACCGACCGCACGGCTCCCGCGCGGCCCCCGCACGGCAGCTGCGCGACAGTGCGCGGAAGGCCACCACATCTGCGCGGCGGGTGCGCGGCAGCGCGCGGCACCGTCCAGTTTCCTGGACACGTGAACGCGCGGCGCGCGGAAGCGTGGGTGAACCGCGCGGCCCAGGGCGCGCGGTTCGGGCGACCAGCCGCGCGGCTGGCGCGCGGGGCCCGCGCGACGACGCGCGGCATAAGGAGCGGACGCCCTTCGGGCGGCGTTCTTCGGCGCCTACGCCGCGGCGGACTACCTCTAGGTGGCGATCGGAGCGTTGAGCCGGGCTGAGCCGGGCTGAGCCGGGTGTGAGCCGGGTGTGAGCCGGGCAACCTCGGCTCCCGATCATGCCCCTGACCTGGGGTTGAGCCGGGTGAGCCGGGTGAGCCGGGCAAATCCAAAAAGTCCCCGCTACATGAGAGGTAGGGAGGGCGGAGTGGCCCGGCTTGGTTGGCCGCGTATGCCCGGCGTCACTGGGGGAGGAAGCCCGGTTTCGCTTGCCCGAGTTCCCGGAGGTGCGTGAGGTAGTCCTGAGCCACCGACTCACCGGCATACCGCTTCCGCATCTCAGCGGCCAGTTCTCGGCTGGTCATGATGAGAGACGGCACCGATTGGCGGTCGCCTTCCAGGGCGCGCTCGCCCATGATGACTGCTTGCTCCAGGTCGCCCTGGCGTGCCGCCGTGACGCCTAGCGTCACGCGGGCCTCCGCGTTACGCATGGGGGTGCGCTCCATGCCGTCGAAGTCCGTTCCCGCCCGGAGGACTTCGCCCGCGAGTGTGCTGGCCAGCTTGTCCTCGCCCGCCAGGCGGTAGCAATCCATCGCGTAGAAGTCGAACTTTGCGGGGTCCACGACGAAGTGGTTGTCCAGGTTCTCCGGGTACGGCATCCCTTCGAGCAACTGGCGTCCTCGGTCCAGAGCTACCTCCATGCGTCGGCGGTCACCGAGCCGGGCCCACGCCTTCGCTTCCTGCCCCGCAAGCTGTACCGCCACCCCGTGGCTCGCCGCCAGCTCCGCGCCGGCCTGGGCCGCGGCGACCACGCCTCGGTAGTCGCCGGTCGTGAGTGCGAACCACGCCCGCATCTCGTATGCCCAACCGCCCACTTCGGCGTGATCAGCTTCTGTGGCGAGTGATAGGGCGGCCCGACGCGTTGACTCTGCCGCGTGTCGGTCGCCGGTGTCGTATTCGACGCAGCCCACCAGTAGGGCCAGCCATCCGGAAAGAGCAAGCACCTCGCGATGCTGGGAGAGGGTGAGGCTCTTCGAGTGGAGCTCTACGACCCTCCGTAGCCACTGGCGTCCCTCAATGAGCAGCTGCTCGCTGGGCATATACGGGTACTCCGAGCAAAGGCGATCGGTCGTGATACGGAGCGCGTCCAAGGTGGCCGAGTCCACGTCCGACCTGTTGAGGCGGCTGACGATCTCCAGGGTTTCCATGCCGCTCGCTGACAGGATCTCGGCATTCCCGTCCCTGCGGGCCGGTGCAGGGAACAGTGCATTCGTCACGGTCCCGAAGACGGCCGCGATAAGAGGCCGGTAGAACTCGCTGGGGAGTTGTCCCGACTCCCAGCGCTTCCACTGCCGGATCATGCTGTCATCGCTGGGAAGTTCTTCCACAGCATGGGCACGGAGCGCTCTGACCGCGTCTCGCTGGGACCAGTCTCGGGCCGCCCGCTCGTTCGCGATACGTCGTGCCCACGCGGGCCTGTCGTCGCCCATATGCCCTCCTTGGGGTACCTACGCGCTCCGAGTCTTCCTTGCCGCCCTAGGGGACAGGGAAGGGGACAGCCTGGTGACACCAGTCATGTCCCCTAGCTGACACACGTGCCACCCCTGTGTCACTTACGTCACACACTCCGTTACTTGCATGCTCGGTTTGGATCACGCACCACTCGGGGCAAGGCGACTCTCCAGCGCTGCGACCCGATCCGTCAACGTCTGAATCTGCGAGCGGAGTTCTGTGATGTCGTCGCGCACATCGTCGTCCGAAGTGGATCCGTCGCTGACGAAGTTCCCGAGATTGCCGGCCGAGATGATGAGCCCCTCGGCCCGGAGGGCGGCCAGCCCGTTCTGGATCGTCTGGCTGGCGAATCCGAAGCGGTCGACCAGCTCTCGCTGTGACGGGAGGCGCTCCCCCGGCTTCATGCTCCTGATGTCCTCGCGCAGCGCTTCCGCGACCTGCACGGCCTTCGGCTTCGGTGCTCCCGTGGCAGTCATGCCCTAAGGCTACCCACTACAGCGAACTAGCGCGCATCACCTTGGGGCTTGTGAACTACAGCTGACTAGTGCAAGCTAGTCAACGACGGGAAGCGCGGCTTTCGGGCCCAGATTCTCGTGAAACGCCCTGGTCAGAGCCATGGCAAAAACAAGGAGCGGCCACCTACCGCCAAGCAGTCAGCCGCTCCCCGACCCGAAAGGGGTACCTCCATGATGCATGGTCTGCTCGTTGCTCCGTCCCCGTCCGTGTCGACCGTCGGTTTGCGCGAGGGGGTGGAGGTCTTCGGTGGCCCGGATCTGCACGGGCCGACCCGGGTTGAGATGCAGGTTCGGGTGTGCCTGTCGTTCGCCGAGATCCTGGGACTGCTGCTCTACACGCCGGGCCTGACGTACGAGGACTTGGAGAACGCCGACGCGCTCCGCGAATTGCTTCAGTTCGCGATGCTCGACACGGACCTGTTGGCCATGGAGCGCAAGAGTGAGCGCGCCATGGGCGAGTACGACGACGCGATGGCCGGAGACGGTTGGCCGTTCGTGCGCCAGCTCGCCGAGACGGTCACCCGTGTGTTTGGGGTGGCGGCATGACCACCGTCGTTCCCGAGCGCAGGTGGACGCGTTCGACGGAAGCGCCGAAAGCGACGGTGACGTTCGAGGGGGAGGCCCCGGCCGCGCCGGAGCGCCAGCCGCGTCCGCAGCCGCTGCGGGCACCGGACACCCCGCTGGGGCGTGCCCGGCTGGCCCGTGGCTGGTCGCGCGAGCGGACCGTGCGCGCACTGATGGCACTCGCGGACCGGTGGGGCTGGCAGACAGCCACGGAGAACTCCCTGAAGGTGCAACTGCACCGCTGGGAGCACCAGGACAGTCGGCCCAGCGAGACGTACCGCGTGCTGCTGTGCGCCCTCTTCCAAGTGCCGCCCGAGAAGTTGGGCTTCACCGCCACCGCGCAGCCGGTCACGAAGACCGCCCTGAATGACCGGGTGGAGTCGCTGGAGTCCATGGTCTCGCAGCTGACGGACGCGCTCTCTCGGTCCCTGGGAGTGGCCGCCTGATGAGCTACCCCAAGCCGCATCTGAACGCGGCCCGTCGTCGGGCGAGGAAGCGCACCCTCGCCCGGCGGGACGGCCGCCACTGCACCTTCTGCAGGGTCCTGTTCGCCGCCGATCTGCGGGACGCCACGATCGACCACGTCGTGCCGATCTCGTTGTTCGTCACCTGGCGGACCGAGAACCTGGTGCTGGCCTGTCGCCCCTGCAACACCACCAAGGGCGATCGGCTGCCGCTCTCGATCGCGGTGCTGCTCTGCCCGATGCCGGGCGTTGATTGGCCGCTGCTGGCCCGTCTCGCCCACGCCCAGGAGTCGGCCGACCGATCGACCCTCCCGACCGGCAAACGGTCGATGCCTGACCAGCCGGTACGCCCCGATCGATCGGCCACCCGATCGACCACGGATCGGCTGGTGGTTCATCACGGATCGGCCGACCGATCGGCCCCGACCTACGGCACCGATCGGGGCGCCCGATCGGCCCGATCGGGGGCCGGTGGTCTCTTCCCGACCCGCACGATTCACCCCGCCGACCGCGATGAAGCGATGGAGGCAGCGTGACCGACTTCGACCGCGAAGAAGTACCGCCCCCGACCCACCCGATGGCCGTTGCCCGTCACCTGTCCCCGTACTGGCTGCGCGATGGCGTGCTGACGCTGCGGCACTGGCGCGGCACCTGGATGCGCTGGGAGGACAACTCCTGGCGCGAGATGGACGGCGAGGAGCTGCGGGCCTGGCTCTACAAGCGCCTGGAGCATGCCACCTTCATGTTCCTCACGCCCAAGGGGGAGTTGGAGGTGCGGGATTGGGCCCCGACGGCGCGGAAGATCGCGGACCTGACGCAGGCCACCACCGCCGTGACCCACCTCTCGCCCCGTGTCGATCCGCCGGCATGGATCGACGAGGACGGCGCCACGGGGCGGGATGACGGCCCGATGGTGGCGTGCACCAACGGCCTTCTGCGGGTGTCTGACCGGGAGCTGCTGGAGCTGACCCCGGAGTTCTTCAACCTGGTCTCGGTGCCGTTCGACTACGACCCGGACGCCACCGCCCCCACCTGGAATGCCTTCCTGAACAAGGTGTGGCCGGAAGACCCGCAGTCGATCGAGGCGCTGCAAGAGTGGTTCGGGTACGTCCTGTCCGGCCGGACCGACCAGCAGAAGATTCTCCTCATCATCGGCCCCACCCGGTCCGGGAAGGGCACCATCGCGCGGGCCCTGTCCACTCTGGTGGGCGAGGGGAACATGGCCGGGCCGACGCTGGCCAGCATGTCCACGAACTTCGGGCTGTCCCCGCTGCTGGGCAAGTCCCTGGGCCTGATCTCCGATGCCCGGCTGGACGGGCGTGACAGCAGCAGGGTCGTGGAGCGGCTGCTGGCCATCAGCGGGGAAGACCCGATCGACATCGACCGGAAGTTCAAGCAGCCGTGGACCGGCAAGCTCCCGACCCGGCTGATGATCCTGTCCAACGTGCTGCCGAACTTCGGTGACAGCAGCGGAGTGATCGCCAACCGGTTCGTGGTGTTGCGTATGGAGGTGTCCTGGCTCGGCAAGGAAGACCCCGCCCTCGGCGACAAACTGCACGCTGAGATGCCCGGCATCCTCAACTGGGCCCTGGACGGCCTCGACCGGCTCCAGCGCACCGGCCGCCTGACCCAACCGGCTTCGTCCCGGGAGGAGATCACGGCCATGCAGGACACCGCCTCACCCACGAGCGCGTTCCTGCGGGAACGCTGCGAGACGGGCCCGGAGTGCTCCGTGGGTGTGGACCCGCTGTGGGAGGCATGGCGGGAGTGGGCCGAAGACAGCGGCGTCGCGGCCGGGTCGAAGGCCATCTTCGGGCGGAACCTGCTCTCCGTCGTGCCGCAGCTGCGCCGGAGCAAGCCCCGTGGGCCCGACGGCCGGCAGGTGCCCACCTACTCCGGGATCGCGCTCACCGAGGACCACCAGGACGCGGCAGGAGCCTGCCCGGACGCCCCGCCCGCCGGTACTCCGGCCGCGGGTATCAGCGGGCCGAACGTCGGCCCGTGCGTCCGCTGCAACACCCCCACCGTCCGCTACGGCCCCTTCGGCAACCCCCACTGCCGCACCTGCCGCTGACAGCCCGGAACGGAGACACCATGCCCAGCCCCACGGCCACACCCCGGCGCCCTCTCCCGGACCGCTACCTGACCCCCGAAGACCTGGTCACGCTCTTCTCCCTGGAGAGCATCGAGACGGTCTACGCCTGGCGCCGCAAGCGCACCGGCCCGCCCGCCATCCGCATCGGCAAGCACCTGCGCTACGACCCCGCCGACATCCGCGACTGGATCGACCAGCAGTCCGCCCAGGACGACGACTAGCCAGCCACCGTGGTGCCGCCGAACCACCACTCGGCGGCACCGCCCGGTAGCTACGACGAGGCGTGACGCCGGGCGTGACGGTCCTCGTCACGCAGGTCAGCCCAGCATTCCAGAACAGCGGCCCGCAGTCCGTTCCGACGCCGGCGGCCCGCACTTCGAGGGCACCGCACCCCGTTCCGGCGACAGGGGCCCGCATTTCGGGGGCACCACCCAGCGTTCCGGGACCACCCGTACCCATTACGACGCCAGCCGTGCCCCTCTACCCGGCCCCGCCCGGTAGAGCCACCCCTCTACCCCGGTAGAGGGGCCGGTAAAGGGCTCCGACCTGCGAAGTAGAGGGGGTAAAGGGGGCGGTCACCCCCACCCCCTCTACCCCCGAAACCACGACGCAGAGCAGTCGCAGACCGGTGGAGGCACGTGATGGAGGCGCCGGAACTTGATGGAGAACTCCATCAGACGGTCCACCACCCACCTCCATCAGCTCTGAACTGCGCAAACGCCCTCCTGATGGACCTGGTGGACCTGATGGAGGCGCCCCCTCAACGGCCCCCAGGAACCCGGTTTTCAGGGGCTGCGGCCCCCCCTTACGCCCTCCCCAACCGCTAGCTACGAGAAGGGAGTCAGCCTCCATGGCTGGCCACATCCAAGACCGCTGGTTCAAGACCGAGACTGACGCCAACGGCAAGACCACCCGGATCAAGACCGACCGCCACGGCACCGGCCTGCGCTACCGCGCCCGGTACATCGGACCGGACGGCACCGAGAAGTCCCAAAGCTTTCCTGACGGCAAGAAGCGACTTGCCGAGAAGTGGCTGACGAAGATCGAGGCCGACATGGACAGCGGCCGATACGTCGATCCGAAGGCCAGCCGGACCACCTTCCGGCGGTACGCCGAGAAGTGGCTGAAGTCCCTGGAAGCAGACCCGAGGACCCTGGAGTCGATGACCTCCCAACTCACGCTGCACGCCTACCCGTACCTGGGCACCCGGCCGCTCGGCTCCTTCAAACCGGAGCACATCCGGGAGTGGACGGCGGAGCTCAAGACGGCCGGGATTCAGGGGACGTACGCCCAGGTCATCTACGCCAACGTGCGAGCCGCGTTGAGCGCGGCCGTGGATGACGGCTATCTGACCCGCAACCCGTGCTCGGCGCGGTCGGTCAAGCCGCCGGCCGCCGAGCTGAAGCGTCTGGTGCCGTGGTCCGCCCAGCGGGTGTTCACGGTGCAGCGCGCCCTGCCAGAGCGCTACCAAGCGATGGTCGACCTGGGGGCAGGCTGCGGCCTTCGGCAGGGGGAAATTCTGGGGATCGCCGCGGACGCGATCGACTTCGACAGTGACACCCTTCATGTGGAGCAGCAGCTCAAGCTGAGCCGGAGCAAGCCGGTGTTCGCCCCGCCCAAGACTGGCAAACTGCGGGATGTGCCGCTGCCGGGCCCCGTGGCGGACGCTCTTCGGGCGCACATGAAGAGGTTCCCTCCGATTGAGATCACGCTGCCGTGGAAGGCCGCCGGTGGCCCGCCCGTAACCAAGCGGCTCATCTTCACGGCCCCGGGCGGAAACCACGTGTGGCGGCCGACCCTCAACGAGGAAGCGTGGAAGCCGGCCCTTGCCGCGGCCGGGGTCATTCCCGTGCCCGAGGACAAGCGGGACGGCTACCAGGCCGCGCGGGAGCACGGCATGCACGCACTGAGGCACTTCTACGCGTCCGCGCTCCTGGACGGCGGTGAGAACATCAAGGCCGTCAGTGAGTACCTCGGGCACAGCAATGCCGCGCTGACGCTCCGGATCTACGCCCACCTGATGCCGAGCAGCAAGGAGCGGACCCGGGCGGCCATCGCGACCGTCTATGGGGCTCAGAATCCGCGCTGACGGCCCAGAGACGGCCCACGGCCCGCTCCTGGCCCGCTACTTGCCGGGAAACCCCAGGTAGCGGGCCTGTGGGCACTCTCGCTTACTTCTCCGAGCCGGAGAAGACGGGCGCCTACCTGGCGTCGTTGACCGGGGCCTGACCGACCGGGACCGGGCGCCCGCCCCGCCGGGCGGGGCGGGCGCCACCGGGAACTACTTCAGGACGGCGAGGGCCGCGTCGTAGTCGGGCTCCTCGCTGATCTCCGGCACGAGCTGCGCGTGCAGGACCGTGTCGTTCTCGTCCAGCACGACGACCGCACGGGCGGCGAGCCCGGCGAGCGGTCCGTCCGCGATCGCCACGCCGTAGTCGGCGCGGAACTCCGGGCTGCGGAAGAGGGAGAGGCTCTTCACGTTCTCCAGCCCCTCGGCGCCGCAGAACCGGGCCTGGGCGAAGGGGAGGTCGGCGGAGATGCACAGCACCACGGTGTTGGCGAGGTCGCCGGCCTTCTCGTTGAACGTGCGCACGGAGGACGCGCAGGTCGGGGTGTCGACGCTGGGGAAGATGTTGAGGACCTTGCGCTTGCCGGCGAAGTCCTTCAGCGACGCGTCCGCCAGCCCGTCGGCGACGAGGGTGAAAGCCGGCGCCTGGCTGCCGGTGCCGGGCAGCTCGCCGTTGACCTGCACCGGGTTGCCCTTCAGCGTGACCTGAGCCATGGGGCTCCTCCTTCGGTAGACATGTGGAAACCCCGTTGATCGTACTGTGGGCGGGGGTGCGGCCACGGAGAGCGGGGCCCCGCCCGTCAACGCCGCTTCCGCCAGGGCCACTTGGGCCCCGTGCCGCCGGACCGGCCCGCCGGGTCGTACGCGTAGCGCCAGCCGCGGGGCAGCCCCAGGCGCCCGGCGGGGCCGGGGACCCGGCGGTAGACGTGCAGCTCGGGCGGCCGGCCGTCGTCGCGGGGCACCGGGATCTCGTAGGTCTTCGGGGGCAGGCCGGTGGGGCCGACCAGGACGGGGAGGACCCGGCCGTCCAGGGGACCGCCGACGAAGGGGGTGTTCTCGCTGCGCACCGTCCCAGTCTCACAGCAGGTGGGCGGCCTCGCTGACCACGGGGAGGATCCGGCGAGCCAGGTCGCCGGCCGGCCCGTCCGGGGCCTCGCCCTTGAGTGCGGCCCGCATCACCCGCGCGGTCTGTGCGTCCCGGGCCGCGGTGGCGGTCAGCAGCGCGACGAAGTGGTCCACCAGCCAGACCCGCAGCTCGTCGAGGGCGTGCTGCTTGCCCTCGTCGAGCCAGATCAGCGAGGCGGCCTCGACCGCGGTGATCCACATCCGGACCGTGGTCCGCAGTCGCGGACCCGGGGCCGGTTCGCCGAGGTGGCGCAGGATCTGTTCGGCGGCGGCCCGGCGCACCTCGTCCACGATCGCGCTGGTCCGGGACGTCTCCACCACGCTGCCGCCCTGGAGCAGGGCGCTGAATCCGGCGGCGTGCTGGTCGACGAAGGCCAGGTAGCGGTCCAGGGCGTGGCCCAGCCGCTGGGTGAGCGGCCCGGACTCCGGCTCCGCGAAGCACTGCTCCAGCTCGTCGGCGGCGCTGCGCAGCACCGCCTCGTACAACTGCTGCTTGCCGCCGGGGAAGTAGCGGTAGACGAGCGGCCGCGAGACCTCGGCGGCGGTCGCGACGTCGTCCAGCGAGACGTCCTCCGGCGCGCGCTGGGCGAACAGCCCCAGCGCGGCGGCGAGCAGCTGGCTGCGGCGCTGCGCCACGCTCAGCCTGCGGTAGGCGGGTCTGGGTACTGCTGGGGCGGTGCCGCTGCCGTTCATGAACAGCAGCGTAACCGCCGGGGTTTCCGCCTCGTACAGGTGCTCGGGGCCCGCGTCGGTGCGGGCGGGGCGTTCAGGCCAGCAGTCCCGAGCTGCGCCACAGTCGCCGGCCCACCCCGCGCAACACCCCGATCTCGTCCAGGAAGTCGGTCAGCCGCTTGGCGCCGGTCTGCATGACCTCGCGCCGGTGGCCGCTGGCCTTCACCTGTGCCATGGCCGCCCGTTTGTCGAGGCCGACATTGGTGTAGACCTCGGGGTTGATGAAGGCGATGGCGAAGACCCGGGCGAACTCGCCGGAGGTGACCCGGGTGAACTCCTGCGACCACTTCGGCGCGGTCACCATCTGCCGCCGCAGTTCCTCGCGGGCGTAGCGCACGTGCCGGGCCTCCTCCACCACGTGGATCCGGGTCACGCCCCGGACCAGCGGTTGCACCCGCTCGTCGGGGAAGGTCAGCCGCTGCATCCAGTCGAGGACCTCCTCGCCGAGCAGGGTCGCGGTGAACGAGCCCGGGGTGGTGGAGATCGTCTTGAACAGGCGGCCGAGGTTCAGGTGGACCGGGCTGACCGGGTACCAGGGGGTGTCCCCGCGCGAGATCAGCCGGGCGAACATCTTGGAGTGCCGGCACTCGTCCTCGATCTCGGTGAGGGCGTACCGGACGTGCGCGCTGGTGGCCGGCTTGTCGTAGATGTGCCGGACGAGCAGCTGCATCAGGATGATCTCGAACCAGATGCCGAGCGAGGCCAGCGCGGCGGCCTCGTGCTGGGAGAGCAGGATGCGCTGTTCCTCGCTCATCCGCCGCCACATCGGGGTGTCGTAGAGCGACACCAGCTCCGGCGGCCAGAACCACTTGCCCTCCTCGAAGGGGGCGTCCCAGTCGAGTTCGGCGTCGGGGTCGAAGGAGTGCTTGGCGGAGGAGGCGAGCAGTCGCTCGGCGACCTGCTCCCGGTCCTTGAGCAGCCCGAGGGCGTCCCGCAGGACATCGATGTCCGCCTCGGTCATTGCGGTGGGCGCGCTCGTCATGGCTCTGGCTACACCTCACGGTCGAAGTTACCCGCGGTCACATGCGGCTACCTCTTATGAGACTGCTTGTCAGCAAGGACGTCAATCCCTCGCGCACGACTTATTGACCCGCCGGTAAGAAGCGTGTGAATCTGCCAACGGCCCGCCCGCCACAGGGCGTTCGGCGGGCGGAGGAGGTGCGGCGCGGTGTCGACCCGAGAGCTGTACGTGCAGGACCCCGGCGACTCCCGGTGGACCGTGCCCGCCACCGGCGCGGCCCGTTTCACCTGGGAGGCCATGTATCCGGGGGAGAAGAACGGCTCCGGGCGCGACCGCCTGCTGGCCCTCTACCAAAAGGGCAAGGACAAGCAGTGGGACGCCGCGACGCGCATCGACTGGGACCTGGAAGTGGACCCCAAGGACCCGCTCGGCACCCCCGACGAGTCCCTGTCGCTCTACGGGACGCCCCACTGGGACCGGATGACGGAGCGCGACCGCGGCGACCTCCGGCAGCACTACGCCGCCTGGCAGTTCAGCCAGTTCCTCCACGGCGAACAGGGCGCCATGGTGTGCGCCGCGCGGATCGTGGAGTCCGTCCCGGACCTCGACGCGAAGTTCTACTCGGCCACCCAGACCATGGACGAGGCCCGGCACGCGGAGATCTACGCCCGTTTCCTGAAGGACAAGATCGGGATGCTCTACCCGGTCAACGACAGCCTCAAGGCGCTGCTCGACGACACCCTCGCCGACTCCCGCTGGGACATGCCCTACCTCGGCATGCAGGTGCTCATCGAGGGGTTGGCGCTGGCCGCCTTCGGCATGATCCGCGACACCACCACCCGGCCCCTGCCGAAGCGGATCCTCGCCTACGTCATGCAGGACGAGGCCCGGCACGTCGCCTTCGGCCGGATGGCGCTGCGCGACTACTACCGGCAGCTCACCGACGTCGAACTCCGCGAGCGGGAGGAGTTCGTCATCGAGGGCTGCCACCTGATGCGCGACCGGCTGCGCGGCACGGAAGTGCTGGAGAACTTCGGCATCCCGCCCGCGGAGGCCGCCGAGTTCACCGAACGCTCGGAGTTCCTCCGGCTCTTCCGGAAGCTGCTGTTCAGCCGCATCGTCCCGTGCGTGAAGGACATCGGCCTGTGGGGCCCGCGCCTCCAGCGCGCCTACCTGGACCTCGGCGTCTTCGACCTGGGCGACGCCAACCTGGACCTGCTGATGGCCCAGGACGAGGAACTCGCCGAGCAGCTGGACGCCGAACGGTTCGCCGCCGAGGAGTCGGCCCGCACGGCCGAGGTCGCGGACGCCATCGCCCGCGGCGCGGCCGGGGACTGACGGCCGGGGACTGGCGGCCGCGGACCGTCCGGGGCGCCGCCGCCCGCGCCGCGCGCACCGCCGTGGCCGCACCGGCAGTGGCAGGATCCGCCCATGGACACCGACGACCGACGGCGCGCCGCGGTGCGCGGCAGCATCGAGGCACTGGCGCACGGCGACGCCTTCGGCGAACGCTTCTTCGGCCTCTTCCGACCGGCGGAGGAGGCCCGGGCGCTGATCGCCGCCCGTCGCCTGCCGCCCGAGCCGCACTGGCACTGGACCGACGACACCGCCATGGCGCTCGACCTGCTCGCCGTCCTGGTCGAGCACGGCGAGGTCCGGCAACCGGCCCTGGTGGCGCGGTTCGCCGCCACCCACGGCGCGGACCCGGGCCGCGGCTACGGCTCCGGCATGCACGCGCTGCTGCCCCGGGCCGCCGACAAGCCCGCGCAGTGGCAGGAGTTGGCGCACGCCCTCTTCGGCGGCGAGGGCAGCCTCGGCAACGGCGCCGCCATGCGCGTCGCCCCGCTCGGCGCCTGGTTCCACCACGACCTCGACCGCGCCGCCGCCCAGGCCGCCCGCTCCGCGGAGGTCACCCACGCCCACCCCCAGGGTGTCGCCGGCGCGGTGGCGGTGGCCGTCGCCGCCGCACTCGCCGCCCGCGGCGCGCCGCCGGCGCTCGCCGAGATCGCTGCCCGCACCCCCGACGGGCCGGTCCGCCAGGGCCTGTTGCGCGCCGCCGACCTCCCGTCCGGCACCGGCCCCGAGGAGGCGGCCACGGCCCTCGGCAGCGGCCGCCGGATCCGCGCCGACGACACCGTCCCGTTCGCCCTGTGGTGCGCCGCCCGCCACCCGGACGACCTCCCGGCCGCCCTGTGGACCGCCGCGGCCGGCCTCGGCGACGTGGACACCACCTGCGCCATCACCGGCGGGGTGGTGGGCGCCCGCACCGGGACCGCGGCGCTGGGGCAGGAGTGGACCCGGCGGCGGGAGCCCCTGCCGGACTGGGCCGACGCCCTGTGAACGGGCGGGCCGGTGCGCGCCGGCCCGCCCTCACCCCGCCAGGAACCCCGTCAACTCCCGCTCCAACTCGGCCGACCGCAGCTCCGGCAACGCGTGGTGCCCGACCCCCGGC
>LIQL01000132.1 GCA_001418405.1 Streptomyces diastatochromogenes | reverse complement strand
GTCCCGCCCCGGACGTACCCTCCGTACCGCGGCAGTCGCCCTCGGGACCCTGACCCTGTCCACCCTGCTCATCGCCACCACCGCCGGCTGTGCGATCGGCCCCACCAGCCCCGTGCCCGCCGGCTCCCCGGCCTCCGGCATCCAGCAACCCGGAACCCAAGCCCGCTTCGCACGCCTCTACTTCGCCGGCCCCACGGGCCTCCGCGCCGTCTCACGCCCCACGGACCGACCACTCAGCCCCCAGCAAGCCCTCGACCTCCTCCTGGAAGGCCCCACCCCGGCCGAACGCCAACGCGGCCTGATCAGCCAAGTACCACCGATGGCGGGCCAGCTCACCGCCACCGCGACCGACGGGGCCGTCGACGTCTTCGTCCCCCAAAAAGTCAGCACCGGCGACCTCGATGTCACGGCCGTCAGCCAGATCGCCTGCACCGCCGCCCATGCCAACGTCCCCGGCAACAAACCCCCCACACAGATCGACATCCGCATCCACGAGAACAACATGCGTTCCCAGACTCCCTGGACCGTCCACTGCGGCCCCAACGGCAACGTGACACCGGTAACCGGCTGACACACCACACGGGAATCGCCACCGCCCACAGCCCGCTGAGCGCCTTGCGCGCCCACACGCGGCCCGATGACTGCACACCCGGAGCCACGTTCCCCGATGCCCGCAGCACGGCCGACGGCGGGGCTTGCCGCTTCCGCCGGGCGTTTCCAGGGGGATTTGGGAGGCACCGGGGTTCTGGCCAGGTCCGAATGTTCACGAGTTTCGGCAGCGGGCGGAGTCCGTTCCGCTTGGGGTGTAGACCGTGCCTGTTCGACTGCGAGGAACACAGGTCTCGGGGTTGAAGTTGCCGTTGCGGCAGCCTCTACCGTCCCGTACAGGGCCGGAAAGACCGGCCCGGCGACACATGCGCGAGGGAGACGGTGATGGACTGGCCGATCGCGGAGGTCGCACGGATGTCCGGCGTGACTGCCCGAACCCTGCGGCACTACGACGAGATCGGCCTGCTCCCGCCTGCCCGAATCGGGACCAACGGCCACCGCTACTACAAGGAGCTCCAGCTGCTGCGGCTGCAGCAGATCCTCGTCCTTCGGGCGCTGGGCCTGGGGCTGCCCGAGATCGGCCGGGTCCTGGCCGAGCAGGTCGACCAGGTGGAAGCGCTGCGCGGCCACCACCGGCGGCTGCTCGCCGAACGCGACCGCCTCGATGCCCTGGCCGGCGCCGTCTCGCGCACGATCGCCGAACTGGAACAGTCCAGGAAGGACGGCAGACCCATGACCATCAACCGACCGGAGAACCTGTTCGAGGGCGTGACGCCCGCCCAGTACCAGGAGACCCTGCGCCACTTCCCTGAGCACGCCGAAGCGGTAGCCCGCCGGGTCGCCCAGATGAGCCCGCACGACGTCGAGGCCGGGCAGCGCGAACGCACGGCACAGATGGTCAGGCTGGCCGAGCTCATGGCCGCCGGGCACGATGTCGACGCCGAGCCGGTACAGTCCGAGATCGACGCCCAGTACCAGACCCTGACCGCGCTGCGCACCGTGACCGTCGACGAGTACCGGGCCTTGGGCCGGTCCTGCGTGGACAACGACGCCTGGCGCGCCGCGTACGAAGCGATCGCCCCGGGTCTGGCTGCGTATCAGCGCGACGCCATCGAGACCTACGCCACCACCCGGCTGAACTGAGCACGGTGCAACCGCCATCCAGGGACAGACCCGCGATGGCGGTTGCACCATGTCGCGGCAGCCAACGATATTCGATCCCGAGGGCCGGCTACGGACATCTCGACAGGGTGCTGCTTCGCTGGGCCGGCCTGTGCCCTACCGGCGCGGTCGCGGTGTGGGCGTGGTCGGCGCAGACGGAGGCGCCGCAGCCGCGGCACAATGCGACGGCGGTGCTGGTCGTGTGTGCCAGGCGGCATTCCAGGCAGTGCATCGGGTGTCCTCCTACGAGGCGCGCGCGCCGGGGACCGCGGTGTGGAACTTCTTGCGCCAGGCCAGTGAGACGTAGACCAGGGCGACGAGCACCGGGACCTCGATCAGGGGGCCGACGACGCCGGAGAGGGCCTGGCCGGAGGTGACGCCGAAGGTGGCGATGGCCACGGCGATGGCCAACTCGAAGTTGTTGCCGGCGGCGGTGAAGGCGAGGGTCGCGGTGCGGTCGTAGGCGAGTCCGAGGCCCTTGCCGAGGGCGAAGCTGCCGAACCACATGATCGCGAAGTAGGCCAGTAGCGGCAGCGCGATCCGCGCGACGTCCAACGGCTGCGAAGTGATCGTCTTTCCTTGCAGCGCGAAGAGGATGACGATCGTGAACAGCAGCCCGTAGAGCGCGAACGGGCCGATCTTCGGCAGGAAGTTGGACTCGTACCGTTCCCGGCCCAGCTTCTTCTCGCCCAGGCGGCGGGTCAGGAAGCCGGCGACCAGCGGGACGCCCAGGAAGATGACCACGTTGAGGGCGATCTTCCACATCGAGATGTCGAGGTGCTGTCCGTTGCCCAGGCCCAGCCAGTTCGGCAGCAGGTCCAGGTAGAACCAGCCCAGCACGCCGAAGGCGATGACCTGGAAGACGGAGTTCAGCGCGACCAGGACGGCGGCGGCTTCGCGGTCGCCGCAGGCCAGGTCGTTCCAGATGATCACCATGGCGATGCAGCGGGCCAGGCCCACGATGATCAACCCGGTGCGGTACTCGGGTAGGTCCGGCAGGAACGTCCACGCCAGCGCGAACATCACCGCCGGCCCGAGGACCCAGTTGATGACCAGCGAGGAGACCATCAGCTTCTTGTCGCCGGTGACGGCGTCGAGCTTGTCGTAGCGGACCTTGGCCAGCACCGGATACATCATGACCAGCAGGCCGACGGCGATCGGCAGGGAGATCCCGCCGATCTCCACCTTCGCCAGCGCATCGTTCAGACCGGGGATGAGGCGGCCCAGGCCCAGACCGAGCCCCATGGCGATCAGGATCCACACCGCCAGGAAGCGGTCCAGGGTGGAGAGCTTGGCGACGACGGACGCCTCTTCCGCCGTCGCGGGGGCCTCGACGCGGGTCACGGGCAGGACCTCTTCCGATCGGCCGCGGCGGTGGCGCGGGCGGTTGCGGCCAGCTCGGCGAAGGCCCCGGCCAGGGCCTCGATGACGTCCGGCCGCAGCCTGTAGTACGTGAACCGGCCGCACGGCTCGGTCTCCACCACGCCCGCCTCCCGCAGTACCCGCAGGTGGTTGGAGAGGTTGGTCTGCTTGGCGCCGGTCTCCTCGACCAGGTGCGTGGTGCACAGCGTCTCGTGGGCGAGCAGGTTCACGATCTTCAGCCTGAGCGGGTCGGCCAGCACCCGGATCAGATCAGTATCGACTGACGTCATCATGCGCTGATACTCTCACATCAGCGGTGACTGACGCCATGGGGTGCTGATGTGTCATCCGTGCCTGATTCCGTCGCGAGACAAGAGAGCCCCCTGATGTCCGACAAGCCTTCTGTGCTGTTCGTCTGTGTCCACAACGCCGGCCGCTCGCAGATGGCCGCCGCATGGCTGAGTCACCTGGCCGGCGACCGTATCGAGGTCCGCTCGGCCGGTTCCGCCCCTGGCGACACGGTGAACCCTGCCGCGGTCGAGGCGATGCGGGAGGTCGGTATCGACATCTCCGCCGAGAAGCCGAAGATCCTCACGGTGGACGCGGTCAAGGGGTCGGATGTCTGTATCACGATGGGCTGCGGCGACGCCTGCCCGATCTTCCCCGGCAAGCGGTACCTGGACTGGAAGTTGGAGGACCCGGCCGGCCAGGGCATCGGGGCGGTCCGCCCCATCCGCGACGAGATCAAGACCCGCATCGAAACACTGATCGCCGAGATCGACGCGGAGGCAGCCAAGTAACCGGCGAGGTCCGCGAGTCACCGCCACCGGCTCCGGCCCCGCGGGCTACCCCGCCGCCCTCGACGCCGCACGCGCCAGCCTTCAGCCGCAGGTCGTCGGAGGCGCGATGACTCGACCCCGAGGACCCGCTCACACATCCACCGCTGCACGATGCTGAAGCTCTCCCAGTCGAGCCGGACCGAGCACACCCACCGGCCAAGGCCCTCGCCCTGGTGCGCGATTTTGCCGGGCTCGGGGGCGGCGCACGGTCAGGCACCGGGTGGAGCCGGACGAGGTGGAAGGTGCGCTGCCACACCAGGGACGACTCCGGTGTGCCCGACGCATTGCTGAAGGATACGGGGACGCCGAGCGCCGCGGCGGTCACCGACCAGGAACTGGAGGAGACGACCAAGCGCGAGGCCGCCCGCCTGCCCACCCGCGAGGTCGCAGACCTGCTACGGGAGTTGGTGCGCACAGTACACAGTGCACGGCGCCGATCTCGCAGACGACCTGTCGGCAGCCCTGGACCACCTGCACGAACTCGTGCCTTGGTCGTGGTCTTGTTCGCCGACCGGCTCGGCCGTTTCGTCCGGGTCAACGGGCAGAGCCGAGCCGGCCGGGGCGTGAAGGTGCGCTGATCGTCGGTCCACGCGGTCCGTGCCGGACCCTCGCCCGTCTACTGCGGCTGTGTGGCGATCTGGATCAGATTTCCGCAGGTGTCGTCGAAGACGGCGGTGGTGATGGGGCCCATCTCCAGCGGTTCTTGAGTGAAGCGGACGCCGAGCCCGTGCAGGCGCTCGTGCTCGGCGTGCACGTCGTCGACCGCGAACTGGGCGAGCGGGATGCCGTCCGAGACGAGCGCGTCGCGGTACGTTCTCGCGGCCGGGTGGCCCACGGGTTCCAGGAGGAGTTCGGTACCTTCGGGTGCTTCGGGGGAGACGACGGTCAGCCACCGGTCCGTCTCGCCGACCGGGACGTCGTGCTTCTTCACGAAGCCGAGGATCTCGGTGTAGAAGTGCAGGGCCTTGGCCTGGTCGTCGACGAAGATTTGAGTCAGATGGATCTTCATGGGGTGCTCTCCGGTCCGGATGTGTCGGGCAGGGGCCACCGCTCGGCGATCTGCCGCAGCGGAGCCGTATTGAGGTTGTGGAACTTGTAGCGCCCCTCCCGCCTCACTTCGACCAGCCCCGCGGCTTCCAACACGGCGAGGTGCTGCGAGACCCCCTGGCGGGAGATGCCGAGCTGATGCTTCATGGTCAGTCGCGAGCAGATCTCGAACAGGGTCTGCCCGGACTGACACGCGAGTTCGTCGAGGATGATGCGGCGAGTGGGATCGGCCAGCGCTTTGAACAGGTCTTCGGCCACAACCCCAGCATAGGCAAGCCACCACTTGCCTATCAAGTCGAGGTGCGCCACATCCTCAAATCGCCGTGCCCTGCGCGGCGCGATCTCCGCTGGCCGTCGTTCTGTCGCCGAGTTGGCCTTCATTGCGCACCTCCCGCCGTGGCCCGGCCGATTTCCCTCTCGGGCGAATCGGGCGGAACGGACGCCGTGACAGTGATCCCCTCGACTGCGAACCGTCGTTGTTCGCGCATGACCACACGCGGGAAACTTGCCACTGTCCTCGGGTTCATCACGCCTGTCCTTGGGGCTGGAATCGCCGGTGCTGGACCTGCGTCAGCCGGCGGAATCGCCGTCTTCTTGTCCGCCTCTTTCGATATTTTGTGCGCCAATCACGGCCGCACGGGAAATGGTAAGGAGGCGCCGAGCATGGCAGTGGAACTGTCACTGGGATTCTTGCCGCGTGCCCGCCGAAACTACGCTCAACCCTTGCGGTGGGGTGGACTTTTACCCCGGCTATGAGAGCAGCGACGCTCTCGCACTTGCCAATTCGTTTTCTGGGGGATGGTTTGGGTGTCTTGGGTTGAGCGGTTCTTCTGATGCTGCCGGTTCCGGTAGCTTCCTGGACTAAGCAAGCTTTCCGGTTGATCAACCGATCAATGAAATTCGCTTGGCCGTGCGATACGAAACGTCGAGCGCGGCCCGGAAATGGACCGACCAGTCCGCCGGGAGAGGGGGAAGCACCGATTGCTGCTGCGCCAGGCCACCCGAACGACCCCACATCTCGAAGAATCGCTCACGCAGGAAACCGCCTCTGCCGCCAGGTGCGACTCCGGGACGGGGCGTGATGGTCCGAGATGCCGTGCCTGCGTCCGGATGCCAGCCTTGGCTTCGACCCCACCTCAGCACCCAAGGAGTGAAGCCCCGTGGGCATGAAGGACGAAATGCAGAACAAGGCGCAGCAGGCCCGGCAGAAGGCCCAGCAGGCCAAGCAGCAGGCGCAGCAGAAGGGTCAGCAGGCCCAGGACAAGGCCCGCCAGCAACAGCAGGAACGCCAGCAGCAACAACAGGGCCGCCAGCAGAGCCTCGACGACATCCAGGATGACGACCTCGGCTAACAGCGAAGCCGAGGCATAACGGCGACGGCCGGTCCCCTCCTTGGGTCGGCCGTCGCGCAGCGCTCGCGCCTCCACGTCGAACGCTGGAATTCGCGCCACGAACTCCGCCTTCACGTTCGCCGCCGGTCCTGACAGGGTGGTGCGCCTGCTGTAGGGGTCCGGTTCGCCGTCCGACAGCCTGGGTGCCGACCCCTCGCCGAGCCAACCACTCGGCGGTAGCGGCCAGCCCGATATTCCGTTCCGCCGGCCGGACCCAAGCTGGAATTACGCCTCGTCCGCAGGGGGCAGCAGCCCTTCCTCCCGTGCGACGTGTTCGCAGAGCACCGCTGCGCTCCGCAGTCCCAGACGATCCAATTTCTCTACGAGCTCGACAAGGATTTCGGCGTCAAGCTCCGCCATCGCCTCACCACAACGATTCTGTTCGGCTATATCCTCGGCGGAGGTGGCGCCTCTCAATGCCGTAACCGTATTGGCCAAATGATCTCGCCGGGTTTCCTTCGCGGCCAAGGCACGTACGGTCTGGACGATTTCCTCATCAGATATTTCATGCACGTATCAGAGGACGTTCAGTGGGTTCGATCGGCTCACTGGGGAAGGCGAGAAGTGACTGACGCCATGGTCATCGGCTTGCCACATGGGACACCTTCCGAGTCCCACCGGCTCCTGGCAGCGGAGCCGCGGGGGAGTCTTGCTGCGGACTGTCAGTGCTCTTGGAAGACCGGGGTGACTTCCAGTTTCCCCTCGTCCGTGTTGCTCACGGGCAGGCTGACCGAGACCGGGACGGTGACGTGGTGCGTCTCGTTCGGAGGGGTTACCACGAGGGCGGTGCCGCGGACGCCGGAACCGCCGGTGTTGTTGATCGGATAGGCGATGTTGGCGGTGGCCCTCTTCCCCGCCTTGAGGGTGAACGGGATCCCCACTTCCTGCTTGTTGCGGTCCACCGACTGTGTGCCGTAGTTGGTCTTCAAGTCGACGCCCGGGAACCCCTCCATCCGGCAGTTGCTGCCGGTGTTTGTGAACGTGATGAGGATGTCGCCCACACCCTGGCGGGCCTCGCCCTGGTTCTTCGCCGTGATCCGCAGATTCGAGGTGCGGCACGTCGATGCCTTCGAGGTCGTCGAGGAGGCGTGCGAGCCGTTTCCGGACGACGGCTTGGACTCGCTGGAGGAGTTGGCCGACGACCCGCTGGGCGAGTTCGACGACGATGCCGCGGCCGAGGAGGAGCCGCCCTTGCCGTTCGCGTCCGTGGAGTCGCTCGCCTGACATGCTGTGAGCGCGACGGTGGCGGTCAGTCCGATGGCCGTGGCGGTAACGGCCCTGCGGACGGATGTGCGGTGCATGGTGTTCTCCTCGGTAGCTGCGGACGTGGCGCCTGGCGCAGTTCGGTGTCCGTCGCCGATCTTCTCGCCCCCGGACGACAACCAATGTTCCAGCCCTGCGCTGTCGTCTTGCTAACGTCTGGGTAACTCCTGGCCCGGGGCGGCCCGCGCCGCGCCGGCGAGTGCCCCGTCGGAACGCTGGTTGTAGCGGGGTGCCACGACCAGCTGACGCCGCCGGGCGACGGTTGCCGCGCTGCGGGACAAAGCCGGGCCGCGCCCCGGCGAACGACTTCTCGTACGGGCGCGGCGGGCGGCGTCGGCAACGATGAAGCCTCGGCCGAGGGCGCGGGGGATGGTGCTGCGGAGGGCGGGGGCACGGCTGTCCATCCACTGGTCCTCCGACTGGCCCGTGGCGGCTTCGGTGTGCGCCTCCAACTCCAGGTGCCCCGCCAGGCCCTGGACATGACTGTAGATCAGCACGTGGATGTCGAACAGCGTTGTGGGGGCGAGACCGTGGCCGTCGAGGGCGCCCAGTACCCACTCCCCGTGCACCATCAGATTGGGCACGAGCAACGGGCGCGTGAGGGGCCGAGCTGGGCCAGCCATGGGTGCTTCCGGTACAGGCTCCATAGAGTCCGGGCGCCCAACTCGATGCGGGAGCGCAAATCCTCGGGGCGTCCGCGCGGAAGGACGCCTCGCCGAACGCGGCGTCGGCCATGTGCAGGACGAGGTCTTCCTTGCTTGGTTCGCGGCCAGTTGACGCAGGCCGCCGTTGGGCTACGGGGTGCCGGCGCGGACGCTGTCGTAGGTTGCGCCGGGAACGCCGGGCCACCTGCCTCTGCAGGCGGTGCCGGACCCTGTGCACGCCGACCAGGAGGCGGCGTCCGGCGCGGGCCCGGCCGGCACCGGCGACCGCGCCTCGGTGCTCGCCGTTCTGGAGCTGGAGGAGACGATCAAGCAGTCGTCGGCCGGTGGACGTGGTCGCGGGTCGTGAGGGGGTTGTGCAGGGCTGTGACGGCGGTGAGGTCGGTCGACAGTACTGGGAGGAGCAGGCCGGCGGTGTTCGCGGTGCCCACCCGTGAGGGGGGCTACCCGCGATCGTGCGCGGCCTTGGCGGCGGTTCAGGTGGTCGAGGTGATCGCTCGGGTGACGGCTGTGATCGCCGGGGTGGGGTGGCCGGGGAGGCGTGCCACGAGCACCCTGCGGATCTCGGGGGGCGCGCCGTCGACGCGCAGCAGGCTCACCCCGGGCGGCAGCACCGGTGAGAGCCGGGACGGCACCGTCGTCACGCCGAAGCCGCCGGCGACCAGTTGGAGCTTCGTCAGCCAGTCGCGCGCGGAGTGGACGATGCGCGGCCGTCCGGGCAGGCCGGGCCAGACGCCGAGCAGCGACTCGGAATTCGAGGACGGGCTGGCGATCCACGCGGCGTCGACCAGTTCGTCGACGTGCACGGTGGTGCGCCCGGCGAACTCTCCGGGCGAGGGAGCCGCCACGACCAGTTCGGTGTCCGCGACGGTCTCGACGTGCAGGCGCGGGGAGTCGCCGTCGAAGGGCCGGTGGGGTGGGCGGGAGGTCAGCACGGCGAGGTCGAGCGAGCCCGCGCGCAGCGCCCGGATCAGGGTGGGCGTGGTGCCCTCGCGGGTGGTGACCGTGATCTGCGGGTCGGCCGCCGCGAGGTGTGCGAGTGCGGCGGGCAGGATCGCCGCGCCGGCGATCGGGACCGCCCCGAGCCGCACCAGTTCGGTCCGCGGGACGGTGCCGGTGAGTTCGCGCTCGGCGGCTGCGAGCGAGGCCAGGACGGTGTGGGCGTGCCGCAGCAGCGTCAAGCCGGACGGAGTGAGCTGCACTCCGTCCGGACGGCGTTCGAACAAGGTGGTGCCGGTGCCGCGTTCGAGGGCGGCGGCCTGGCGTGAGACGGCCGACTGCGTGTAGCCGAGTCGGGCGGCTGCCGCGGTGAAGCTGCCGGACTCGGCGATCTGCCGCAGGACCCGCAACCCCGCGCTGGAAATGTCCATGCGGCATACGCATACCACAGATGCCAGATCGTCGCTTCCCGCATACTCACCCAGCTCCTAGTGTCGATCTCACAAGCACGGACGAACACGGAGGCCATCACGTGCGAGCAGCAGTTCTGACACAGTTCGGCGCCCCGCTCACGGTGCGGGAGATGCCCGGCCCCGAGGCCGGGGGAGGCGAGGTGGTGGTCGAGGTCCTCGCCGCCAGCGTGGCGCCCTACGCGGCCGAAGTCTTCAGCGGCCAGCGGAACTACCCCCTGGTCCCTCCCGTCGTGCCCGGCGTCGGCGGCGTGGGGCGGATCGTCCACGTCGGCCCGGACGCCACCCGGCTGCGTGTCGGCGACCTGGTGTGGTGCGACTCGACGGTGCGCTCGCGGGACGACGCCCTGACGCCCGACATCACGCTCCAGGGCTGGAGTTCGCGCGGCGAGGGCGGCGCGCGGCTCGCCCGCCACCTGCACGACGGTTCGTTCGCCGAACTCATGCGGGTCCCGACGGAGAACGTCTTCCCGCTGCCCACCGTGGCAGGGGACGACCCGGCCCGCTGGGCCGCACTCACCGTGCACGCCATCTCCTACGGCGGGCTGCTGGCAGGCGGGCTCGCAGCCGGTGAGACGCTGCTCGTCAACGGGTCCACCGGCAACCTCGGCAGCAGTGCGGTCGCGGTCGCGTTCGCGATGGGAGCGGGCCGCGTGGTCGCCCCGGGCCGCAACCAGGCCGCGCTCGACCTCCTCGCCGACCGGTTCGGTCCGCGGCTGCGCCCGGTCCCGCTGACCGGGGACGAGGCCACCGACCGCGCGGCGATGTCCGCGGCGGCCGACGGCCCGATCGACATGGTGATCGACCTGCTCCCGCCGAGCGCACCCAGCTCGGCTGCGCGCGCGGCGGCCATGACCGTGCGCGAGTACGGCCGTGTCGTCCTCATGGGCGGCGTCGGCATGCTCGGCGGCGACGACCTCGCACTCCCGTACCCATGGATCATGCGCAACTCCATCACCGTGCGCGGACAGTGGATGTACCCGCGCACGGCCAACGTCGGCATCATCCGGCTCCTCGCCTCAGGCACGCTGGACCTCGCCCCCGAACGAGTCCGGTCGTTCGGCCTCGATGCCGTCAACGACGCCCTCGCGTACGCCGCCGCGCACGGCGGCCCGTTCGACCGCACCAGCCTCACCCCGTTGGCCGGCTGACAAGGCCCACTGATCCTCGCCATCCGTACGACCGCCATTTCTGTCTGCGAGCACAGGCGGCCATACGGCTGCTGTTTGATGTGAACGAAGTCCATCGGGGCTCGGCCGGTTACTGCTCCCCCTTGTCCTGAGGATTGCCTTCGACGCACTCGACGTCGATGCCCAGGTTGGCGCCGTGCAGGACCCCCTGGTTCTCGGAACCGTGGTGCACCAGCGCCTTGCGGACGGTGTCGCCGGCGTGTTCGGCGACCTGGTCAAGCGGGATGAGCTCGCAGTGTTGCCGTGCGTGTTCGCGGCGAGGACGACGAGACGACCACGATGACCAAGCCGAGGACGTCCACGGCCGGTTCGCGTTTGCGGCCCGGCACTCGCTTGGCCGGACGACCGGCCACCCTGCCGCGCACGACCGCTTCGCGCCCTTGCCCGGCGGGGCGCGCGGCCTTCCCCGCGCCGCTGTCGCGACCCCGCACGCCGTCGCGGTGCAGGTAGCGGCGGTTCCTCGACCGGGTAACTGGCCTCCGAGCAAACACATCGCCAGTTGCCGGGCCCGGGCTCGGCAACCGCCGCCCACTTGCCGGTGGGAGGCATGTCCGATGGTGGCCGCTGCCTGGGCGAGAACGGAGCTTCCTGTCATGCCTGTTGCCCCGCCCGGAGTCGGCCGTACGGCCAAGCAGATCCTCCGCCGTTGCAGGAGAGCGTGTACTACCACTACGGCTGGGCCGGCAAGGGCGGAGGGCCGGCCGTCGGTGTCCGCGGCGGAACCGGACGCAAGGGCATCGCCGCACGAGGGCCACTGCGAGACGAACCTCGACCAGGCCATCGCTGTTCAGGCGACCAAGACCGCCGAGGGCGTGCGTGCAGTGTGCTGCCTGCCCGCCCTACTGACCGACGCCTCCAGCGCACAGGTGGAGGCTGTCGGCCGGTTCGGTTGGCACCTCGGTATGGCGGTGCAGTACCACAACGATCTGTCGGATCTGTGGCCGGCGGAGCCGCTGAACCGGTCCCGCTACGGAGACGTCCGCCGCCGCAAGATCACACCCACGGTCGTCGCGTGCCTGGAGTCGGGGCACCACGACAGCGGGCGCCTGGCAGAGTTCTACGGCGGGGACGGCGAGTCCGCCCAGGAGCAGCTGGCCGCTGTCGCGGATCTCACCGCCTGGACTGGCCGGCACACCTCATCAGCCACCTGGTGGTGAAGGCGTTGAAACCGCCCGCCGCGCACCCCCCTGTTGCCCGGAGTGTGGTCCGTCCTCGGCCACATCCCCGCGCTCGTACGTGGCCCCGTATCCCTGTTGTGACCGGAGCCGATGGCCGTGCGCTGTCGCCGCCCTCCGACTACGGCAGGCGGCCACGGGTCACAGGTGGGGTGCGACCAGTGCGACCACCCGGCTAACCGGCGCCGCTGACACCCTGGGCGATCCGGCCGCCGTCTGACGCGAGTTGACCGCAGGCCCCACGGCTGCAACCTCCTGGCTTCTGGCAGTGCTCGCCGCCTGAGCCCCACACCGCTCCGAGCCCGGCGAGGCCCGCTGCCACCGACGGTCCACCGCGCCCTGGACGCGGCAGCACGGTGGCGGACTGCGGCGCTGGAGTCCCGCCTGCCGCCCGGCGCGCTCACGGGGCGGGTCCGGATTCCGGTTCTGGAACTGCTGTCGTCTTGCGGCCCAACTCCTTTACTGCCACCGCGGTCGTGCGTCGGTATTGAAGGGATCGTGCTCGGGGTTGGAACGCGCAGGTGATGAACGCGGCGAGTCGGACGGCGGCCTGGTGGAAGCCAGCGACGGCCGCTCGGCGTCCGCGTCGAGCCCGCGTCGAGCCCATCGAGGGTCGACTCGCACATGTTCTTCACGGCTCTTATTGATCTCTATCGGGCAAAGAGGGGCATGTCTGGCAGGCGGGGGCGGCCGGTGACCGAGGGTGGGACGTGTGAGAGCGGCCGCATGGTGACTGTGCTGGTGGCGGTTCGTTGGTCGGGTGGGGCAGGGCAGGGCCCGCGCGGAAACCGGGGCCGCGGTTGCCGCACCCCGAACCGTCCATGGTGGGGAAGGTGATGTTTGATGAGGCCAGTCGCGTTGGTCACCGGCATGTCCGGCGTGGTCGGTGCCACGGCGGCACCGCTGCTGACCGCGTCGTTCGAGGTGGTGGCCCTCACCAACCGCCGCTCCCTGGACATGCGCTGCGAGCAGGTGTCGATCGATCTGCGGGCGCCCCAGCTCGGTTTGGGCGTCCGCGCCTTCTCGGGGCTGGCGAAGCGCGCCGATGTGATCGTGCACATGGCCGGCAACGTGAACTACACGGCTTCCTCGGAGGAACTGCACGCGGTCAACGCGGGAGGTGCGGCCGAGGTGACCGCGCTGGCCGAGGCCGCCGAGTGCCCGTTGGTGTACGTCTCGACGGCGTTCGCCGACCGGTACGCACAGGCTCCGCGCGAGGCGGAGGTCGGCGCGCTGACCCATGCCAGGCCGTCGCTCTACCACCGGTCCAAGGCGGCGGCCGACGCACAGGTCCGCAGGTGCGTACAGCCGTGGTCGATCGTGCGCCCGTCGATCGTCATGGGCGATTCACGAGATGGCTCGATGCCCGAGTTGCAGAACGTGCACCAGATGGTGTCCATGCTGACCGGGGGGCTGCCGGCGATGTTCGGTCACCCGGACCACCTCGTCGACATGGTCCCGCGTGACTACGTCGCGCAGGCCGTCCACCGACTGGCCCTGGACGCTGTTGACGGCCAGGAGCTTCCGCGCGAGTTCTGGGCGACGGCGGGCTCTGCGGCGCTGACCATGCGCCAGTGGTCTGAGGTCATCCAGCACAGGCTCGCCCGGATCGGCCGGCCCATTCCGTCGCCGCTCCAACTGGACCCCTTCAGCGTCCGGGTGACCGACTACCCCGACTGGGACCAACTGCGACGGGGGGTGCGGCGCGGCATGGCCACTCTGTACGTGAGCGCCCTCGCGCTTGCCCGCGAGCCCTTTGCCACCTCCTTCACCGGCGCCGGGTCTCATCCCGATCGGCCCGAGTACGACAACGCGCTCGCCCACTCCCTGTTCGCACAGGACGTCGACTGGCTGCTGCGGCGTTCCCGCGCGGCCATGGTCGATCGTGCGGTGCTGCGGCCCGGCTCGAAGCCTGCCGGGTGAGCCAGGACGGTGCGCGGATCCAGCCTGGGCCGAACCATGAGTGACGTGCTGTCACCAGGCAGTCGCACAGTGAAATGCTATTCAGGAGGTCGCGTGCGTATCACCTTTGTCGTGGGATCCGGCCGCTGTGGGTCGACCATGCTCTCCCGTGCCCTGCAGGCACATCCCGACGTGCTGAGCATGAACGAGTTCTTCACGTCCCTTGCCGCCAAGGGCGACGGTGCGTTCCAGGACCGAGCGATCGACGGGCGCCAGTTCTGGTCCCTCCTGAGCGGGCCGGCCCGGCCATTCGACGCGATCGCCGCCTCCGAGTACCGCACCCCCGAGATGCTCTACCCGTACGAACGCGGGCGTTTCCGGCCCGAGACCGGCCTGCCGGCCATCGCGCACATGACCCTGCCCGCACTGACACCCAACCCCGACGCACTGTACGACGACCTGGCCGCAGTGATCCCCGACTGGCCCACCCAGCCGTTGGCCGACCACTACCGCCAGTTCTTCACCGACCTTGGCCACCGCCTCGGACGCACTGTCGTCGTCGAACGGTCCGGCGCCTCGCTCGCCTTCCTCCCGGCCCTGCGCGCCCTGTTCCCCGAAGCCCGCTTCGTGCACCTGAGCCGCTCCGGACCGCACTGTGCCCTGTCGATGAGCCGGCATGCCGCCTTCCGCACCCTGCTGCTCCGCACCGAGGCCATGGAACTGCTCGGACTCGCCTCCCCGTTCGACATCGGACTCGAACACGCCGCGCTCCTTCCCGACCACCTGGCCCACCTCGCCGGGGAGGTGGACTGCGATCTCGTGATGCGCACCCCCATCCCCCTGGCGGCGTTCGGCAGGCTCTGGTCGCACCTCATGACACAAGGCGTGGACGAGTTCCTCCAGTTGCCGCCCGAGCGGAGGATGACGCTCGCCTATGAGGACATCCTCGAACGTCCCGAGCACCACCTCGGCCGACTGGCCAGCTTCGCCCAGGCCGAACCCCACCCGGCATGGCTGGACGAGGCCGCCGCATCCGTCGTCCGCACCGACCGCCCGCCGGTCACCGACCCCGACACGCTCACCGCTTGCGCACCCGGAGAACGTGCGCTGGAGCGACAGAACCGTCTCCTTCGCGCCGAGACCACGCTCTGACGGTGTCTATGAGCCCGCGTCCGGCCCGACGGGCCACGCCCGGACGCCGTGGTGACCGGCCCCACTGGGTGGTGGAGGGCCGGGGCACGCTGCGTCTGGGGCGGGAGCGCGGCTCGGCGCCGTCGTCGTTCGCCGGGGCCTGCCTGCCGTTGCTCGTAGGACGTGGTCGCGCTGCTGGCCTCGTTCGGCCGCTGGTGGACGTCCAGCCAGCGGGGCTGCCGTGACTGTTCGCCGGGAACTCGCCCATGCTCGGACGGGCCGCCACCGCGGCCGCCGCTTCACTCCACGGCGGCGCCTGCGGCTTGCCGCGGTCGCCGGGCCGCCACCTGACTTCCGTCGGGTCGCTGGTCGGAGGGCCGTTGGGCGGCCTGTTGCGCGACATCACCGGCTGGACACAGGGCTAGATCGACACCGGCGTCGCCCTGCAGACCGAGCTGGGACGGTTCGGCGCTGCTGTCAGTGGGTCAGGAGATGCCGTTGCTCTGCAGCCATTCCTTGATCTGGCCTGCGGAGTAGGGCCCGATCCGGTAGCTGACGACCTGTCCGTTCTTGAACAGGTAAAAGGCCGGGATGCCCTTGGGGTTGTACTTTTTGAGCGTGGCGGGGTTCTGGTCGATGTCGAGGTAGGCCACGGTCAGGCGGCCTGCGTGGTCCCGGGCGGTGTTCTCCAGCACTTGGTCCTGCTCGATGAACCTGCACGGTCCCGACCACTCGGCGCAGAACTCCACCAGGGCCGGGGCCTTGGACTGCAGCACGTCTCGGTCGAACGTGGCGTCGGACGTGGTGATGACGGTGCCGGCCGCCGCCACGGGTCCTGGAGCGGTCTGTGCCGCTGGTGCGGCCGGGCTCGCGGATGCCGCTTGCGGCAGCGGTCCGCCGATCGTCAAGGCCAGCATCGCCGTCATGACGGCGGCCGTCTGCCTCGCACGCCCTGACCGGATGAACGACTTGCTCATACAGCACCCCTCCGCTTTCCGCGCCCCTGCGGGTGACGTCCCGGGCAGCGGCTGACTTGAAAACCCAACAACTCGTGCGTGTGTCCCGAGGGCACTCGCACGTGACGATATGCATTCGGCTGCATGCTTTGAGTGAAGAATCTTGAGGCGATTGAGTTTCACGCAAGGGGATTTCGGGCCGCAGTATCCGAATCGCGCGCATGCCGCCTGATTGCCCGAGTCGCCCGCCTACGCCCGAACAGTGGACGACGTGTCGAGAACGGGCGCGAAGCGGCGAAGGGGCGGGAGCCAGGGCCGTGTGGTCCAGGCGGCTCCCGCCCCATTGGTCGGGGTCAGGGGGTCGTCAGGCCGAACCAGTACTCGAAGGTCTCCAGCAGCCCGTTGAGGATGTTGAGCGGTTCCAAGGTGCCGGTGTCGACGGTCAAAGCGCCGTCGGTTTCGAGCTGCTCGGGAGTGGACTGGCTGATCGCGAGGCTGTTCAGGCCGGCGCGGGTGAGGGTGTAGGTGGCGTCCGAGCGTTCCGGGTCGGCGGAGGTGGGGGTGTAGACCAGGACGCCGTTGCGGAGTCGGACGGTGCACTGGGTCGGGTCGTCGGGTAGGCCACCGGTGATGGTGAACCCGAGGGTGAGGGGGTGGCCGGCGGCTTCGGGGCCGTTGAGGCGGATGCCGAGGTAGTCGAAGAGCATCTCCAGCCCCATCGCCTCCAGCACGGGCTGCGTGATGATCTGCGGGGAGGGCAGGTCGGGTGGGGTGCCGTCGGCGGTGCGGGTGCGCAGTTCGTGGGCGGCGGCGAGGTAGAAGTTGCGCCAGGGACCGCTCTCGGCCTGGTAGCCGAGCTGCTCCAGGACGTCGGCCTCCAGCGCTCGGGCGTCGTCGTCGGTGGGGTCGGCGAACACCACGTGGCTGAGCAGTTCAGCCGCCCACCGGTAGTCCTCGGCGCTCTTGGCGTTGTCGAACGCCTGCCGGGCCAACTCCACCACCTTCGTCGCGCCGCCCATCGCGTCGACGTAGCGAGGGCCGGCCTCCTCGGGGGGCAGGGCGTGCAGGTGGGCGGCGTTGCCGTCGTACCAGCCCAGATAGCGCTGGTAGACCGCCTTGAGGTCGTGGTTGACGGTGCCGTAGTAGCCGCGGTTGAACCACTGCCCCGCCAGACTCTCCGGCACCACCTGGTCGAGGTCCTCGGCGATCTCCGTCATCGTGCGGCCCTGGTTGGCCAACCGCAGCGCCTGGTCGTGCAGGAAGCGATACAGGTCGGCCTGGCTGGTCAGGAACGAAGTGATGGCGTCCGGGGTGGCCTTGGTGTTCCAGCGGGGCCAAAAGTGCGAGGCGAACAGCGTCTGTGACCGGTCCCCGTACCACTCGATGGACTGGTTCAGGTACTGCGACCACGCCTTGGCATCCCGGACCTGCGCCCCGCGCAGGCTGTAGAGGTTGTGCAGGGTGGGGGTGGCGTTCTCCGCCATGCACAGCGCCTTCACGTCCGGCAGGTAGAAGTTCAGCTCGGCCGGCGCCTCAGTGCCCGGAGTGAGCTGGAACTCCAGATTCACCGGCCCGAAGGCGACCACGTGACCGGGCTGGGCCACCTCGGAGGTCACCGAGTATGTCGGCGGCAGCAGACCCGACAGGCCAGCGGAATTGGTCTTGCCCAGCCCCGCGTCCACCTGCCCCTGAGCCGAACGCTCCAGCAGCGTCCCGTACATGAACAACGCCCGGCGCTGCATCGCGTTCCCGGCGTAGACGTTCTCGCTCACCGAGTGCTCCAAGAACCCCTCCGGAGCGATGATGTCCACCCCCTCCGGCAGCTGCCCGTCCTCGAACAGCCCCAGCACGCCGCCGTAGTGGTCGATGTGGGAGTGCGTGAAGATCACCGCCCGGATGGTGCGCCCCTGGCCGCGGTGCTCCCGGTAGAGCTTCAGAGCCGCGGTTGCGCACTCCTGGCTGATCAGCGGGTCGACCACCACGATCTCCTGCGAGGCGCCCGTGGGGTCCTCCAGGAAGGAGATGTTCGACAGGTCCATCCCGCGCACCTGGTACACCGCGTTCTCGACGACCTCGAACAGTCCGGTGATCATGTTGAGCTTCGCGTTGCGCCACAGACTGGGGTTGACCGTGTCCGGAGCATCCCCGGTCAAGAACGCGTACGGCTCAAGGTCCCACGCTGGCAGATGGCCTCCGAGCCGCTCCACCGTGAAGTCCGCGGGAAGCTCCACGAGCTGGCCCTTCTGGGCGAGTTCGACCTCCGTGTCCCTCTTGGGCAGCGACGCCGCCACGGCGGCGTTCAGGTCCCTGGTGAGCGACGTCGCGGGCTGAGGGGCGCTGCGCGGCAAACGAGTCATCGGGCCTTCTCCTCCTTCGGCCGGACACGTCCGGCACGGGCACGTGTAACTGCGTGCGGCCCTGATCACAGAAAGAGAACACATGTCTACAGAATGTGACGGACCGGCGAGGGGATCGTGGCAGCCTGTGATCCGGGCCGACAGGGTCAGAACCAGCCAGAGCCCTCGCACCTGGCCCGCACCGACCTCGAGAACCAGCGGGAGAACAGCATGACCGCAGGCCCGTCACCGCTCTCAGCGTTCTCTGCGCCGGTGTCGAGGGCACCGGAAACCGGGCTGGTTCCCGTCGGTGCGGCGACTCGCAGGGGGAGAGGACCTGACGGGTAAGTGGAGGGCCGAAGAGGTGGCACGCTGCGAGTGCTGGCGTACGCGCAGCGGGGCGTGGGGACCTGCATGGCGCTGCCCGGCCGCGCGATGCACGGAGCTGGCCCCGCTCGCGCACGCGGGCGAGAAGGGCGCGGGAGCTGGTTGGGCGGTGGGCCCGTGCTCCTTTGCGGTCTCCGCTGCGGCGGCCGGCCTGGGCGTCCCACGGCCGTCAACTGGCGCCCATCGTTGCCCGGCCGCCTTCAGACGGGTTGTGGGTTGCGGGGCTGCCGTCCGCCGCCCGGCCCGTCGGTCTCTCGGCCCGACGCTCGGCCGGAGTAGGCCCGGGCTCGCTGGCTCCTGGGCTGCCGTCGTCGGGCGGCTTGTCGGCTTCGAGCTGCTGTGGCTCGGCGGCGGTGCACCGGCCGGGGCACAGCAGGCGGTTGAACCGCGGCGCGAGGACGGGCCCGGAATCCAACTGCCGGCCGGCACCTCGCCGCTGCCTGGTCTGCTGCCGCACGGCCGGCCGCCGAGGCGGTTCCCTTCCCGGACCGGTGTTCGCTGCGCCCGTTGCTCGCCGTGTCGGTGGTGTGCCGGCCGTCGTGCGCCTGGCAGCCATTCGGCCTCGGCGGCAGTCCAGCCGGCCGGCATGGTCGCTTGCCCGGTTCCTGGCGCGACCGTCCCGGCAGGCGCGCAACGGCGTTTGCCTCGTGCGCGTTCGGCGTCACGTCTCTCGCGGCCCTCTTCCGCTTGGGCGCTACCTGAGATAGGGGAGTCGCATGGCATGCGAAACCGACGGCGGGCAGCCTGCTGCCGGCCAGGCGATGTTGGACCTCAACGGCGCGATGACGGACGTCTACGGTGTGGCCCTGGCGGCCTACAGAGGCCGCATGTTGGCGACGACGCCCGTCATTCTGGCGCTGTTCGACGGCGCGGGCGGGCGCATGCTCCTCTACCGGCCGGGCTGTCCGGCAGTGGAAGCGCCTACGGTGCCGATCGCCTACCAGTACCTCAAAGCGGTCGCGCACAGCACCGTCGCCGTCTACGAGCTCGCACATCACGGGGACGCACTCTCGGCCGGTGCGTCGGGCGTGCTGTCCGGTCTGGCTGAGGCCAATGAGCGGGCCCTCGCTAGCGTCGACGAACTCGCGCTGGACGCCGGGGACGCCCGCACCGCGGGCACGGTGCTCGCGCTGAACCGCGACTTCTTCTCCCGCGCGACCGCCGGTCGGACCGCCGCGCCCGGGGACCTGGCCGCGTACGCGCGTGAGTGCGTCCCGCACGTCGTGCGTCTGATGGACCGGGCCGCGGCCCTTCAGGTGTCCCATTGGATGACGGTGGTGGAGCAGTGGCGGGCGTCCCTGGGCGCCGCCTGGACCAGCGTGCACGCGGCCGTGAACACGCTGTACGTCACCCGTCAGAAGAACATCCTGTTCACGGTCCTCGCCCAGTTCATGGGTGAGGGCGCGATCGGAGAGCGGCTGCTGCTCTTCGAGACCCCGGAGTTCACCACCGCCCCTGAACGCATGCTCGACCTGCTCGCCAGGATCGGTGCCGACCGCGAGCTGGGCGGAACCTTCTTCGGCCATCCCCGCGTGATGGACGTCGAAGTTCTTGGCGACGCGGCCAGGACGGCCATCCGTGGCGAGGCCGGACGTCGCGGGATGCGGCCGGTGCTGCCCACCTGCGCACCGTACGACTCGAACCAGTGGCCGTGGTCCACCGACCCCACGGGCGGCAGCGCCCCTTGCATGTTGCCGGCACTCCTCGCCCGCGACCCCGACGAAGCCTCTGGGGACAGCGACGACGCCTGATGGGAGCTACGGAACCGAGCATTCCCCGGACCCGTAGCTCCCATTAGGCGTTGGAGTCCGCTGGCCCTTTGGAGTACTCAGGTCTGGAGCGTGCGGTGGATATCGAAGAGGCCACCGCTGCTCTCGCGGACGAGCAGGTGCGCCGGAGCTGGGTACCCGGTGTCCTCAAGTCTGCGGGGGTCGATGTCGAGCAGGACTTGGCAGGTGCGGTGAGGTTGCTGCGTCGGTGCACACCAGGCGCTGCTCGGCGCCCGCTCCGACGGCCCGCCGCCGGTCGCCGTCGCGACGCTTGCGGAGCGCCGACTCCCGGGCCGCTTTCCACTTCGAGACCGGTTCTCCGAGCAACTCGCCGCCATGTGCGCGAAGATGCCGGACAGGGCAGCCGGTGCACAGCCCGCACGGACGCAGGCTGGCAGCACAACTTGCCCAACCCGTAAGGCCGTTCTCATGTCACGGCCCGCCGCAAGACGCGATACTCGAACAGTAAATTCGATCTACCGCAGTACGACGGCTAACTGACGGTACCTTCGGCCGACCGGGGAGAGGAGCTCGGCATGAGCGCAGGCCGTCGTGTGTTGCGTCTGCTGGAAGGCGCGTGCGCGGCCGTCGCGGTGCTCTACGCGACGCTCTTGGTGTTGTTTTCCAACTACGACGCTCTGCTGGTCACCTACCGGAACGGCAAGCTCACCTCGACGATCGTAATCCTCGCCGTGGCGTGTGTCGGCTGGCTGGGGCTACGCCTGGTGCGCTCCCCGCGCCGTCCCTCGGTCGGGCTGCTCGTCGGTGGTGCGTGTGTCGTGGGTCTGCTCGCCGTGTTGTGGTGGGTGCCCCGTCCCTCGGTGGAGGTAGGGCACGTCACGCCTACTCCGGGTACCGGGGGATTCTGGGAGCCGCGGCCTTCTGACAGCACTCCGGGAACGGCGCCTCCGCCGGCGCGGCCGACTTCCGGACCGTAGTAAGGCCGGACAACGGGGCCCTCGGCCACCAAAGTGGTGGCCGAGGACTCCGGGATGGAGCGAGGTTGGCAACTGGCCGGTGACGGGTCCTGTGAACACCGGCGGCGTCCTGCTCACCACCGTGGTGCAGCCCCTGGTCGTGTTGCACGCCCAGGACGCGGACGGCTACCGCGACGACGCAACCGTCCTCGCGCTCCTACGCCGCACCGGCTGATGCTCCAACACCGTGCTCGTGGCCTTCTCGGCCCCTGACAGGTGCCCGGTCCAGTCGGCTGCCGGGCGGCACCGTGCCGCGTTCTTCCTGGGCATGACGAGTGCGGTGGGACGAGGACCCGCCGCACTCCCTCCGATTGGCGATCAGGAGGACACCCAGATGACGGGCCCGTGCAGGGCTGAACGCGTCAGCCCTGCTGCCGGGCGTCGGGACCGAGGCCGGCACCAGCGGTACGGCGATCGACACTCGACTGCGGCTGGCCTTCTCCACCTTGATGCCCGTCGACCTGGCAACCCTCATCGGCATCGAGCAGACCGGCTGCAACTACCAGGGCCCGGGGCTGCGGATGCGCGCGGTCGGCTACGAGCTCGCCTCCCGCCGGACCCAGACCGTCCTGCGCCTCGACCTCGCCAACCGGTCCACCTCTCTGGGCCGCCGTCGTAGACGTACAGGGCCGGCAGTTCGCCGGGTTGCCAGCACCACACCCGCGGTGCGGGCCCGGCCTCGGGCAGCCACGGCGGGACCTGCTCGGGTTCCTCGATCTGCTCACTCACGCCTTTCATGATGCGAGTGAGCACTGACAGACCGGGCGGCCGCGGTGAAGAATCCCCCGACCGAAGTGGTCCAGCGTCTCGGCGGCCACCATGTTGAAGAACTCCGCCGCCCTTGGCCGCGGCCGACTGCGCACGGGACGCGAAGCCGCTCGCGGACGCACGACTGCCCGGGTTCTTCGCACCGGCGGGCTGCACCCGCGAGGCCGTAGCCGGACTCATGCGCCGGCCCGCGCCGATCTTGGCGCCACCGCCCTTTCCACTGCTGTGCTCCCTGTGGTGGCCCAGCGGTCCCTCCCGGCCGTGGCGTGTTCCTGGCGAGGCGGGCGCGACGTACCGGCCCGTGGGGGTACGCCACGGGCCGGCAGCGGCAAGGTGAGTTGAGCGGAGGGCAGCCGAATACGGCTGGAACAGCGATGGCACACAAGCCACCGCTCACGACTGCCCTGCACAGGGCAGTCGAGTCAGGTTCTCAGGCACTTTCGGCCATGACGTCGTCCAGCCAGTCGTACACGCGGGCGAAGGCCAGGCGTTGGGCGCCCGCCTGGCAGTGCGCGTCCGCGCCCAGTACGGCCGTGAACTCCAACAGCGTCTTGGGGCAGGTCAGGTGCTCGTGGAGCAGTTCGGGCTGGCCCTCGAAGAACACGTCGTCCGGGGCCGAGCAGACCAGGGTGGGGCAGGTGATCTTCTGGGCGATGCCGTCACGCAGGTGATAGTCGAGGAAGGTGGCGAAGAGCCTGCGCGGGGTGTCGGCCCCCATGACGTACATGCCCTGGTCGACGAGCCAGCGAATCTTCGGGCTGGCGGCCATGGCCGCCTCCACGGCGGCGTCGAGCTCGGGGTCGCGGTCGGCGCGCAGCCGCCGTTCGGCCTCGGCGCGGTCGAGGGGCAGGAAGCCGGTGGCCATGTCGCCCAGATCGTAGACGCCGTCGAGGGCGATGACGGCGGCGAGGCGGTGCTCGAAGGCCGCGGCGCGTGGCGCGAGCAGGCCGCCCATGCTGTTGCCCAGCAGGGCGATCCGGGCGGGGTCGACTTCGGGGCGGGTGAGGGCGTAGTCGAGGACGGGGCCGACTGCGTTCTCCCAGTCGGGACGGAACACCAGACCGTGGTGGTGGCGGGTGCCCGGCTGGCCGGGGCCGTCGAAGGACAGGACGTTGTAGCCGCGCTCGACTGCCGCGGCGGCGCCGCCGAAGTGCATTTCCTCGGCCGTGCCGTCGAACCCGTTGAACATGACCACGGTCGGCCGGGCGGTGCCCGAGTCGTCGGCGCGGTACAGGTACCCCGGCAGCACGGTGTCCTCGTAGGGGATCTCCACCGGCTCGATGACCGGGGTGAACAGCGCGGCCGCCTGGCGGAAACACCTCACCGACGCGTCGTATGCGTGCAGGATGCGCGGGTCCGTGGCGTCGCCGTGCAGGAAGAACTCGGCGCTTCGGTAGTAGTTCGACGCCCGCAGGAAGGCGTCCCGGGCGCTGACGCGGTGCCCGCCGGCCAGGGCCGTACGTCCCTCGTCGGCCACCCGGTCGGCGGTGGCGAGCCACTCGTCGTGCCAGCTGTCGTAGTCGCCGGCCGTGATCCGCTGAGTGGTCACCACGACCTCCCCGAAGTCGGCGCCGCCGTAGGCGATGTGCCCGAAGGACCGCAGTGTCTCGAACCAGAACGAAGGGTTGTGCGGGAAGAACAGGGGCTCCATCGACACTCCTAAAGCAGTTGTTGGCTGCGTTTAGTGGGACTGTAGGGTCGCGGAAACAGCAAACGCAAGTCTCGACTGCGTTAAAGTGGGGATCATGGAGAGGCAACGAGAGCCGGCCCGCCGGCCCGGTGGCCGGGCGGCTCGCGTCCGCGCGGCAGTGCATCAGGCGGTCGCCGACCTGGCCGGCGACCGCGGATACGGGAACTTCACCGTCGGCGACGTGGCCGCCCGCGCGGGCGTGGCCGACACGAGCATCTACCGCCGTTGGGGAAACCTGGAAGCCCTCCTCTCGGACGTGGCCATCACCCGGCTCACCACGACCTCCCCCACCCCCGACACCGGCAGCCTGGAGGGCGATCTGCGCACCTATGCGGCCACCGCCGCCCGCGACGTCGCCGGGCCGGACGGGATGGCGATACTGCGCCTGGCCCTCTCCCTGTCCAACTCCGGGCAGCCGGGCCTGGAGGCCCGCGACGCGTTTCTCGCCGAACGCACCCGCCAGCTACAGGCCATGCTCGACCGGGCCCGGGATCGAGGCGAACACCCGCCGGACGTCCTCCAGGTGCTCGATCTCATCCTGTCCCCGATGTACATCCGCATCCTGTTCGGAACGGGCCCGCTCACTCCCGCCTACACCGACGAACTGGTCGACCGCCTGCTGTGCCTGCACACCGCCGCCGGAGGGGGGTGACTCCTCCTTGAGTGCTGCCGGGACCTCCGGTACGACCTGCCGTCCCAGGCTCTCGAACGGGTCTCGAACTTGGGGTAGGGGGACCGCGGTTCCCGATGGCCGCGGTGGTCCTCGCGCAACCGTGTGCCGTGTGATGCGCGTGAGCTCCTATCCGGGTCCCGGCGGGAGGCGTACGCGCTGGTGTCCCCTTTCCGGGGCGCCTTCTTCAGGTGCCTGGCCAGGCGACGCGATGAGCTGTTCGAGCTCACCGACGCCGTGCCGTGCGCGGCAGGACCGGTGAAGTCCCCGGTCGACCCGACCTTGCTGGCCGAGCACCGGCGTGGGCACGGCGCGCTGTACGGCGGTCTGGACCGCGGCGACATCGACGTCGAGCGGCTGCGCAGACTGCCGGCCGGCCTGCCGCTGTCGCAGTTCGACGGCGGGCGCCTGGTGCTGGCGGTGGACGTGTCGCCGCGGCTGAGTCCGGACGGGCCGCGCTCCGCGCAGCGGTCGTTCTGCCACGTCTACGGGCGGGCGAAGGACGACGCGCAGGTCATTCCGGGATGGCCGTACTCGCTCGTCGCCGCCCTCGAACCCGGCGCCACCTCCTGGGCCGCGGTCTTGGATGGTGTCCGGCTGGGGCCCGCGGACGACGCGACCGCCGTTTACCGTGGCTCGTCGGATCACCTTCTCCCCCTTCTTTCGGTTACGTGAACTGACCATGTCTCACGGCTGCGACGTGGCAGAGTCTCCTCATGCAGATCTCCGGATCCAGACGCGTTGCCGCCGTTCTCTTCCTGGGTGCCACGGTGGCCCTGACCGCGTGTGGACAGCAGCGCGTGGGCCCGGCGGCGAACGGCCCAGCCGCGAGCCCCGCTGGCACCCTCTCCCCGTCGCCGTCACCTACCCCAGCAGGCCCCGCACGGGGCAACGTGGAGTCCGACGCCCATGACGGAGCTCCGCACTACCGCGAGAACAACGGCTTCAAGATTCCCAGGAACATGTCCGCGGCCAGCGAGGATGCCGCCCGCACAGAAGCCGCCCGCATCGAACCCGTCCTCAAGCGACTCTGGAAGGCGAAGGCGTGGGACGCCCAGCGGGTGCGCGAGGAGCTGCTCAAGCTCGGTTACCGCAATGAGGGCCCCGACAGCGAACAGGGACGTGGAACGCTCGTCGTGCAGGCCCACGAGCCCGGCAGCAATCCAGGCGCCAGCGTCGCCCTCTACGTCCGCCGCGACGCCTGCGTCACCGCGTTCGTCCAGTCGACCAACTACGAGGTCAAGGTCAACGGCCGCTTCCTGGAGACCGGTTGCTTCGAACCGCGCGGCGGTCACTGAGCGCCCGCGGGCGACGCCGCGCGGTCGGTACGCCTGTAGCCCGCGCTGCCTGAGCTGGCCCTGCCGCCTGGCCGCACGCCGGCCTGGTCCTTCCGCTGCCGCACTGTCGTCCGTTGGCCCGCCGGGCGTGGCGCTGGGGACCTGCCGCCTGACGACGGCATCCAGTGATGCCGCCCGCTGGGGTGCCTGCTGGGCGGGTACGTCGCCACCGCGATGGGCGCCCCGCCTGCTGGTCCTGCACCGACAAGCCGGCGAGTTCACCGCCGCCCAACACCGAGGTGTACGCACTCGGCCCCGGCTGGCCGCCACAGGCCGCAGCGTTGGCTTTATCGACGTCTCACGACAGCAGTTGTCGACGACCGTGGGAGGCACCTGCCGCGCCGGGATGTCGTTGTCGACGAGAACGGGAGGCACCCGCCGACACTCGGCAACGGAGCGGTACCGGCTGCCACCTGAGCCCGTAGCCAGCACGTTTCCCTCCGAGCCTCGGGCGGTCGACGGCGTCTCGCCGGTCACCACCGAGCCCCACACGCCCTACCCCCGTGTGGGTGACTGGAAGCGCCACCGCTGCCCGCTTCCTTCCAACGGTCGGTGAAGGAGTTCGTTCGGCGCAGGCGCAGGCGCAGGCGAGCACCGAAGACGCGAGAATCTTCGGGCACCTTGTGCACCCCTGCAGGTGAGGAGAGTTGCGTTGACGTACCCCCTCCGTCTCGTCGGCGACAAGGTGACGGTGCGCGACTTCCGCGTCGAAGACGTCGACGATATGCAGCGCGTTTTCGGCGATGACCGTGTGACCAAGTGGCTGTCGTTCGACAGCCGGGACCGCAGCGAGACCCAGGCCAGGATCGAGGGCGCGATCAAGAGCGCCCAGCTCTCACCACGGACCGAGTCCTACCTGGCCGTTACGGAGCGCGACGAGGGCCGTGCGATCGACTTCGTCCGCCTTGTGCGTTCCGGCTCCCAGGGCGAGGACATCGGCTGTGCCATCGCAGCGGACGAGTGGGGTCGCGGCTACAGCACCGATGCGCATGTGGTGCTCCTGGACTTCGCCTTCGGGAGCCTTGGACTGGAAAAGGTGAGCGGGTGGATCCCAGCGGACAAGGCGAAGAGGATCAATTCCCTCGCCGAGGGCGGATCCCTGGCGAGGCTGGGGTTCACGACCGACCGTGTGGTGCGCAGGCATGAGTTCATCAACGGAGCGTGGCGGGACTGCATTCTGAACTCCGTGAGCGCAGCGGACTGGAGTCACCGCCGCCGGACATAGCGACGCCGAGTGCTTCAGTGCGCGAATCCCGCCAGGTGGGGCGCTCGGCCACAAGCCTTGAGCGTGGAAGCCGTCGCCCGTTCGACTCAAGATCGTTATTGGTGGTGTTGGGCTGTCGCGGACCGACCGCTGCGGTTCGTCGAGGGGCTGTCTACCGGCTGGGAACCTCCGCATACGTACGCCTCGCGTGATGCGGAGGAAGACCAGGAAGCTGCCCCCGCGGGACCGGACGATTGGAGCTGACCGTCCGGCACACCGCCACCGGCATGGTGCCCTCTTCGGCAGGTGCGTACGCCGCCCTGATGCGGGTGCTGCTGCTCAGCGCCTCGTCTCGTACCTGGTCAGGACCACGCCCCGGGGAAACGTCCGCGTCTCCACCAGGTTCAGGTTCACCCAGCTGCCCAGCCCGGTGAAGAACGGTGTGCCGCCGCCCACCAGGACCGGATGGGCGGCGATCACGTACTCGTCGATCAGCCCGGCACGCATGGCCGCCCCGGCGAGCGTCGCGCCGCCGATGTTCATCGGGCCGCCGTCCTCGGCCTTGAGCCGGGTGATCTCGGCGATCGCGTCGCCGGTGACCAGGCGGGAGTTCCAGTCGACCTTGCCGATCGTCGAGGAGAACACCACCTTCGGCGTGTTCCGCCAGTTCCGCGCGAACTCGATCTCAGCCGGGGTGGCGTTGGGCTGCTGGTCGCCGGTCGGCCAGTAGGAGCTCATCGTCTCCCACAATTTGCGCCCATACAGCGACAGGCCACTCGCCTGCTCGTGGTCGAGCCACCACTGGAACAGCTCGTCGCTCGGCGGTCCGCTCCAACCGATGTCGTCGCCGGCCGCGGCGATGTAGCCGTCCAGGGTCAAGTTCATGCCGTAGATCAGTTTCCGCATGGCTCAGCCTTCCGTCAGCGGGTGGTCCGGCGTAGAAACCAGCGCGGCGCGGGAACCTTATCGGTGCGCGATCCGGGCTCGCCGGCAGCCCTCGTGCTCGGCGCTCAGCGTGGTCTACTCGGCCGCCCCTCGTCCCGCGGCCGCGCGGGCGGTCCGGGTGTTGCTCCGTCGTGGCTGTTCGGCTCGACCAGGTCGTCGTGTCTGTCGCGTGTGCGCCAGCCGGCCTCGTTCGTTGGGGACTTGTTGCTCGGTGGGCGGTCGCCGGTCCGCTCCGGTTCCGTTGCTGGGTGTCGAGTCCCGGGGGGCGCTCTCGATCCGGCCGCTGCTGTTCATGCCGCGCGGCACCCGGGCGACGGCGGTCGTACCGTGTGTCTCTCAAGCGGGCCACCGCGGTCAGCGAGGAAGGCACCACCGCGTGGCCCACCGCACCACCCCCACGCCCCTGTCGGGCACGCTCATGTGCCAGGCCATGTGGGCCCGCGACGGCCGGCAACTCGCAGACTTCTACGCCACCGCCCTGGGCACGACGGTGTCGCAGACCTTCCCCGACGACGAAGGCAACGACGTCGCCTTCGCCTTCCACCTGAACGCAACGATGCACCTCTTCTACACCTCGCCCTCCTTCACCGCCCCCGACTGGCCGGCCCAGGACCTGCCCTTCCACCTCGACCTCGCCTTCGACGACGTCCACACCGCCGAGCAGCGACTTGTGGAAATGGGCGCCACCAAACCCGACCACCAACCCGGCGGCACCCACTGGACCGTCCTCCTCGACCCGTCCGGCCAGCCCTTCTGCATCCACAGCACCCACTGACCACCACAACCCTCCGCGAGGATGACCTCAGCACGGTGGATACGGCCCGGGCCGGCGTACACCGCCCGCCGGCTTTCCGCCCGCCCCCGGCCGGACGCCACCACGCCCGCGCCCAATGCCACGCTCCGGCCGCTTGCGGGAACCCGGCCCGGCCGGAGGCCCTGTTGGGCTCCGATCCGGCGGTGCGTGCGCTGGGTGCCTGCTGGAGTACGCCGCCTCCCGGGCCCTCGTGGGCGCCGCGATGGCTGTTGCTGGGCATCTGGGCTCTGGGCTCTGGGCTTGCCACGGTCCCTTCCGGCGGCCGTGGACGGCGACGTTCGCTGGGGAACTTGTCGGTGCCCAATCCTGGGCAGAGCCACGGTCGGTGCCCGGCTTGTGGGCGCCCAGGGGGTTTGTCGCTGCTGCTGGGCCGCCGCCGGCGGCGGGGATGGTTCGGTCGTGCCGCCGGCGGCCCGGCTGCGGTGGGTGGCGCGCCGCTACGTCGGCGCGGGGCACCCGGGTCCGCTGCCTTGCCGTTCGCCGTGGGTCACCGTACCGGCGTGAAGCTGGCGGGCAGCGGTGTCCGGGCTGTCTGAGCGCTGCTCAGTAGTAGCGGACGGACCATGCGTGCGGGACTCCGACGAGTGTGAACGGCATGGCGATGCCGACGAACTCTTGGCAGGAGGGGTCCGAGTACACGTAGGCGATGCTGTCGGTCCAGTTGGATACCAGGCCGGTTTCGGCGGGATACTCGCTCCTGTTGCAGCCGGTGGGGTTCTGAAAGATCTGACCGTTGAAAAGCAGGGTTCCGGCCGCGGCGGAGGCCGATTGTGTCACGCCGAGTGTGAGCGCGATGCTCGCGCCGAGTATGCCGAGTGTGGTGGCAAGACGCCGCATGGAAATCTCCCTTGATCCGAAATCGTTGGCCCCGTCCGCCAGTTGGTGGGCGCGGCACGTGAACGATCCGAGCGTGCCGGGTGCCCCGTCCGTGCCGCCACAACATCCAGGCGTTTTGGGACGAAGGAACGCGGAGATGCGCTGTGACCAGGGCAGTCGCACGCCGCCTGGAACGCGGAGCCGGGACACTTAACGCCGTCCCCCCGGGATTCTGCGATCGCAGCCACCACTCTCAGGTGAAGGTCAGCGGTCCGTCTGACCGTCGCCCGCCAGTGGAGGGCCGGCCGCGCCCAGCAGCGCGCCGCCGCGGCCCGGGCGCGCTGCTGCGCCTGGCGATGGCCGGCGCCCTCCCGGGGATGCGAACCGCGACCGCGAGCCGAGTCCGCCTCCCCGTTCAGCTGTTCCACCTCGGGAGTTCGGTTCACGCCGTACAGTCGGACGCGTGCACCTAGCGACGAGAAGAGCCCCCGTTGGGCTGGTTGCGGTTACCGGAAGTTCGGGCCGGGTCGGAGCGGCCCTGGCTGAGGCACTCGACGTAGCCGGCTGGGTGGTCCGCGGCGTGGACCGGATTCCCGGCCGCTGGACGAGCGTCGTCGGAGACCTGCGAGACCGTCCGGTGCGACTGGCCGCATTGCGGTCGGCCGATGTCCTGGTCCATGCGGCCGCGCTGCACGCCCCACATGTCGGTCGCCTGACCGATGAAGAGTTCCGAGCTGTGAACGTAGGCGCGACCGCGAGCCTGCTCGACGACGCCGCCCGCCTCGGCGCCCGACGGGTTCTCTACATCAGCAGTACGAGTGTCTACGGACACGCCCTGGTGCCCACCGACCGTGCGGTCTGGGTGGACGAGCGGCTCACGCCGCTTCCCAGGGACATCTACGACGAGACCAAACTGGCCGCAGAGGAGCTGGTCGCCGCCTGCGCCGTTTCTTCGGTCACGCTGCGCATATCGCGATGCTTTCCGGAGCCACTGCCTGTGCGGGCCCGCCACCTACTGCACCGGGCAGTCGACGTTGCCGATGTAGCAGCGGCAGGGGTCCTGGCCGTGGCACACCCCACCGTTTCCGGCAGGTTCAATATCTCCGGGCCGCACCCGTTTCACCGCGAGGACTGCCTTGCACTGTTCCGCGATGCGGGCGCGGTGCTCGCCGGACGGGTTCCGGACGTCGTGCGGGCATTCCGTGACCAGGGGTGGCCGGTGCCCGATCGCCTGGACCGGGTGTACGACTCGACTGCCGCCACAAACGCGTTCGGTTACCGACCTGTTCGCGGTGTTCGGCAACTATTGTGCGATGCCGTGGGCGGCCATAAGTGATCGGACGGCTCAGCTCAGCTCGGTTCGCCCTCGACGACTTCCGTGGAACCACGTCGTGAGACACCGCTGTTGGCCGTTTCGTAGCCGCTAGGAACCGTGAAACGATCTTGATGTGTCTCGTGTGATCACGGCGTGGAGCCTTCCTGGACAGCCTCGTTCGACGGGCTGAGCCCACGCTGATTCCGTAGCGGCCCTGTGCCCGGTCCAACAAACCAGGCCGGGGCCGTTCGTTGAGTTCGGTGGGCTGAGGGTGCCGAGTTCGCGGTAGTGGGCGAGTCGGTCGTCTGGGCCGGCGTGTGGCTGGGCTGGGGCCGGGGTGACGCGCTGCTGCTGGTTGCCTTGGCCGCGATCGGCGTCTTGGTGCGGTGTGTGGGCACCTGCCCGGTGTCGACCGGTCTCTTTCGCTCACCCCGGCCGGCCGATGCCAGTGACGTCCTGGGCGATCCGGCCGCCGCCTGGGGCGAGTTGACCGCCGACCCAGGCCCCAGGGGTGTGGCCGTGGCGTCCTGGCTCCTGGCCGGGCCGCCGCTTGCGGCCCACACCGCTCGGGCCTCGGCGAAGCTCCGCTGGAGCCAGCCGCACACCCGCGCGAGGACGGTGTGCTGCCCCTGGCTGCACACCTGCTCACCCGGCCCGTCCTGCTCCTGCACGACGTCGAGGCCCGCGCGCACGTCCGCGTCGTGCTCCTTGCCACCGCGGCCCTACCAGCGGGCGACCGTCCGGCTGAGGCGGAGCAGCTGCGCCGGGACCTCTGTGCTCGGTGGGGAGGACCTGGTGGAACTGGCTGTCGTGGCCGGCCCGCTCGGGCCGGCCGTCGCCCGGGACGTGGGTGCCGATGGGTACGCGTGACGCTCAAAGGGGCCGGGGTCTGTTGCGAAAGTGGATCAAGGTCGTAGATGATCACGGTTCGTGGGACGTGGTGATCTGACGAACGGCCAGTGGAGCGGCTGGAGCCGTGGCTGCCGGTGGGCAAGAAGCCAGGCCTGCCGCGGACCTGGACCCGCGGCAGTTGATCGACGGGATACGGTGGCGGACCCGGACCCGGACCCGG
>LIQL01000131.1 GCA_001418405.1 Streptomyces diastatochromogenes | reverse complement strand
CGGGCCTGGGCCCAGGCCCGCCCGGAGCACAGTGCGGTCCAGTTGTGGGCGCTGGAGCTGTCGTTGCTGCTGCCCAGCCATCCGGCGCGGCTGCGCCACGAGCGGGCGCAGCTCCTGGTCGAGCGGGGCGAGTTCCTGGCCGGGGCGGCCGAGTTGGAGGAGTACGCGCGGGTGCTGGAGCCGGTCCAGCCGGCCGCCGCGACCGCGCTGCGCCGGGAGGCCGGGGCGGCCCGGGCCCGGCTGAACTGAGCGGGCGGCCGGGCCCACCCCTCAGGCCGCCGCGGTCCGGGCCGGTGCCGGCACGGCGTCGTTCACCGGGGCGCGGCGGACCACCAGCAGCGTCGCGTCGTCCTTGAGGTCGCCGCCGGTGAAGAGCTCCAGGTCGGCGCGCAGGGTGCGGGCCAGTTCGGCGGGCTCCAGGTCGATCCAGGCGGCGATCCGCTCGGCCAACGGGTAGAAGCGGCCGTCGCCGCCGCGGGCCTCGGTGACGCCGTCCGTGCACAGCACCGCCCAGTCGTGGGGCTCGGGCTGGATGCGGACACTGCGGCGGGGCTCGTTGCTGAGCCCGCCGAGCCCCAGCGGGAGCCCGCCCTCCCCGTCGGAGCGCTCGTGGACGACGCCGTCGCGCACCAGGTAGTACGGGATGTGCCCGCAGGACAGCAGCCGGGCCCGGCCCGCGCCGCGGACCTCCACCAGCAGTGCGGTGACGAAGCGCTCGTCGGTGCCCTCCTCGGCAGAGCGGGCGTTGTAGCGGGTCAGGGCCTGTTCCATCCGGCCGGCGACCCCCTCCAGCGACTCCTGGTACTGCGCCGCCTCGCGGAACGACGCCAGCACCTCCAGGCCCGCGCCGATCGCCGGCATGCCCTTGCCCTGGACGTCGCCGATCAGCAGCCGCAGTCCGTGCGGGGTGTTGACGGCCTCGTAGATGTCGCCGCCGACCCGGGCGCCCTCCTGCGCGGACACGTAGAAGCCGTACGCCTCCAGCGGTCCGGCCCGCAACGGCAGCTCGCGCAGCATGGCCCGCTGCACGGTGTCGGCGACCAGGGTGGTGCGGGCGTGCAGCGCCTCGCGTTGGAGCCGGGTGCGGCACAGCACCAGCGCGAAGACGCCCACCAGGAACGCGCCGAAGACGCCGACGACCCGGCTGGCCGGGGCCCAGTCGGGCACCGTCAGCAGGTCGACGTAGGTGAGCGAGACGACGTAGACGACGGCCACCAGCAGCGTGCGGGGGTACGAGCAGCGCAGCGCGGCGACCAGCGGGGCGATCCCCATGAACGCGGAGATGTGCAGCTCAGGGCCGGTCGTGGCGTCGACCGTCGCGACGACCAGGATGGCGAGGATCAGCAGCACGGGGGCAAGGAGGCCGCCCTCTGCGGGGCGCTGGGCTGGCATGACACTTCAAGCCTGCGGGACGTTGCGCGGGCGCGCACAGGGGCGAAGGTCCGCGCGCCCCGGGCGAAGGTCCCGGGAGCGGTGCCGGTGGTGCGGGCACGTCAGCGGCCGGCCAGAGGGCGGGACGCGGGGGCGGAAGGGTCAGAGCCAGCCCTTGTCGCGGGCCGTGCGGACCGCCTCGGCGCGGTTGCGGGCGCCGGTCTTCTGGATGGCGAGCGAGAGGTAGTTGCGGACGGTGCCCTGCGAGAGGTGCAGCGCGGCGGCGATCTCGGCGTTGGTGGCGCCGTCCGCGGCGGCGTGCAGCACCTCGCGCTCGCGGTCGGTCAGCGGGCTGGCGCCGTCGGCCAGGGCGGCCGCCGCCAGCACCGGGTCGATGACCCGCTCCCCGTCCAGCACCCGGCGCACCGCGTCCGCGAGCCGGGCCGCCGGGGCGTCCTTGACCAGGAAGGCGTCCGCGCCGGCCTCCATCGCCCGGCGCAGATAGCCGGGGCGGCCGAAGGTGGTGAGGATGACGACCTTCACGCCGGGCAGTTCGTCGCGCAGCCGGGCCGCGGCGTCCAGGCCGCTCAGGCCCGGCATCTCGATGTCCAGCAGTGCGACGTCGACGTCGTGGGCCCGTGCCTGGGCGAGGACCTCGTCGCCGCGCGCCGCCTGGGCGACGACCTCCAGGTCGTCCTCCAGGGACAGCAATGCCGCCAGCGCCTCCCGGACCATGGACTGGTCCTCCGCCAGCAGCAACCTGATCATGCGGGCCAGCTTACGGCCTGGGACCGCCGCGGCGGCGCGGAACCGGAGCGAGCGGCGACCGGCGACGGTCCCGACCGGACGGGAGGTGCCGACCGGGCCTAGGCCGGCCCGTTCACCGGCTCCGGAGAGGTGTCCGGCACCGGGCTCGGGCCGCTCGGGGAGGCCGCCGGGGTGGTCGCGGGGACGTAGGCGCGCAGCGCGAATCCCCTGGTCCCGGTGGCCTGCCCGGTCTGGAGGTGTCCGTCGGTGAGGGCCAGTCGCTCGCGCAGGCCGGCGAGGCCGTTGCCGTCGTGCTGGCCGCGGAGCGGGCCCTCGCCGTCGTCGGTGACCACGAGGCAGACGTAGCGCCGGTCGTCGGCCTCCCGTTCCTCGGTGAGCAGCAGGTCGCAGCGGCGGGCGCCGCTGTGCCGGACGACGTTGGTGACCGCCTCGCGCAGCGCCCAGGCCAGGGCGCCCTCGGTGTCGGCGGTCAGCCCGTGGAACTCGCCCTCCAGCGACGGGTCGACGGTCAGCGCGATGTCGGCGGTGCGCAGTGCGGCGCGCGCGCCGGCCAGCTCCACCGCCAGCCGGGGGCGGCGGTAGCCCGTGACCGCCTCGCGGACGTCGACCAGGGCCTGCCGGCTGACCTGCTCGATGTCCGCGACCTGCCGGGCGGCGTCCTCGGGGCGGTCCGGCAGCATCCGCCCGGCCAACTCGCTCTTGAGGGTTATCAGCGAGAGCGAGTGCCCCAGGAGGTCGTGCAGGTCGCGGGCGAGCCGCAGCCGCTCCTCGTTGGCGGCGAGGCGGGCGACCTCCTCCCGCGCGACGCGCAGCTCCTGGCTGGTGCGGACGAGGTTCTGCACGCCGATCATGACGAAGCCGCTGCCGAGGGCGGGGAGCGCGTAGGCGAAGAGGTAGTAGTTGCGGATCTCGGGGTAGTGGGCGCCGATGGCTATCAGCACCACGGTGATGAAGGGGATGGCCCAGCGGGAGCGCTGCCAGGGCAGCACCACCGCGGAGGCCACGCTGGTGAAGATGAACAGCACCAGCCAGGAGTAGCCCAGCGTCCACGTCAGGGCGACGGACAGCGCCAACATCACGCCCAGCGGGGCGTACCGCAGCGCGACGGGCGGCTTCTGCCACATGTGGCGGAAGATCAGGACGAGGTAGGCGAGGACGAAGAGCGTGAGGCCGACGGCGCCCCAGACCCGCTGCGCGGTGGTGAAGGCGTGACTGGTCAGCTCCGCCACCGGACCGGCGAGGTAGAGCAGCCAGACGCCGACCCACATCGACTTGCCGAGGGCCTGGCGGCGGCTGCGCGGGCGCTGCCCGATCAGCACCGGGTTCCGGTCGTCGGCCGCGCTCTTCGGCTGCACCTGTCTCATGCCTTCCGAGTGTCCTTGCGGTACAGCCAGGCTGCACCACCCACGAAGACGACGAGGTAGCCCAGCAGGATCGCCATGTCCTTGACGTGCGGCGCGCCGCCGGCCTCGACGGCGGTGCCCAGGGCCGCGTAGGCGTGCGTCGGCAGCCACTCGGAGACGTTCTGCACCCACTGCGGCAGCAGCGTCATCGGCATCCACAGGCCGCCGAGGAAGGCCAGGGCGAAGAAGCAGAGCATGGAGACCGGGCGGACCGCGTCGCCGCTGGCCAGGTAGCCGATGGCGACGCCCAGGGCGGCGAAGACGAAGCTGCCGAGCCAGGTGCCGACGGCGATGGCGATCCACTGCCAGGCTTCGAGGCGGACGCCCTTGACGGCGGCGGCAACGATCATGACCAGCAGGATCGAGGGCAGGCTGACCGTCGCCGCGGCGGCTATCTTGGCGGCGACGTAGCCGCGGCCGGGCAGCGCGGTCAGCCGGAGCTGGCGCACCCAGCCCTGTTCGCGCTCCTTGGCGATGCGCTCGCTGTTGCCCAGCAGGACGGCGGTCATGGCGCCGAAGGCGGCCATCGAGACCATGTAGTAGAGCCCCATGTTGAGACCCGTCCCGGGGAGCGGCTTGCTGTCCGCGCCACCGGCGATGATCAGGTACAGCGCCGGCGGGTAGATGACCGAGAAGAACATGAACTTCTTGTTCCGCAGCGCGCGGAGGATTTCGAGCTTGATCAGGGTGGTCATCGGGCCGCCTCCTCGGCGGTGGTGATGGCGATGAACGCCTGCTCCAGGCCGAGGCCGGAGACTTCGAGGTTGCGCGGGTAGAGGCCGAGGCCGTAGAGGGCGTGCACGGTGGCGTCCGCGTCCTGGGACTGGATGCGGACGGTGCTGCCGGAACCGGCGTGGGACACCGTCAGGGAGGTGAGGTGCGGCAGCGCCTCCAGCGCGCCGCGGTCGGCCGCCCCCTCCAGGTCGAAGGTGATCCGGCGGGCGCCGGCCCGGGCCTTGATCTCGGCGGAGGTGCCGTCGGCCAGCACCCGGCCGCGGTGCAGCACGATCACCCGGTCGGCGATCTCGTCGGCCTCTTCCAGATAGTGCGTGGCGAAGAGGACCGTGCGGCCCTCGTCGGCCTGGCGGCGCATCGCGCCCCAGAACGTCTGCCGGGAGGAGACGTCCATGCCGGTGGTGGGCTCGTCCAGCACGATGAGGTCGTTGGCGCCGGCGGTGGCCAGGGCGAACCGCACCCGCTGCTCCTGGCCGCCGGAGAGCTTGCCGACCACCCGGTCGGCGATGTCCGTGATGCCGGCGGCGGCCAGGATCTGGTCCACCGGATAGCCGTGCGGGTGCAGGTCGCGGGCGAGCCGGACCAGCTCCCGGACCTTGACGCCCTCCATCAGGCCGCCGCTCTGGAGCATCGCGCCGACCCTGCCCAGTTGGATGGCGCGCTGCGGGGTGGTGCCGAACAGGGAGACCGATCCGGTGTCGGGGGTGCGCAGGCCGAGGAGCAGGTCCAGGGTGGAGGACTTGCCGGCGCCGTTGGGGCCGAGGAGCGCGACGGTCTCGCCGGGGTGCAGCTCCAGGTGCAGATCGGCCACCGCGCGCACCGCGCCGTAACTCTTACTGACCCCCTGGAAGCTGACCACCGGTGCCCGTCCCGCGTCGGCCGCGGTGGTGGCTGGGGTGGTAGCTGTCGTCGTCATGCCATTCAGCTTCCCGGATCGTCGGGCCGGGCGGCAGTGTCAGGTGTCCGCAAGGCGGTATGACAGATGTCATGGGTGAGGCCCCCTAGGGGAATCCCTGAGGACTCGCCCGAGAGGGCCTCTGACCTGTGCTTCTGCTGAACCGGCGGCGGCCGGACGGGCCGCCGCGGAGGGCTCAGCTGCCGTTGGTCGCGATGGTCTGCACGCGCTCGGCGGGGGTCTTGCCGACCAGCGCCTTGCCCACCGCGCCGGCCACCTCCTCGACGCTGACCGGGTGCTTGGTCCCGTCGCCCTTGGTCACCATGACGTTGTCGAAGGTGTTGCCGTAGAGCTCCTTGAGCGCCGGCCGGTCGTAGTACGGCACCAGCTCGCCGCTGATGATCTTGAACGACAGGAACTTCGGGATGGACTTCTGCGGGCTGAAGGAGACCGTGTGCCCGGGGTCCGTGCGGACCGTGATCAGCCCGGACATCGCCGGCTCGGCGAACTGCTGGAGCGCCTTGTCCACCGCGGCCTTGCTGACCTTGGGCTGCTGGGTGGTGGCGGCGAGGACCACGGGGGTGTCGCCGCCGGTGCTGACGCGGTTGAGGTAGGCCGCGGCGATCTTGTCCTCGGAGGCGGCGACGTCGATCGCCTTGTGGGGCGCGCCGTAGTGGGGCACCGCCTTGCCGTTCTCGAACGTGATCCCGCCGTCCATCTCGGCGTTGGCCGGTCCGGTCACGCCCTGGAGCGCGATCGCCAGCTTCTCCTTGTCGGTGATCACCGCGGGCTGGGCGGTGCGCTTGACGCCGAAGAGCGAGCCCACGACGGAGATCGGGTTGTAGTCCCGACCGGACGCGTTGCGGACCGTGGCCTGGAGGTCGACGTCCAAGCCCGCCAGGGCCGGCAGCAGGGTCTCGGACTTGCCGTCCACGGTGATCTTGAGCGGCGCGGAGCGGCGGTCCTTGAGGGCGGTCTCCAGCTTCTTGACCGCGTCGTCCTTGGAGCTGCCGCCGATGTCCACACCCAGGGCGGTGGTGTTGTTGGGAACGTCGGAGTGGTCGAGCAGCAGCCCGGCGCCGTAGGCGACACCGGCCAGGACGACGACCGCGACGCCGATCAGCACCAGCTTGCTGCGGCCCTTCTTGGGCGGGTTGATCGGCTCGGGGATCTTGGGCCGCGGCTTGGCGGCGGCACCGTCCTCGGCGCTGCCGGACGCCCCGGCGAACGGGGTGGCGGCCGACGGGCCGTCCTTCCCCGGCACCTTGGGGATGCCGCTGACGAGGGTGTCGCCGGACAGCCGGCCACCCGGGCCGCCGCCCTTGGGGCCGCTCTTGGAGCCGGTCCCGGCCGCCGGACCCTTGGGACCGCCGTTGGCCAGACCGCCCGCGATGCCGCCGGTCACGCCGGGGCCGCCACCGGAACCGGCGGACGGCGCCGGCGGCTGCGGGGTGAGCTCGGCGGTGTCGTCGCTGAGGCGGCCCGCGGCGCTCTTGCCGGCGCTGGGGTCGCTGAAGCCGGGCGGGAGGTCGAATGCCGAGTCGCCGCGCGCCGGGCCGGACGTCGGGCCGTTGGGGGCCGCGCCGCCGGCCGGCGCGTCGAACGGGTTGCGGTCGCCGGCGGGCCGGGCCGGCGCGTCGAACGGCGAGCCGCCGCGCGGGCCGCCGTCGAACGGGGACGCCGCAGCGCGGGGACCGCCGTCGAACGGGGAGGGCCCGGTCAACGGGTCGCCGCCGAGGGCGGAGCCGCCCAGAGGGTCGCTGCCCAACGGGTCGCCACCGAGCGGGTCGCCGCCCAGGGGATCGCCGCCGAAGGGCTTGCCGCCCAGGGGGTCACCGCCGAGCGGGTCGCTCCTCAGGGGGTCACTGCCCAGCGGGTCGCTGCCCAGGGGGTCGCTCTCGTAGGGCGAGACGCCCGGCGCGCGGCCGCTCTGCGGGGCCGGTCCGGAGCCCGTCGGCGCGTCCGAGAAGTAGGGGAGGTCAGGGCGCGGCGCGGACGCCCCGCCGGGCGCGCCGGGAGTTCCCGGTGCCGGGGCGGCGTCGGCGGCCGGCGGCTTCCCACCGGTCTGGCCCTGCGGCTTGCGCGGCGAGAACCAGTCGCTGGTCGTCTTCTCCTTGGGGGCGGCGGGTGCCTCCTCCGCCTCCTCCGGCCGCGGCGTCTCCGCCGTGCGTTCGGCGGGCCTCTCAGCGCCGAAGGCGGGACCGGACGGCCCTCGGGAACCGGACGGGCCGGCGGAACCGCCGGGTGCAGCCGATGCGTTCATGCCGGACTCCTCACCGACGGGCTTGCGCACGACGACCGGCGGGATGGGGCGGGACCCCGGAATGTTGATCTTGATCCGCGTCGTCAGCGTGGTCTCGGTTTTGGGTTCCTCCGGCCGGTCCGCGGCTCCGCTTCCCGGCGCCTCGCCGGCTTCTCCCCTGGGCGAACCGTAGGGCGGTGTCCCCGACGGGTACACGGCTCCGCCGCGGCCCCGGGGGCCGGAGGACGAACTGTCAGATTCACGACTCAAAGCAGGTTCTCCCGGTTGGCTCCGCCGCTCGTCAGAGATGATCCCCGGCCTCAGGCCGGCAAGTGCCCCCAGGGCGGCGCGGCGGCGCGCACCACCATACTGGCCGCCGCCGGCCGACACTCTGGGTGCGCCGGAACACCGCCCCGCCGGCGGCCGCTCCGCGACCGCGGGCGGCCCCCCGGAAGCCCGCGGCATCCGTCCCGGTATGGACCACGTCATCCGCCAACTCGGCCCCGGGGTACGCCCGCAGCGCGCAGTTGGTTCCCGGTGGCACAGATCACAGCGATCACGATGCCGCCCAGCAGGAAGCCGTATGAGCCGAGCCCCGGCCCGAACAGGAAATCGCCCTCCGGACGCACGTCGCTGAGCAGCAGGAACACCGTCACCAGCCAAGCGGCGCCGGGCACCAGCACCCCGCCCGCCGTGCCGGTGGCCCGCGCGCCCCCGTAGAAGAGGCCGACGAGACCGGCCAGGGCCAGCAGCAACCCGCCCGGGAACCAGGCCGCTTGGAGGAGCGTGCCGGCGAACGCGACGAGAACGGCCACGACCAACAGCAGGACGTACAGGCCCACCCGGCCCGGCGTCAGCGGTGCACCGGCCGCCGGATGGCGCGTCGGTGGTGCGGGGGTGCCGCCGCGCGGGGCGGCCGCGCCACTGCCGGACGCCCGCGTCCGCCGTCCGCCGTCCGCATCGGCGCCGCCGTTGCGGCCGCCGCCCTTGCCCGTGGCCCCGCCACCCTTGGACGTCGTCATTCCGCCGCCTCCTCACTGCGGGTCCGCGGTTGCGCACCCGTCGACGTGGCCGACTCCCCGACGCCGGCGAAGAGATCGTCCTCGCGTCCCGCCCCGGCCGGGCCGGGCGTCCCGTGCACCAGCCGGTAGTGCTCGGCGGCGAACAGGGGCTGCCCGAGGTCGTTGGAGAGCGCGAAGAACGCGCCGTCGACCACGACCTGCGTCACGTGTGCGCGCATCGCCGCGGCCTTCGCGTCCGCGTACCCGCCCGGGCCGGCGATCGTCGAGGTGACCGCGTCGTCCGGAACCACGCCCGGCACGTCGTCCACCGCGGCGACCCCGGCGAAGCCGTGGCCGGCCGCGTGCACCGCAGCGAGGCCCGCCTCGACCTCCGAGCGGGGGTTGCAGTTCCAGTAAATCTTTTCGATCGCATACGCGCTGCCGAGGTCCGGGCGGAAGTCCGCCCGTGCGGCCAGCTCCGCGGCCCGCACGGCGACCCGGTGGGCCTGGATGTGGTCGGGGTGGCCGTATCCGCCATTCGGGTCATAGGTGACGAGGACCTGGGGGCGGACCTCGCGGATGACGGCCACCAGGTGGGCCGCCGCCTCGTCCACCGGCGCCTGCCAGAAGCAGTCCGGCCGGTCGTTCTGCGGCGCGCCCATCATCCCGGAGTCCCGGTAGCGGCCGGGGCCGCCGAGGAAGCGGTGGTCGCCGACCCCGAGGGCGGCCATCGCCGCGGCCAGCTCGTGGACGCGGTGCGGGCCCAGGGCGTCGTCGCGGTCCGGTGTGAGGTGGGCGAGCGCGGGCGGGATGACCTCGCCCTCCTCGCCTCGGGTGCAGGTCACCAGGGTGACCAGCGCGCCTTCGGCCGCGTACTTCGCCATGGTGGCGCCGTTGTTGATCGACTCGTCGTCCGGGTGCGCGTGCACCAGGAGGAGACGGCGGGCGGGGAGGTCACTGCGCCGCGCAGCACCTCCGCCCGCGGGGGCCGGGACAGGGTGGGACGTCATGCAGACAGCCTACGAGCCGCCCACCGTGCCCTCCGCAGCCGCTCGCCGGCCGTCGGCCGGGGCGCCCCGCGGGAGTGCGGGGCGGGGGCGGCTCGGGCCGACCGGGGTGTGGCGCAACGCTCAGAACTTGATGCCGCCGAGCATCCCCGCGACGTTGGTCGTCAGGGTCTTGATCGTCGGGGCGATGGACGAGCTGGCCAGATAGAAGCCCAGCAGCATGCAGACAAAGGCATGCACCGCCTTCAGCCCGGACTTCTTGATCAGCAAGAAGACGATGATCGCCAGCAGCACCACCGCCGAAATCGAGAGTGCCACGGCGGCTCACCTCCAAGTACTCATGGTCCGGACAGAGTTGACGGTACGTGAGTCGACGGATCGACGCCACGCACCCGGGTATGCCAAGGGCTCTTTACCCCGTACCCCCCACGCGCAAGGGATCATAACTTTCCGTCCTTGCGCATAAGTCGGTGCACCGGAGCACGGTGGGGGCGCACGCCGTTTTCCACAGCCCCGCGCCGGCCGGGCGCTGCCGCCGTAGGCTCGGCGGCATGACCGGACAGCTGCCCTTCCCGCGGCACTACGCGCGCACCCAGCGCTTCACGCTCGGCACCCCGCGCGACTTCGCCCTCGCCCCCGACGGCACCCGCGTCGTCTTCCTCCGATCCCGTACCGGCACCGACCGCAGCCACCAGCTCTGGGTCCTGGACCTCGACGGCGGCAGGGAGTTCGCCGCCGCCGACCCGCAGGCGCTGTTGGCCGGGGCGGACGAGCAGCTCTCGCCGCAGGAGCGGGCGCGCCGCGAGCGCAGCCGGGAGGGGTCCGCGGGCATCGTCGGCTACGCGGTGGACGCCGCCGTGGAGTTGGCCGCCTTCGCCCTGTCGGGCCGGCTGTTCGTCTCGGAGCTGCGCGCCGGCACCACCCGCGAACTCCCCGTGGCGGGGCCGGTGGTGGACCCTCGCCCCGCCCCCGACGGCCGGCACGTGGCCTACGTGGCCGACGGCGCGCTGCGGGTCGTCGCGGCGGACGGCGACGGCACCGCGGGCGCGGACCGGGCACTGGCGGAGCCGGACGGGCCCGACGTCACCTGGGGGCTGGCCGAGTTCATCGCGGCCGAGGAGATGGGCCGCCACCGGGGCTTCTGGTGGTCGCCGGAGAGTGACCGGGTGCTGGCCGCACGGGTCGACGACGCGCCGGTGACCCGCTGGTGGATCGCCGACCCGGCGCACCCCGACCGGGCGCCCGCGCAGGTGCCGTACCCGGTGGCCGGCAGCGCCAACGCCGACGTCACCCTGGCGTTCTTCGGTCTGGACGGCTCCCGGACGGACGTCCGCTGGGACACCGTGCGCTACCCCTATCTGGCCCGCGTCCACTGGTCGGCGGCCGGCCCGCCGCTCCTGCTGGTCCAGACCCGGGACCAGCGTGCCCAGCGCTATCTGAAGGTCGATCCGCAGACCGGGGCGACCACCCTGGTGCACGAGGACCAGGACGAGGTGTGGGTCGAGCCCTACCCGGGCGCGCCGGCGTGGACGCCGGACGGGCGCCTGGTGCGGATCGCCGACGAGGGCGGCGCGCGCAAGCTGTTCGTCGGCGACCGGCCGCTGACCGGGCAGCCGCTGCACGTCCGGGCCGTGTTGGACATCGGCGAGGACGACGTGCTGTTCTCGGCCAGCGGTGCGGACGTGCACGACATCGGGGTGTACCGGGCGTGGTTCCGCGGCAGCGGCGACCAGGGCGGCTGGGAGCGGGTCGGCGAGCAGCCGCACCCGACCGTCTCCTCGGCGGTGCGCGGCGGGGCGTTGACGGTCCTGACCCAGGCGTCGCTGGAACGGCCGGGCACCCGGTCGGAAGTGGTGCGGCTGGATCCGGACGGCGGTGAGAAGGTGCTGGCGGTCATCGGTTCGCACGCCGAGACGCCGGGTCTCACCGCTCGACCGCGGCTGGTGCTCGCCGGCGAGCGCCGGATCCCGTGCGCGGTGCTGCTGCCGACCGGTTACGCGGAGGGCGACGGTCCGCTGCCGGTGCTGCTCGATCCCTACGGCGGTCCGCACGGCCAACGCGTCGTCGCCGCGCACAACGCGTACCTGACGTCCCAGTGGTTCGCCGATCAGGGCTTCGCGGTGGTGGTGGCGGACGGCCGGGGCACCCCGGGCCGCTCCCCCGCGTGGGAGAAAGCGGTCTCCCGGCAGCTCGGGCCGGTGGCGTTGGAGGACCAGGTGCACGCCCTGGAGGCGCTGGCCGACTCCTTCCCCCTGGACCTGGGACGGGTCGCGATCCGCGGGTGGTCGTTCGGCGGCTACCTGGCGGGGATGGCCGCGCTGCGCCGGCCGGACGTCTTCCACGCCGCGGTGGTGGGCGCGCCGGTGACCGACCTGCGGCTGTACGACACCCATTACCAGGAGCGGTACCTCGGCCACCCCGACGAGGAGCCGGCGGTCTACGCCAGCAACTCCCTGGTGACGGACGAGGGACTGTCCCAGGCGGTTGAACCGCACTGCCCGATGCTGATCGTGCACGGACTGGCCGACGACAACGTGGTGGTGGCGCACTCCCTGCGGCTGTCCTCGGCGTTGCTGGCCGCGGGCCGGCCGCACGAGGTGCTGCCGCTCTCGGGGGTGACGCACATGGCGTCGCAGGAGCAGGTGGCGGAGAACCTGCTGCTGCTCCAGGTGGACTTCCTCAAGCGGTCCCTGGGCCTTCGCTGAGATCTGCCGGGCGCCGTCCGCCGGCCCACCGGCCGGCGGGGGCGTCCGCCGCGCACCGGGCGGGCCGCGGGCGGGCAGGAAGCAGACGTCCGGCGGGGACGGCCAACGCCCCCTCCAGCGGACCCGCTTGAGCCGCCCCGGCGCGTGCCGGGCGGCCGAGCGACGCCTCCCGCGGACGGCGTCCACGGGTCCACGGGTGCGCCCACCGGCTACGGCGGCTCCTCCGTGGACGGCGTCGGGCGTGCCCGCAACCCGAGTGCCGTCCATCGCCGCGCGTCGCGCTCGACCACGTCAGCGGTGCCGCACGCGCCTCGGATGAGACGACGTGACCGCACTGTGGACACGAGGGCAGCAGACCCGGACCACGCCCGTCCACGTCGCGGCCCGACGACGCGCACAGCATCCCCGCATTCGTAAACGTACTGCCGCAGGTCTACACCAATCTCGACCTCCGGACAACAGACACCGGGGAAGTGGAACGCCAAACACCCACAAAACGGCGGTCGGCCGGGGCGCCGCTGGCATCCCCGGCCGACCTACGGCACCCGCACGGCCGTACGGTGTTCAGCATGGCGCGTCCGTATATCGGTGATGCGACGGGCAAGTTGCCGTCTCGTTAAAGCGTTTGGTGCACTTTTGTCGCTCATGCCGCACATGACAACCCGGTGTCAAGCACGCCTTGGCGACGATCTGCGCAATCTTCGCTCAAGAAGCGGACGACCTGTGCAGAAGCACACCTCATACCCTTGACTCGGCCGTAAATCACTTGCGAAAGTCGCGCTCATCCAGCGGTGCGACGGGTGCCGCTTCACGTTCCAAGAGAACTCGGCGCGGGGGCACTTCGCGATGACTAGTCCATCCCAGACCGCGACAGACAAGTCCGATACCCCGGGGCTTGCGTCCAAGGGTCTGAAGAAGGAGAAGAAGGGCAAGGGCGGTGAGCTCGTCGGCCGTTCCCCCGGGCAGTTGATGTGGGCGCGCTTCAAGCGCGACCGCACCGGCATGATCTGCGGGATCGTCGTGCTCGCCTTCTTCGTCATCGCGGCCCTGGCCCCGGTGATCGCCGCGATCTACGGCAAGAATCCGTACACGCTGTATGGGAGCGACGACCCCAGCCTGCTGGACGAGTTCAGCTACCCCGCAGCGCCCAACGGCGGTATTTCCGGCGACTTCTGGTTCGGCATCGAGCCGGGCCTCGGCCGCGATCTGTTCACCAACCTGCTGTACGGAATGCGTACCTCGCTGGGCATCTCACTCGTGGTCACCATCCTGGTGGTGATCACCGGCACCATCATCGGCATCACGGCGGGCTACCTGGGCGGCAAGACCGACTACTGGGTCGGCCGTCTGATCGACTTCCTCCTCGCCTTCCCCAGCCAGCTGACGTTCGTGGCGTTCATGCCCGCGGTGATCGCGGTCTTCGTGGCGCCGGGCGACGAGACCCCTACCTACATCCGCGTGATCGCACTGATCCTCGTGCAGTGGGCGCTGGGCTGGATGGGCCTGGCCCGTCTGCTGCGCGGACAAGTGATGTCCCTGCGGGAGCGGGACTTCGTCGAGGCCGCGAGGATCACCGGCGCCTCCCCCTGGCGGATCATCACCAAGGAGCTGCTGCCCAACGTGGTGACCCCGATCCTCGTGCAAAGCACCTACATGCTTCCGCTGTTCGTGACGGCTGAGGCCGGCCTGTCCTTCATGGGCGTCGGCATCGTGGACCCGACCCCCGACTGGGGCCGGCTGTTCAAGACGGCCGGCCAGATCTACGAGAACGACCCGACCTTCCTCCTCTTCCCTGGCGCCGCGATGGTGATCTTCGTGCTCTGCTTCAACCTGCTCGGGGACTCGGTGCGGGACGCCTTCGACCCCAAGTCCGGGCGCTGATCGCCCTCTTGACGGGGGCAGCTGTCACCCCCGCGCCGGTGACGCACCGGATGCGTCAGACAGCACATCGGGACAACGACTGACAGGCAGGTGCTTGGATCCTCATGAAGACACTCTCCACGCGTAGAACCCGCGCGGTGATCGTGGCCCTGGCGGCCGGTTCGCTCGCGCTCACCGGTTGCAGCAGCGGCAGTCGCGCGGGCAAGGACAGCTCCACGACCGACAAGGACGCGGCCACCCAATCCAAGGTGGTGCCGCTCGGCACCGCGGCGCAGTCCAACGGCCCCGCGGCCGCGGTCGCAGGCGCGCAGAGCGGTGGCACCATCACCGTCTACCAGCGGGACAGCTACAACCACCTGGACCCGGCCCAGATGTACGTCAGCGACGTGGGCGACCTGGCCAAGTTGATCTTCCGTGGCCTGACCACGTACACCCAGGACGACAAGGGCAACAAGACGCTCGTCGGTGACCTCGCCACCGACGCGGGCAAGATGTCCGACGGCGGCAAGACCTGGACGTACACGCTCAAGGACGGGATCAAGTTCGAGGACGGCAAGCCGATCACCTCGAAGGACATCCGGCACTCCATCGAGCGGATGTACTCGCCGTTCATAACCGAGGGTCCGACCTACATCCAGCAGTGGCTCTCGGGCGACGGCACCACCTACCGCAAGGCGCTGCCGGACGGTCCGTACAAGGGCGACCACCTGCCCAAGTCCGTCCTGGACACGCCGGACGACAAGACCATCGTCTTCCACTTCAAGGCGCCGCAGACACAGCTGCCCTACGCCTTGGCGATGGCGGGTTACAGCGTCGTCCCGGACAGCCCCAAGGACACCAAGGACAGCTACGACATCGCGCCGGTCAGCAGCGGTCCGTACAAGATCGCGTCGTTCAAGTCCGGCAAGTCCATGGCACTGGTGAAGAACCCCAACTGGGACGCCAAGAGCGACCCGGCGCGTCACCAGTACGTCGACGGCTACAACATCTCCTTCAACCACCAGTTCTCCGACTCCACCAAGCGGTTGATGGCTGACAAGGGCGCCGACAAGACCGCCATCAGTTTCACCAACGCCGTGGAGCCGACGCTGACCAAGCAGGTGCTGAGCGACGCCAGCGCCAGCAAGCGCCTGGTGCAGGGCTACCAGCCCTACGTCTGGCAGCTGAACATGAACATGGACCGCATCAAGGACAAGCGGATCCGTGACGCGATCACCTACGCGATGCCGAGCCAGCAGGTCGTCCGGATCGAGGGCGGCAGCTACGGCGGTGAGGTCGCCGGCGGTCTGCTCTCCCCGACCGTCGCAGGCTACGAGAAGGGCTACGACCCCTACGGCAAGCTGAAGAAGCCCAACGGTGACCCGGAGAAGGCCAAGCAGCTCCTGAAGGAAGCCGGCAAGGTGGGCATGAAGCTCGTCTACGCCTACGCCAACACCGAGATCCGGCAGAAGGAGTCGGTCGCCATCGCCGACGGCCTGACCAAGGCCGGCTTCGACGTGCAGAAGAAGGAGGTCGACTCCTCCTCCTGGTACCAGCAGATGGGCAAGGTCGACAACGGCTTCGACGTCTACCTGACCGGGTGGGGCCAGGACTGGCCGGACGCCTCCACGGTGATCCCGCCGTCGTACGACGGCCGCATCATCGCGGACGGCGCCTCCAACTACTCGCACGTCCGTGACCCGAAGATCAGCCAGGAGATCGACCGTATCCGGCAGATCTCGGACGTGCAGAAGCAGACCGCGGAGTGGCAGAAGCTCCACCACTACATCGTGGAGAAGGTCAACCCGGCCGCTCCGGTCTTCTTCGTCAAGTCGCTCCAGCTGTACGGTTCGAAGATCGGCGGCATCCGCTACAACACGGACACCAACTACCTCGACGTGAACACGCTGTTCATCAAGAAGTAAGCAGTACACAGCCGAAGGCATTCCGGAGTGCGTGCGCAAGGCGGGGCGCGCACTCCGGGGCCTTCTTCCCGCCACCCCTCACCCCACTGCAGCCGCCGTCCTGAGAGCAGCGAACTGTCATGTTTCCCTTCCTCCTTCGCCGGGCGATCGGCGCGGTCGTCATCCTCGTTCTGCTAAGCGCCTTCACGTTCTTCGTCTTCTTCTCCGTGGGCGATCCCGCGCTGATGGCCTGCGGCAAGAACTGCACGGCCGACAACGTTGCGTTGATCCACAAGAACCTGGGGCTGGATCAGCCCGTACCGGTCCAGTACTGGCACTTCCTCGTCGGCATCTTCGCCGGCCGCGACTTCACGCTCGGCCACTGCAGCGCTCCTTGCTTCGGCTACTCCTTCGCCACCAAGCAGGACGTCTGGTCCACGATGATGGACCGGCTGCCGCTCACCGCGTCGCTGGCTGTCGGCGGTGCCGTGGCCTTCCTGGTGATCGGCCTGGGCGCCGGCCTGCTCGCGGCCTGGAAGCGCGGCACGCTGCTGGACAAGGCGGTCACCGGGGTGTCGATGATCCTCAGCTCGGTGCAGATCTACATCCTCGGCCCCGTCGTGCTGGGCATCTTCGTCTACAGCGGCATCATGGCCGCTCCGCAGTACGTGAACCTCACCAGCGATCCGGTCGGATGGTTCATGGGTCTGCTGATCCCGTGGCTGGTGATGGCGACGATCTTCACCGCGCAGTACACCCGTATGGCGCGCTCGACGATGATCGAGCAGCTTCAGGAGGAGCACGTCCGAACCGCCAAGGCCAAGGGCATGCCAGCACGTTACGTCTTCCTGCGGTACGCCTGGCGCGGTTCGCTGATCCCGATCGTCACCATCCTCGGCGTGGACCTGGGGTCACTGTTCGGCGGCGCGATGATCACGGAGTTCACCTTCCAGCTGGCAGGACTCGGCCGGCTGGCGGTCGACTCCGTCATCACCCTGGACCTGCCCATGGTGATGGGCGTGATGATCTTCAGCGCCGCCCTGATCCTGGTGTTCAACATCATCGTGGATGCGGCGTACGCGTTCATCGACCCGCGCGTGCGCCTGTCCTAGGAGAGCCTGACGTGACCACACCCACCAAGACCGCGGAGAAGCCGGTCCCGAACGGACCCGGTGGCGATTCCTTCCTCTCTGTCCGCGACCTGCATGTCCGCTTCTCCACCGAGGACGGCATCGTCAAGGCGGTCGACGGCCTCTCCTTCGACCTGGAGCGCGGCAAGACCCTGGGCATCGTCGGCGAGTCGGGCTCCGGCAAGTCCGTCACCAACCTCGCCGTGCTGGGGCTGCACAACCCCAAGGCCACGGAGATCACCGGTGAGATCCACCTGGACGGCCAGGAGCTGACCGGCGCCAAGGAGAAGACCCTGGAGAAGCTCCGGGGCAACAAGATGGCGATGATCTTCCAGGACGCGCTGACCGCCCTGTCGCCGTACTACACCGTCGGCCGGCAGATCGCCGAGCCGTTCATGAAGCACACCGGCGCCAACAAGCGCGAGGGCCGGCAGCGGGCCATCGAGATGCTGACCAAGGTCGGCATCCCCCAGCCCAGCCTGCGGGTGGACGACTACCCGCACCAGTTCTCCGGCGGCATGCGGCAGCGCGCGATGATCGCCATGGCGCTGGTCTGCAACCCGCAGCTGCTGATCGCCGACGAGCCGACCACCGCCCTGGACGTCACCGTCCAGGCGCAGATCCTGGACCTCCTCAAGGACCTCCAGCAGGAGTTCGGCTCCGCGATCATCCTGATCACCCACGACCTCGGCGTGGTCGCCGACACCGCCGACGACGTGCTGGTGATGTACGCCGGTCGGGCGATCGAGCGAGGCGCAGTCAAGGAGATCCTCAGGGAGCCCCGCCACCCCTACACCTGGGGCCTGCTCAGCTCCATGCCGCGGCTCTCCTCGGACGTCAACGAGGAACTGCACCCGATCCCGGGATCCCCGCCGAGCCTGCTCAACCCGCCGTCGGGCTGCGCCTTCAACCCCCGCTGCGCGTTCACCGCGGAGGTCGACGGCGACCGCTGCACCGGCGAGCGCCCGCCGCTGGCACCGGGTCGGGCCGCCGCCTGTCACCTGAGCGCCGAGCAGAAGCAGACCTTCTTCACCGAGCAGATCAAGCCCCGGCTGGGCTAGGGAGCTACCACCATGGCCAAGAACGACACCGTGCCCGCGCCCCGAGCCGCCGCGCCCGACCAGGGCGAGCCCCTGCTCACCGCCGAGGGACTGACCAAGCACTTCCCGATCTACGGCGGCTTCCCGTTCAAGCGGAAGGTCGGGGCCGTCCAGGCGGTCGACGGCGTGGACCTGACCGTCCACGCCGGCGAGAGCTTCGGTCTGGTCGGCGAGTCCGGTTGCGGCAAGTCGACCACGGGCCGGCTGCTGACCCGGCTGATGGAGCCCACCGGCGGCAAGATCACCTACGCGGGGCGGGACATCACCCACGCCGGTCGCAAGGAGCTGGCGCCGATCCGGTCCGAGATCCAGATGATCTTCCAGGACCCGTACGCCTCGCTGAACCCGCGGCAGACGGTCGGCACCATCATCGGCGGCCCGATGGAGATCAACGGCATCAACCCAGCGGGCGGCCGCGAGAAGCGCATCCGCGAGCTGCTCGAAACCGTCGGCCTCAACCCCGAGCACTACAACCGCTTCCCGCACGAGTTCTCCGGCGGCCAGCGACAGCGCATCGGGGTGGCCCGCGCCCTCGCCTTGGAACCCAAGCTGATCGTCGCCGACGAGCCGGTCTCCGCACTCGACGTCTCCATCCAGGCGCAGGTGGTCAACCTGCTCCAGGACCTCCAGCGTGAGCTGGGCATCGCGTTCGTGTTCATCGCCCACGACTTGGCCGTCGTGAGGCACTTCAGCGAGCGGGTCGCGGTGATGTACCTCGGCAAGATCGTCGAGGTGGGCACCCGCGACGAGATCTACAACCGGCCGCGCCACCCGTACACCCACGCCCTGCTGTCGGCCGTGCCCGAGCCGAAACTGGCGGAGGAGGGCGATGAGGAGCGCCAGCGGATCCGGCTCGCCGGTGACGTCCCCTCCCCCGTCAACCCACCGTCCGGCTGCCGCTTCCGCACTCGGTGCTGGAAGGCTCAGGAGAAGTGCGCGACCGAGGAGCCGCCGCTGGTCCAGATCGGCGGCAATGCGGCCGGACACCTGACCGCCTGTCACTTCCCGGAGGAGCCGACGACCGCGGCCCGCGGCGAGGACATCGTCCTGGACCCGGCGCTGGCCGCGATCGAGGAGACGGTAGGCGACAAGGACAGCGGAGCAGGGCAGACGGAGAGCTGATGTGGATCGGGCCCGCTGAACCGCACGCGTACCGCAGTTCAGCGGGCTGTCCTACGGGGCACTCCTCGTCAATGTGACAACCCGTCGACGAAGACGGACGACGCGGACGGGCACATCCAGCATCAAGCACGTCGCATGCGGGACGTCGCAAGAGCACGGCCACAAGGCGCCGGGGCCCACCTTCCACCTTGGGTTCTAGTGGTCGTCGCAACACCTCGGATCAAGGGGTGCGATGGACTTCGAGATCCGAGCGGACCGGGCTCCGCAGGGGAGTAACAAGCTGTCACGGGAGCGGGAGGCATACTCCCGGCTCCTGCAGCAGGGTTACAGCGATGGAAGCGTGCCGGATCGGCGGCGTCGATCGCCGGACGGGCGACAAGTGGCGCAACGGCCGTTTTGGGGAACGGAACCGGAAGCCGGTAACACCGAACCATGTGGTGGTGGTACCGGCTTCCGGGCCGTCCCGGTACCTGTGCGAGGACGAGCGGATCCACATCGCCGACCAGCTGCTGGAGAAGGCCACTGTGCAGGCGATCGCCACGGAGCTGGGCCCCAGCCCGTCCACGGTCAGCGGTGAGATCCGGCGCAACCGCCACCCCGGAAGCGGGGCCTACCGCCCGCGCCCGGCCCAGGCCCGAGCGGATGCCCGTCGGCCCCGGCCCAAGCCCCGCAAGGTCCTGCCCCACCCCGAGCTGCGGGATGCCGTCCAGGCAATGCTGGACGAGAAGTGGAGCCCGGAGCGGATCTGCCACGCTCCACGGACGCTTCCCCGACCGGCCGGAGATGCACGTGGGTCCGCGAGACCGTCTATCGGGCGCTCTAGGTCCAGGGCCGGGGCCAGCTGCGGCAAGAACTGCCGGCGCCCTGCGCAGCGGCCGGGCCCGGCGCAGACCCCAGCGGCAGGCCAACTGCCGTCAGCCCCGCTTCACCACGCCGTTGGTGGTGATCAGCGAACGGCACGCCGCGACAGAGGGCCGAGCCCTGCCCGGCCGCTGGGAGGGCGACCTGATCATCGGCAAGGACGGCGGGTCCGCGATCGGAACCCTGGTCGAACGCGCCACCCGCTACGTGGTGCTCCTGCACCTGCCGGACGACCATGGCGCCGAAGCCGTACCGGGAGCCCTGACCACGACCGGCCAGACCCTGCCTGCCCAGCTGTAGCGATCACTGACCTGGGACCAGGGCACCGACCTGTCCGTCGACACCCCCGAGCACCTCGTCGCCGTCGCAGACCAACTCAATCGCCGCCCACGCAAAACGCTCGGCTGGAAAACCCCAGCCGAGCGCCTGCATAAACTACTCGCGGCCTGATCAACACGACCACGCGTCGCAACGATCCCTAGAAACCGCACACGAAGGTGGGCCCCGGTTCATCGCATCGCGAACGGATGCCGACTAGCCGTAGACGGCCATCCACCAACTCTGGCTGTTGCGGCCTGGAGTGCAGACCACGCCGCCCCCCGACATCTTCAGGTAGCACCCGGCAGTGATGTTTCCGTACATGGCCTTCTCCCTGTCGTGGAAGGAGCTCACCGACCACGCATCAGACCATCCAGGGAAGCCCGAGACGTTAACGTAGACGTCTCCGCCGCCTCCCTTCTTAGCCAGCAGGTAGGGGCCCATCGACGCGCTACCGGCCGCAGAAATTACCCCGTTGTTGTAATTTGCCCACCGCTGCTGCGGAACGTTGATGTTACAAGCCGCAGCGGTCACAGGGTGCCCAACCCCGTTGAACACGAGACATTTCCCAGTCTCGACATTCTTGATATTGAACCCCCGGACAGGCTCAGCAGATGCCGGCGTTGTACCGAGGATCGCCAACCCTGTCGCAGCCAGCCCGGCGACCATCATTCCCGCTTTACGCTTCACACTTCCCCCTCGCTTTACTTTCCTGTTTGACACCCGCAGGCAGCCCGTCCACGAATACCCCTATGGACGTCCCGTAACCTGCCCCCTTGAAGTGGTCACCCTCATAGGAAGTGTCACGCCAATCGCTTTCCCGTAGCGGCCGACTCGATCATTAAACACCAACTCAATCTCTTGCATCAATGAACTTAACGACGACTTTTCGCCCTTCCGGGAATCCGCACATAACATGAACACTGCCTCTATGGAGTGAAATATGAAAGATTAGCAACAATGCCCCACTTCGCCCTGATGGCATGCATAACAGCTCTCCGACCACGACCACAGTCTCGTGTCATGGAGTCGGCACGAGCCTGTTCCTGAGCCGTTCCGGCGCCCTACTCGCTCGGAACCACGTGCCGCTCCTCCGCGAAGTGGCAGGCCGAGGCGTGCCGGGCCGGGCCCGCGTCGTCGTGGAACGCCGCCGGGACCGCCAGCGGGGGCTCGACCCGGGCGCACAGCTCCTGCGCCTTCCAGCAGCGGGTGCGGAAGCGGCAGCCGGACGGCGGATCGGCCGGGGAGGGGACGTCGCCGCTCAGCAGGATGCGTTCGCGGTGCGCCCGGGCGTCGGGGTCGGGCACGGGGACGGCGGAGAGCAGCGCCTGGGTGTACGGGTGGGTGGGGTGGTCGTAGATCTGCTCGTCGGTGCCGGTCTCGACGATCTTGCCGAGGTACATCACCGCGACCCGGTCGGAGAGGTGGCGGACGACGGACAGGTCGTGCGCGATGAAGACGTAGGAGAGTCCGAAGTCGTCCTGGAGCCGGGCCAGGAGGTTCACGACCTGGGCCTGGACGGAGACGTCGAGGGCGGAGACCGGCTCGTCCGCGACGATGATCTCGGGGCGCAGGGCCAGGCCGCGGGCGATCCCGATGCGTTGGCGCTGGCCGCCGGAGAACTGGTGCGGATAGCGGTTGACGAACTCGGGGTTGAGCCCGACGACGTCGAGGAGTTCCTGGACCCGGCGCCGGCGGTCGCCCTTGGGTGCCACCTCGGGGTGGATCTCGTAGGGCTCGCCGATGATGTCGCCGACCGTCATCCGGGGGTTGAGCGAGGTGTAGGGGTCCTGGAAGACCATCTGGATGTTGCGGCGGACGGCCTTCATGGCGCGCCCGGACAGTCGGGTGATGTCCTCGCCGCGGTAGCGGATGTGCCCGGCCGTCGGCCGCTCCAGTCCGACCAGCATCCGGGCCACCGTCGACTTGCCGCAGCCGGACTCCCCCACGATGCCGAGGGTTTCGCCCTGCCGGAGCGCGAAGGAGACCCCGTCGACCGCCTTGACCGCGCCCACCTGCTTCTTGATGAGCACGCCTCGGGTCAGCGGGAAGTGCTTGACCAGGTCGCGGACTTCGAGGAGCGGTTCACCGGGCGCCATCGAGGGTCTCCTTCCAGAAGTGGCAGGCGCTGGCCCGGCCCGGTCCGACGTCGTTCAGCGGCGGCCGGTCGGTGCGGCAGACGTCGCGGGCCAGCGGGCAGCGGGGGTGGAAGGCGCAGCCGGGCGGGATGGCGGTGAGGCTGGGCGGCAGGCCCTTGATCGCGTGCAGTTGCTGCCCCTTGTGCCCCAGCCGGGGCACGGACTCCAGCAGCCCGCGGGTGTACGGGTGCGCGGGCGCCTTGTAGAGCTGGTCGACGGGGGCGGTCTCGACGACCCGGCCCGCGTACATCACCGCGATGGTGTCGGCGACGTCGGCGACCACGCCGAGGTCGTGGGTGATCAGGATCAGGCCCATCCGGTACTCGCGGCGCAACTCCGCGAGCAGGTCCATGACCTGGGCCTGGACGGTGACGTCCAGGGCGGTGGTCGGCTCGTCCGCGATGATCAGGTCGGGTTCCAGGGCGAGCGCCATGGCGATCATGATGCGTTGGCGCATGCCGCCGGAGAACTGGTGCGGGTAGTCCCCGACCCGCGCCCGGGCCGCCGGGATGCCGACCCGCTCCATCAGTGCGACCGCCTTGTCCCGGGCGTCCTTGCGGGACGCCCCGGTGTGCACCCGGAACATCTCGCCGAGTTGGGCGCCGACGCTGAGCACCGGGTTCAGGGCGGAGAGCGCGTCCTGGAAGATCATCGCCATCTTCGCGCCGCGGACCCTGCGGCGCTCCTCCTTGCCCAGGGTGAGCAGGTCGCGCCCCTGGAAGAGGATCCGGCCGCCGGTGACGAAGCCCGGCGGCGAGTCGAGGATGCCCATCACGGCCTGGGCGGTGACGGACTTGCCGGAGCCGGACTCGCCGAGCACCGCCAGCGTCCGGCCGGCCGCCACGGTGTAGCTGACGCCGTTGACGGCCTTGGCCACCCCGTCGCGGGTGCGGAACTCCACTTGGAGGTCCTGGACGTCGAGCAGCGGCTCGGTCGCGGGTGCGCCGCCGTTGGTCATCTGACGCCTCCTCAGCGCAGCTTGGGGTCGAGGGCGTCGCGCACCGCGTCGCCGAGCATGATGAACGCGAGCACCGTGATGCTCAGTGCGCCCGCGGGCCAGAGCAGCATGTGGGGCGCGTTGCGGATGTGGGTGGAGGCGGCGGAGATGTCGATGCCCCAGGAGACGGTCGGCGGTTTGAGGCCCGCGCCGAGGTAGGACAGGGTGGCCTCCAGGGCGATGTAGGTGCCCAGGGCGATGGTCGCGACGACGATGACCGGGGCGACGGCGTTGGGCGCGATGTGCCGCAGCAGCATCCGCCCGTTGCCCGCGCCCAGCGCCCTCGCGGCCTGCACGTAGTCGTTCTGCTTGGCGGTGACGACCGAGCCGCGGGCGATCCGGGCGATCTGCGGCCAGCCCAGCAGCACGATGAAGCCGACCACCGGCCAGACGGTGGTGCTGGTGACGACGGACAGGAAGACCAGCCCGCCGAGCAGCACCGGGATGCCGAAGAAGACGTCGGCGAGCCGGGAGAGCAGGGTGTCCGACCAGCCGCCGAAGAAGCCGGCCAGGCCGCCGAGCAGGCTGCCCAGGAGGGCGACGCCGGCGGTGGCGCAGGTGCCGACGGTGATGGAGGCGCGGGCGCCGTAGACGACCCGGGTGTAGACGTCGCGGCCCTGGGTGTCGTAGCCGAAGGGGTGGCCGGGCGCGGCGCCCTGCTGGGCCTTGGAGAGGTCGGCGCGGTACGGGTTGCCGGTGGCGATCAGCTGCGGCCAGATGGCGATGACCACCAGGAAGACGATGACCAGCGCGGAGACCACGAAGACCGGGTTGCGGCGCAGGTCGTGCCAGGCGTCGCTCCACAGGCTGCGGGGTTTGCCGGTGGGTTCGCCACCGGGGGGTGGGGGCCCGGCGCCGGGGGCGCGGGCCAGGGACTCGGCCTCGCCGATGGCGAGCGCGGCGGTGCCGCCGTCGCCGTGGCCGATGGCTTCCTGGGGGACGTGCGGCTCAGGCATAGCGGATCCTCGGGTCGAGGACGGCGTACAGCAGGTCGACCAGCAGGTTGGCGATCAGGAACACCAGCACCAGGATCGTCACGAAGCCCACCACGGTCGGCGAGTTCTGCCGGAGGATGCCCTGGTAGAGCTGGTATCCGACGCCGTGGATGTTGAAGATCCGCTCGGTGACGATGGCGCCGCCCATCAGCGCGCCGATGTCGGTGCCGATGAAGGTGACCACCGGGATCAGGGAGTTGCGCAGCAGGTGGCGGGTGATGACCCGGTGCCGGGGCAGCCCCTTGGCGACGGCGGTGCGGACGTAGTCGGCGCGGGCGTTCTCGGCGATCGAGGTCCGGGTCAGCCGGGTGACGTAGGCGAGCGAGACCAGCGCCAACACCAGCCCCGGGAGCAGCAGTTGGCCCAGCGGCGCCTCGATGGCGACGGTCGGCGCGGCCCATTCCCACTTCACGCCGAAGACGAACTGGAGCAGGTAGCCGCTGACGAAGGTCGGTACGGAGACCACGACGAGGGTGAGGACCAGCACGGTGGTGTCGATGCTCCGGCCGCGCCGCAGCCCGCTGAACACGCCCAGCGCGACGCCCACCACCGTCTCCAGGACGATGGCGACGATGGTGAGCCGGAGGGTGACGGGGAAGGCCGTGCGCATCAGCTCGGTGACCGGCTGCCCGTTGAAGGCGGTGCCGAAGTTGCCCTGGAAGATCTGGCCCATGTAGTGCGGGTACTGCTTCCACAGCGGCTGGTCGAGGTAGAGGTCGTGGCGGATCTGCGCCGCGGTGGCGGGGTCCGGCGCCCGGTCGCCGAACATCGCGGCGACCGGATCGCCCAGTGCGTAGACCATGAGGAAGATCAGGAAGGTGCTGCCGATGAACACCGGGATCATCTGGAGCAACCGCCGGATCACATAACGTCCCATGCGCGCTCGCCTCCGCGGTCAGCCGACGGTGATCTCGTTGTAGACCGGAACGCTGAACGGATTGAGCCGCACGTTGCTGATCCGGTCCGAATAGCCGCCGCTGCCGTTCTGGTACCAGAGCGGAATGGACGGCATTTCGCGGGCGAGGATCCGCTCCGCGTCCTGGAATTTCGCCACCGCCTGCCGGGTGTCCGGGGCGGCGTTGGCCTGGTTGACGAGTTTGTCGAAGTCGGGATTGCTGAACTTCCCGTCGTTGGAGGAGGCGTTGGTGTAGTACAGCGGCTGGAGGAAGTTCTGGATCAGCGGGTAGTCCATCTGCCAGCCGGCCCGGAAGGGGCCGGTCAGCTGCCGGGCGCTGATCTGGTTGCGGAAGTCCGCGAAGGTGCCGACCGGATTGCCCACGCACGCCTTGTCGTTCCCCAGCGTCTTGTTGATGCTGTTGCAGACCGCGTCGACCCAGTCCTTGTGCGAGCCGGTGTCGGCGTTGTACGTGATCGTCATCCGGCCGCCGGGGAGTCCGCCGCCGTCCTTGATGAGCTGGCGGGCCTTCGCCGGGTCGAAGACGCAGGCGTCGCCGCAGAGCCCCTCCTTGAAGCCGCCCTTCTCCCCCAGGACCGGCGAGGTCCAGTCGGTGGCCGGGGTGCGGGTGTGCTGGAAGATCTCCTTGGTGATCTGCTCCCGGTCGATCGCCATCGACAGGCCGCGCCGCACCCGTTCCATCCCGGGCTTGCCCCAGTGCGCGTCGTACATCGGGAAGGTGAGGGTCTGGATGATGCCGGCCGGCTGGTTGAGGTAGCGGTCGCCGAGGTCGGACCGGACGTTCTTCAGCTGGGACGCCGGGATGTCGTCGACCAGGTCGAGGTTGCCGGCCTGCAGGTCGGTGTAGGCGGTCTCGCTGTCGGTGTAGACGCGCAGGTCGATCCCGCCGTTCTGGGCCGGGTCGGGACCGGGGTACCGCTTCCACTTCCGCATCTTCAGCACGCTGCCCTTGGTGTAGGAATCCACCAGGTACGGGCCGTTGCCGACGGGTCTCTTCAGCCAGCCGGCGTGGTCGCGGAAGAACGCCTGGGGCAGCGGCATGAACGCCGAATAGCCCAGGGTGTCCGGCCAGCTGGAGAATTTCTGGTTCAGCGTGACGTCGAAGGTGTGGTCGTCCTTCACCTTCAGCCCGGAGAGGGTCTTCGCGGTGGGCTTCCCGTTGTCGGGGTGCACCTTGTCGAAGCCGTCGATGTATTGGAAGAAGGGCGCGTTCTTCTGCTTGTTGTCCAGCAGTGCGCCGTAATTCCAGGCGTCCACGAAGGATTTGGCGGTGACCTTCTCGCCGTCGCTGAAGCTCCAGCCGCGTTTGAGGGTCACGGTGTAGTGCTGGGCGTCGGTGGTCTCGATCTTCTCGGCCAGGACGTTCTTGGCCGCGCCGGTCTCGGGGTCGTAGCGCTTGAGGCCGCGCAGCAGCATCTCCAGCACCTTGCCGCCCTGCACCTCGTTGGTGTTGGCCGGCTCCAGCGGATTCTGCGGGTCGCCCCAGGAGGCGCTGACGACGGCGGAGCCGCCCGGTCCGGCGGTCCCGCCCCCGCACCCGGTGGCCACGAGGGCCACCGCCGCCGCGCAGCCGGCCCACTTCGCGCACACCGCTGGGCGCATGGTGCCTCCTTACGGTCCGGACTCCGGGTCACACGTAGTCACGGGGACCACACGTAGCCCACATCAGAGCCCAAACCGTGGCATACCGCACCCCGGCACCGGTCGCCACTGCTCCGAACCCCCGGGAAACCCCTCGGATGACCGACGACGACCACCGCCGACCGCGCCGTGCGCCCATACGGCGGCGCCCCGCCGGACCGTGTCCGACGGGGCGCCGTGAAGGGCCGGGGTGGCGTCAGCCGTGCTTGGCGCGCGAGGCGGAGCGGCCGCGCTCCTTCTGGTCCAGGACGACCTTGCGGATGCGCACGGCCTCCGGGGTGACCTCGACGCACTCGTCGTCGCGGCAGAACTCCAGGGACTGCTCCAGGGAGAGCTTGCGCGGCGGCACGATCGCCTCGAACGAGTCGGCCGACGAGGACCGCATGTTCGTGAGCTTCTTCTCCTTGGTGATGTTCACGTCCATGTCGTCGGAGCGCGAGTTCTCGCCGACGATCATGCCCTCGTACACCTCGGTGCCGGGGTCGGTGAACAGCACGCCGCGCTCCTGGAGGTTGGTCATCGCGAAGGCGGTGACCGCGCCCGAGCGGTCGGCGACCAGCGAGCCGTTGTTACGGGTCGTCAGGGTGCCGAACCACGGCTCGTGGCCCTCGTGGATGGAGTGCGCGATGCCGGTGCCGCGGGTGTTGGTCAGGAACTCCGTGCGGAAGCCGATCAGACCGCGGGAGGGGACGACGAACTCCATGCGGACCCAGCCCGAGCCGTGGTTGGACATGTTGTCCATCCGGCCCTTGCGGACGCCCATGAGCTGGGTGACGGCACCCATGTGCTCCTCGGGCACGTCGATGGTCATGCGCTCGACGGGCTCGTAGGTCTTGCCGTCGACGTCCTTGGTGACGACCTGCGGCTTGCCGATCGTCATCTCGAAGCCCTCGCGGCGCATCTGCTCGACCAGGATGGCCAGCGCCAGCTCACCGCGGCCCTGCACCTCCCAGGCGTCGGGGCGCTCGGTGTCCAGGACGCGCAGCGAGACGTTACCGATCAGCTCGCGGTCCAGGCGGTCCTTGACCTGGCGGGCGGTGACCTTGCGGTCCTTGACCGCGGCCTTGGCGCTCGCGCCCTTGCCCGTGCCGCCCCGGCCGACCAGCGGCGAGGTGTTGGTGCCGATGGTCATGGAGATCGCCGGCTCGTCGACCGTGATCAGCGGCAGCGCGACCGGGTTCTCCGGGTCGGCCAGCGTCTCGCCGATCATGATGTCGGGGATGCCGGCGACGGCGCAGATGTCGCCCGGGCCGGCCTTCTCGGCGGGCTTGCGGGTGAGCGCCTCGGTCATCATCAGCTCGGTGATGCGGACGTTGGCGATGGTGCCGTCCCGCTTGATCCACGCGACGGTCTGGCCCTTGCGCAGCTCGCCCTGCTCGACGCGGAGCAGCGCGATGCGGCCGAGGAAGTTGTCGGCGTCGAGGTTGGTGACGTGCGCCTGGAGCGGCGCGTCCTCCTCGTACGTCGGGGCCGGGACGTGCGCCAGGATGGTGGAGAAGAACGGCTCCAGGTTGGTGCTGTCCGCGGGGACGGTGCCGTCCTCCGGCTTGGTCAGCGACGCGATGCCGTCACGGCCGCAGGCGTAGACGATCGGGAACTCGATCTGGTCCTCGTCGGCGTCCAGGTCGAGGAAGAGGTCGTAGGTCTCGTTGACGACCTCGTCGATCCGGGAGTCCGGGCGGTCGGTCTTGTTGATGCACAGGATGACCGGCATCCGGGCCTGGAGGGCCTTGCGGAGCACGAAGCGGGTCTGCGGGAGCGGGCCCTCGGAGGCGTCGACCAGCAGCACGACGGCGTCCACCATCGACAGACCGCGCTCGACCTCGCCACCGAAGTCGGCGTGGCCGGGGGTGTCGATGATGTTGATCGTGATGGGCTCCCCGCCGTCCTTGGGGTGATACTTCACCGCCGTGTTCTTGGCGAGGATCGTGATGCCCTTCTCACGCTCCAGATCGTTCGAGTCCATCATGCGGTCGTCGAGGGACTCGGCGGCGTGCGCGGCGAAGGCGCCCGCCTGCTTGAGCATGGCGTCGACGATGGTCGTCTTGCCGTGGTCGACGTGGGCGACGATGGCGACGTTGCGGATGTCGTGACGTGTGGCGGACACGGTGCGGCGCTTCTCCCGGAATCGTGGATGGCGGCGCGTACGGTCCGGTACGCGCGCCCGCCGGGCACAACTACGCCACGGCCTCACCCCATGGTACGGGGCTGTGGCGACATCGGCCGCCCCAGCCCGTACGTAGCGCCTCTGACCTGCGGTTCCTTACCGAACTTTAGCTCTGGCGTAGCCGTTACTTCTTGTAACCGACGTCTTGGAAACGCGGCGTGGCGAAGCCGAACGCGCCGATGTTGGCGAGCGTCTTGCGGGTGGCCACCAGCTCCGGCCGTTGGTAGAGCGGGATCGACCCGGCGGCGGCCCAGATCCGGGCGTCGGCCTGCTCGACCAGGGTGCGCGAGGCGTCCCCGTCCAGCTCCGAGGCGGCCTGGTCGAAGAGCTGGTCGATGTGGTCGGTGCCGACCCGGCTGTAGTTCTGTTCGACGGTCAGCGAACCGTCCGGGGCCGGCTGCGGCTTGGCGAAGATCGGCCGGGCGTCGGTCGCCGGGAAGGCGGTGCCGGGCCAGGAGTACAGCGCCAGGTCGAAGTCGCCGGAGGCGATGTGGTCCTTGAAGTAGCTGGCGTCCGGGACCCGCTGGATCGCGGTCTGCACCCCGATCCGGTTCAGCATCCCGGCGATCCGCCGGCCCACGGTGCGCAGCTGCTCGGAGCCGGGCCCGTCGGGGAGGACGAAGCGCAGCGCCAGCGGGCGGCCGTCCTTCTTCAGCACCGGCGCCCGGCCGGGCGCCCGGCCGGCGGCCGCCTCCGGCGAGTGCCCGGTGCCGGCCTGCAAGGCGCGGAACGGGCTGTTGGCCGTGCGCAGCGCGGCGTGGCCGGCGGCCGCCCCGGGCAGGTGCGGGGCCTGTCCGGTCTCGATCAGTTCGGCGGCGCCCAGCGCCTGCGCGGCCCGCTTCTTGTACCGCCGGTACTTGCCGTACGCCGCGGAGCCGGTGTCCCCGGCGGCCGCCGCCCGCTCGTCGGCGGCCTCGGCCTTGTACAGGGCCGCGCTCTGCCGCAGCAGGGCGGCCTGCTGGACCTCGGAGCCGACCGCCCCGGCGAAGGACAGCGGTGCCTCGGCGGCGGCCGGCCGGGCGCCGTCCCGGTCCGCGCCGGCGCCCGGCCGGTGCGGGTTGCGGCCGTCCGTCTCGGCGTCGCCGGACTGGTCCGCGGAGGTGCCGTCCCCGGGCTCGTCCGCCCGCGGGTCCTCGGCGTACCCGTCGTCGCCGTCGTCGTCGGACCGGTCCGGCGTGACCGCGCGGCCGGCGCCGGCCTGCTCCTCCTCCGCGGGCCGCGGTGCGGAGCCGCCGGAGAGCTTCCAGCCGGCGTCGGCGAGCAGCTTCTTGGCCGCCCCCGCGTCCGCCTCGCCGATCGCGTCGCTGTGGTCCTCGTAGCCGTGCTGTCCGGTCATCAGCAGGTGGTTGCCGAGCGGCTGGGCGGGCAGGTCCAGCGGCTTGAGGACGGAGTCGGCGAGCGCCTGCCGGTCGATGGCGCGGGCCACCGCGCGGCGCACCCGCTGGTCGGCGAGCGGCCCGGCGCTGCCGTTGAGGGCGAGCTGGGTGTACGCGGGCTCCAGGGCCTTGCGGACGACGTAGCCGCCCAGTGCGGACTTGCGGGCGGCGGTCCGGGCGTCCTCGGCCTTGGCGTCCACGCCCTTGGCGGTGGCCGGCGCGGCGGCCTGGGCGACCTGCTTGGCGGCGCCCTGGTCGACCGCGGCGACGTCGATCGTCCCGGCAGCCAGCGCCCCGGACCGCTTGTCCCGGGGCAGCGCCGTCAGCACCAGCTTGTCGAGCTTGGCCCGGTCGCCCCACCAGGTGGGGTTGCGGACCAGCGTGACGGTGCCGCGGTCGGTGTCCCGCTTGCGCACCAGGAACGGGCCCGCGCCGACCGGGAGCTTCTCCCGCGCCGCGTCGTTGAAGGCGTCGGCCTTCCCCATCAGGCCCTTGGGGTAGAGCGGCGTGAAGAGCGACTGCCAGTCGGCGTACGGCCGGGCGAAGGTGACCTTGACCTGGTGCGGTTTGGCGCCGGCCTCGACCTTGGCGATCCGGTCGTAGCCGGCGTTGCGGGCGGTCCAGTACGCGTTGTCCTTGCCGCGCAGCGCGTTCCACTGGGCGAGGAAGTCCGCGGCGTCGATCGGCCGGCCGTCGCTCCACCGCGCCTTGGGGTTGAGCTGGTAGGTGACGACCTGTCGGGGCTCGCGGGCGCTGACGTCGGCCGCGCCGAGGTAGTCGGCGTTGCGCTGTGGGTGGCCGCTCGCGTCGAGCGTGAACAGGCTGGGCAGGACGGCGCCGGTGACCCGGGTGGTGGCCGCGTCCGCGTCGCTCTGGAAGGCGTTGAAGGTGCTGGGCAGCGCGTCGATCGCCCACCGGACCGTGCCGCCGTCCCTGACCATCCCGCGCGGGGCCGGCGCGATGTCCTGGGACTGGGCGACGGAGGGCGCGGTGTCGCCCTGGCTGCAACCGGCCAGGACCGGCAACGGGAGCAGCGCCCCCACCGCGACGAGCGCGGCACAGCGGCGCCTCCGGCACACCGCGCCGCCTGGGCTGACGTGGTCGGTCATGACTGTTCCCTCCGGCTCGCCCGCGCCGCGCCGAGCCGCAGTAACACGTCCGGCCGACTTTGCGGCTCATCACATCTATGGGCTCCCTACTGAAGGTGACCGTCCGCTTCCTGACGGACCGACACGTCGACGGGTCCGGCGAAGGCCACCCGCCCGGCCCAATGCCGGCTCGACCGGCCGACGGACCCGGTGGCGCACCGCCCGCCCCGTACGCCCCAACGGCGTCCCCGGTCGCACCGGAGTTCGACGCTCCGTGCCCTGCGGCGGGTCCGGAACGCACCGGTTCGAGTCGTAGTGGTGCCTGCCCCCTTCCCAAGCCCTACTGTGACGCGCGACACTCTCGGGCGCATGAGATCGCCCACCACACGTCACGAAGTGAGGGCATGTGATGTCCGTACAGGACGACTTGACGGCGGTTGAACGCAGCCTGGACGCCCTGGTCCAGGCGGTCGGGAAGCTTCAGGCACGGATCGGCGGCGGGCTGGACGTCCGTCGGGTCCGCAGCGACACGGACCACCTCCGGGAGAGCCTGGCGCTGCTCAAGGAGGGCCTCGCCGGCGCGCCGCCCGGCCGGCCCGCCGCGGCCGACGACGAGATGGTGCCGATCCCGGACACCCCCTACAACTCCGCGCTGTGGACGGACGCCGAGGACGAGGGCCTGGGCGCCAAGGACCGGCACGCGCCGTAAGGACGGAGACGTAACGTTGGCCACTGGCATCGAACCCGCACCGCAATCGGGCCCGACCGGCGTGCGCGATGCCTCGCGCGCCGCCATCCCCGCCCGCCACCTGCGCACCGACCGCTGGTGGCTGGCGCCGGCCGGCACCGCCGCCGGACTGCTCGCGTTCGTCGTCTACTCGACCTGGCGGGCGTTCGCGAACGCCGACTACTACCACGCGCCGTACGTGTCGCCGTTCTACTCGCCGTGCCTGGCGCAGAACTGCCACACGATGCGCGGGGGTCCCAACTGGGAGCTGTTCGGCAGCTGGTGGGGCCTGTCCCCGGCCCTGCTGATCCTGATCTTCCCGCTGGGCTTCCGGCTGACCTGCTACTACTACCGCAAGGCGTACTACCGCGGCTTCTGGGCCTCCCCGCCGGCCTGCGCGGTCGCCGAACCGCACAAGAAGTACACCGGCGAGACCCGCTTCCCCCTGATCCTGCAGAACGTCCACCGCTACTTCTTCTACTTCGCGGTGCTGGTCGCCGGCGTCCTCACCTACGACACCGTGCTGACCTTCCGCGACGACCACTACCGCTGGGGCCACATGGGCCTGGGGTCGCTGGTCTTCCTCGCCAACATCGTGCTGATCTGGGCCTACACCCTCTCCTGCCACTCCTGCCGGCACATCGTCGGCGGCCGGCTGCGGCACTTCTCCAAGCATCCGGTGCGGTACCGGATGTGGGGCTGGGTCAGCAAGCTCAACGCCCGTCACATGCTGCTCGCCTGGTCCTCGTTGATCAGCGTGGCGGTGGCGGACTTCTACGTCTTCCTCCTGGCCAGCGGGGCGTTCGCGGACCCGCGCTTCTTCTGACGCACGACGTCCGCGGGCTTCTGGGGACCGCGAGGGCCCGGAGGGAACCGAAGAAACCGAAGAGATCCGAGGGAAGGTGTGCCACTGATGGCGCATGTGGACCGGCAGACCTGGGACGTGGTCGTGGTGGGCGCGGGCGGCGCCGGGCTGCGCGCCGCCATCGAGGCCCGCGAGGCGGGGATGCGGACGGCGGTGATCTGCAAGTCCCTGTTCGGCAAGGCCCATACGGTGATGGCCGAGGGCGGCATCGCGGCCAGTATGGGCAACGCCAACGAGCACGACACCTGGCAGGTGCACTTCCGGGACACCATGCGCGGCGGGAAGTTCCTCAACCAGTGGCGGATGGCCGAGCTGCACGCCCGCGAGGCCCCGGACCGGGTCTGGGAGCTGGAGACCTGGGGCGCGCTCTTCGACCGCACCGCGGACGGCCGGATCTCCCAGCGCAACTTCGGCGGCCACGAGTACCCGCGGCTGGCGCACGTCGGCGACCGCACCGGCCTGGAGCTGATCCGCACCCTCCAACAGAAGATCGTCTCGCTCCAGCAGGAGGACGAGCGGGTCTCCGGCTCGTACGAGGAGGGCCTGAAGGTCTTCCAGGAGTGCACCGTCACCCGCGTCCTGACGACGGACGGGCAGGTCGCCGGCGTCTTCTGCTACGACCGGGAGTCGGGCCGCTTCTTCGTGCTGGAGGCGCCGGCCGTGGTGCTGGCCACCGGCGGCATCGGCAAGTCCTTCAAGGTCACCTCGAACTCCTGGGAGTACACCGGTGACGGTCACGCGCTGGCCCTGCTGGCCGGCGCACCGCTGATCAACATGGAGTTCGTCCAGTTCCATCCGACCGGGATGGTCTGGCCGCCGTCGGTCAAGGGCATCCTCGTCACCGAGTCGGTGCGCGGCGACGGCGGGGTGCTGCGCAACAGCGACGGCAAGCGGTTCATGTTCGACTACGTCCCGGACGTCTTCAAGGAGAAGTACGCCGAGTCCGAGGCCGAGGGCGACCGCTGGTACGAGGACCCCGACCGCAACCGCCGCCCACCCGAGCTGCTGCCCCGCGACGAGGTGGCGCGGGCCATCAACGCCGAGGTCAAGGCGGGCCGCGGCTCCCCGCACGGCGGGGTCTTCCTGGACGTCTCGACGCGCATGCCGGCCGAGGTCATCACCCGTCGACTGCCGTCCATGCACCACCAGTTCAAGGAGCTGGCGGACGTGGACATCACCGCCGAACCGATGGAGGTCGGCCCGACCTGCCACTACGTGATGGGCGGGGTGGAGGTGGACCCGGACACCGCCGCCGCGACCGGGGTGCCGGGCCTGTTCGCCGCCGGCGAGGTGGCCGGCGGCATGCACGGTTCGAACCGGCTGGGCGGCAACTCCCTGTCCGACCTGTTGGTCTTCGGGCGCCGCGCGGGGCTGTACGCGGCCGAGTACGTCGGCGGGCTGCGCGCCCGGCCGATCCCCGAACCGCGCGGCATCGACGCCGCCGAGGCGGAGGCGCTGCGCCCGTTCAGCGCCGAGGAGGGCGGCGGCCCGGCCGAGAACCCGTACACCCTGCACCAGGAGCTCCAGCAGTCGATGAACGACCTGGTCGGCATCATCCGCCGGGAGGGCGAGATGGCCGAGGCACTGGAGCGATTGGCGAAGCTGCGGGTGCGGGCCCGCCGGGCGGGCGTGGAGGGCCACCGGCAGTACAACCCGGGCTGGCACCTCTCCCTCGACCTGCGCAACATGCTGCTGGTCAGCGAGTGCGTGGCGCGGGCGGCCCTGGAGCGCACGGAGAGCCGGGGCGGGCACACCCGGGACGACCATCCGCAGATGGACCGGCGCTGGCGCAACGTCAACCTGGTCTGCCAGCTCGCCGACGACCGGGACGCGGCGGGCGATCCGGACCCGGCGCTGGGGCAGATCCGGCTCTCCCGCCGCGAGACCCCGCCGATCCGCCGCGACCTGTTGGAACTCTTCGACAAGGACGAGCTGGTGAAGTACCTGACGGACGAGGAGCTGAGCCGGTGAGCGAGCGGCAGGCGGAACAGCGTTCCGGCGCCTACCAGGCGCACTTCCGGGTGTGGCGGGGCGACGCGGACGGCGGCGCGCTGGAGGACTTCCGGGTGGAGGTGAACGAGGGCGAGGTGGTGCTCGACATCATCCACCGCCTCCAGGCGACCCAGGCGCCGGACCTCGCGGTGCGTTGGAACTGCAAGGCCGGCAAGTGCGGTTCGTGCAGCGCGGAGATCAACGGTCGACCGCGGCTGATGTGCATGACCCGGATGTCGGTCTTCGCCCGCACCGAGACCCTCACCGTCACCCCGATGCGGACCTTCCCGGTCCTGCGCGACCTGGTCACCGACGTCTCCTTCAACTACACCAAGGCGCGCCAGGTGCCGTCGTTCGTCCCGCCCGCCGAACTGGGGCCGGGCGAGTACCGGATGCGACAGGAGGACGTGAACCGGTCACAGGAGTTCCGCAAGTGCATCGAGTGCTTCCTGTGCCAGAACACCTGCCACGTCGTCCGGGACCACGAGGAGAACAAGGCGGCCTTCGCCGGCCCGCGGTTCCTGATGCGGATCGCCGAGCTGGACATGCACCCGCTGGACGCCGCGCCGGCCCGCGGACTGGACCGCAAGGTCAGCGCACAGGACGAGCACGGGCTCGGCTACTGCAACATCACCAAGTGCTGCACGGAGGTCTGCCCCGAGAACATCAAGATCACCGACAATGCGCTGATCCCGCTGAAGGAGCGCGCGGCGGACCGCAAGTACGACCCTCTGGTGTGGCTCGGGAACAAGATCCGACGGCGGGCTGAATGACCCGCATGACGCCCAACTAGCCCTAGATGCAGCATTTCTGATGCTGCATCACATGGCTGGAAACCTCCTTACGGCAGATTCGAACAGCCGCGGTATAAGAGCGGAATGAATCTTCCAAAAATAAACCGACGGCGGGTCCTGGCCGGCCTGAGCACCGTCCCGCTGGCCGCCGCGGCCGGCTTCCCCGCGCTGGCCCAGGACCGCCCCGCCCGACCGACCGAGGCCCCCGGCGACCGTCGCACCACCCTGCTGCGCGGCGCGGACCTGGTCCTCACCATGGACCCCCACGTGGGCAAGGGCACGCTCGGGCAGCTGGAGAACGGCGTCGACGTGCTGCTGAAGGACGGGACCGTCGCCGCCGTGGGCCACGGCCTGACCGCGCCGGCCGGCGCCCGGGTGCTCGACACCCGCGGCAAGATCGTGCTGCCCGGCTTCGTCGACCTGCACAACCACCTGTGGCAGTCCAGCATCCGCGGCGGCTGTTCGAACGAGGACCTCTACGGCTGGCTGAGCGACTGCAACCGCGTCACGCTCCCCAAGATCGGCCCGCAGGACATGTACCGCTTCGTCCACCTGGCCGCGCTCGACGCCCTCCAGGCGGGCGTCACCACCCTCGTCGACTGGGTGCACCCGGTCCCGTACGACACCAGCGCGCGCTACATCAAGGCGCTGGACGACTCCGGGCTGCGCTTCGTCTACGCCTCGACGCAGAGCGCCGCCGACGCCCACCTCATCCCGAAGATCAAGAAAGACTTCCTGGACCCGCTGCCGCTGGCCTCCGTCCAGGTCTCCGCACACGCCGGGATGGGCCAGATCAAGGAGCTGCGCGCGCTGTACGAGGTCGCCCGCGACCTGGGCGTGATGTTCAACTCGCACGTCCTGGAGAACAAGGGCGACCGCGCCGACGACCCGATCCGCTCACTGCGCGAGATCGACGCGTTCGGCCCGAACCTGCTGATGAACCACGCGATCCACCTCACCGACGAGGAGATCGCCCTGACCGGCGAGCACGACGTGCGGATCGCCCACTGCCCGCTGAGCAACATGCGGCTGGCATCCGGGATCTGCCCGCTGCCGGCGTTCCACCAGCAGGGCGTCAAGGCCGGCCTCGGCCACGACGGCGGGACCAACGACACCTCGGACATGTTCAACGTGATGAAGGCGGCCGTCGGTCTCCAGCGGGCCCGCCACGAGGACGCCGCGATCCACCCGACCCTCCCGGCGGTGCTCCGGATGGCGACGCTGGGCGGCGCGGAGGCCATCGGCATGGCGGACCGGGTCGGTTCGCTGACCCCGGGCAAGCGGGCCGACGTCGTCGTCCTCGACCCCGGCACGCTCAACTTCGCCCCGCGCTTCGACTGGACCAGCCAGATCGTCCTCAACGGCCAGCCGCCGAACGTCAGCGAGGTCTTCGTCGACGGCCACCTGCGCAAGTCGCAGGGCGAACTGCTGCACGTCGACACCGAACGCGTCGTCCGCGAGGCGGAACTGGCCGCCGCGCACCTCCGCGACGCCTGACCGCACCACGACACCCGGGTCCGTCCACCCGGGTCCCCGGGGCCGCCCGCCGCGCACCCCGGGCCACGCCCTTCAGAACAGGCTCAGCAGGGCCTCCGCCGGGTCCACCGGCGCCGCATCGCCGTCCGGCAGCGCGAGTTCGTACCAGACGGTCTTGCCGCGCGGGGTGCGCCGGCTCCCCCAGCGCTCGCTCAGCAGGCCGACGAGCTGCAGGCCGCGGCCGCCCTCGTCGGTGTCCCGGGCCCGTCGCCGCCGCGGCTGGGCCAGATCGGCGTCCCAGACCTCGCAGACCAGCGTCCGGTCCAGCAGCAGCCGCAGCCGGATCTCCCCGTGCCCGTGCCGCAGGGCGTTCGTCACCAACTCGCTGACCAGCAACTCGGTGGTGTCGACCAGTGCCTGTAGTCCCCAGTCGGTCAGCTGGTCGCGGGCCAGCTCCCGGGCCCGGGCCACCGAACGCGGCTCCGGCGCCAGGCTCCAGTCGCCCACCGCGTCCTTGGGCAACCCGTGCACCCGGGCCATCAGCAGCGCGATGTCGTCCTCGCCGTGCGAGGTGTCCAGGGCGGACAGGACGTGGTCGCAGACGTCCTCCAGCGGCCGGTCGGCGTCCGAGAGCGCACGGCGGAACGCCTGCAGCCCCTCGTCCAGCGGATGGTGCCGGGACTCCACCAGGCCGTCGGTGTACAGCGCGAGCAGCGCGCCGTCCGGCACCTCGACCTCGATCTCCTCGAACGGCTCGCCGCCGACGCCCAGCGGCATCCCCGGCGGGACGTCCAGCAGCAACGCCTCCTCGCCCTCCTCGACCAGCACCGGCGGCAGATGGCCCGCGTTGGCGAAGGTGCACACCCGGGTGATCGGGTCGTAGACGGCGTAGACGCAGGTGGCGAGGTAGACCTCGGAGAGGTCGGCGGTGCGGGCCGAACGGTTCTGGGGCCCGCCGGCCGAGGTCCTGGGCGCACTGGACGAGATCGCCCGGGGGCTGGGCGGCAGCGGCGACCGGGGGGCCATGGCGCGCACCGCCCGCAGCCGCTCGGGCGCCCCGGCCGGCGGGCCCCAGAACC
>LIQL01000130.1 GCA_001418405.1 Streptomyces diastatochromogenes | reverse complement strand
GTGTCTGGGGTGGGTGTCTGGGCGTAGGGGTCAGCTGGACCGGGTGGCCAGCTCGAACGCGGTGACCACCTCGCGGACGTACGCGTCGAAGTCCAGCCCCGGCCCCCCGCGCAGTCGCTGGGCGGCGGCGTCGACGGCACCACGGATCATCACCGCCATCGAAGGGACGTCGAAGTCCCGGAACTCGCCGCTGCGTTGACCAGCCGACAGCAGCTCCGTCAGCCCGCGCACGCTCGGTTCCTGCGCGCTCTGCGACGTGTACGGCGCTCCACCCGGATCACGCACATGCGGTCCGATCTCGGTGAGCGCCACCATCTGACGCGGGTGCGCGCGCAGGAACTGCAGGTTGGCCTCCAGGTAGGCGCGCAGCTTGCCCGCCACCGTCTCCTCGACCGCCATGCGGGCACCGATGAACTCCGCACCTGCCGTCAACACCTCCCGGACGATCTCGTGCATCAGATCGTCCTTGTCGGTGAAGTGGTACGAAATCATCCGCGGGCTGCTCAGCCCTGCCCGTTCGGTGATCTTCGCGAACGAGGCCTTGGCGTAGCCGAGTTCCGCGATCGTGTCGATCGCCGCCGCCACGATCTGCTCTCTCCGCGCCGCGTTGGTCAACGTCCGCTCGGTCTCCATCTCGGCCTCCCCAGGCAGTTTTTATCCAGCCAGATAAACACTACCTTGAGTGCGGCGACAGTGGCCAGTGGCGACGCGCAGGCTCGCCGAACCTGGCGAAACGCACGCCTCGGCTCAGCACCTTCAACCGGTGAGGGAATCGGCCACCGAAGGAACGAGAACGCGACGCCCTGGGGCGGGATCGAGGTGGATGCGGAGTCGAGGTGGATGCGGGACCGTGGCGGGCGGTGGCGCCGCGGGCGACCGCGATCGCCTGCCGGCAGGCTCGCTCACAGCCGGGCACCCACAGGCCCCCGGAGGGATTCAGGCGCCGCGGGACCCGCGCCCGCGTCGTGACGTTCAGCCCGAAGCCCGTCTACTGTCGTTTCGCCCCAGCAGGTACTCCAGCCGACGGTCACGATGCGTCTGGACCGTCGGCTGAGTCGCGCTCGTCGCTGTGGGCGATCTCCAGAGCCGGGCACAGTGACCGCTGCACCGCCCGGCCGCCCACCGCCGCGGCCGGGCCCTGCATCCCGTTGAACACTACTGAGATGCCCTGGTGATCCTCTGTCGGAAAGTCATGGCCGAACGACACGAGTCGCAGGATCACTGCTCATCGAGCGATGACTGTCGGGCAAGGAACTCCTCGAACGCCGCCTTCTGCTTGGGATCCATGAAGCCTTGGCGGACGTTTCGGGCCTGCTCTTGGAGCCAGTGCGCCTCACCGAGGTCCAGCAGTTCGGCGACCACCACGCCGCCGCGAGCGACCGCCGTGCGCCCTCCCGCGCTACGGCGAAAGAGCGTGTAGGCGCCGAATTCCGATGGGTGAGCCAGTTCCGGTTGCGCGGCTCCGGCCTGGTTCTCGTCCCCGGCGTCACCCCCCTTCGGGTAGGCGGTAGGGGCCCAGTGCTCCCAGAGCGCCAACGTGGCCGCGGGCACCAGCACGGCGCGCTCCACTCCCCCGTCCCCCTCCCATATGAACGTGACAGTGACGGGCTCACCGACCGCCTCCGCCAGCCCGAGCACCCTCTCCACCTCATCGTTGATCGGATAACTCACCACTACATCGATCTGAATTCCCATGCCGCCCGAGGCTACTGGCCACCTCTGACATGCCAGGCCCACGGCCCGGTGTGACGGTGAGTCCGATGCCTTCCGCCGGGGGCGGCGGTGGCGGCCCTCGTTCAACGTGGCACCCGGCGCCCGGGCGCCGGCGTACAGGGCACAGCTGGGCGTCGGCATCTCCTGCGGGGTGACCACGGTTTCCCGGGAGCGGGGGTGGGAGGTGTCCGCTCCGTGTCCGCGGCGCCTGGTTGCAGGGTCAGACCGGTGGTCACCGTCTTCGTCGCCCATCAGACGATCAACGGGTGCATGCCTTTCAGGGATCCGCGGGCCGGGCCCCTGTCGTTGTGGTAGTCGTCCGGGCAGTACCGCAGGAGGGCATCGCGCAGGGCACCGACACTCGCGCCGAAGTCCGCCAGCGTCCCCAGCCAGTAGTAGGTGCCCCCGTCGGCCGGTGCCCCGTCCTTCCACTCGGTCAGCGAGCCGGGTGGTGCGGCATCCGGGCGCAGTCGGACCAGCACGTTGTCGCTCGTGGTGTTGGAGTGCACGCACTCGATCTTGTTGACCCACCCTATGTCGAGGATGTCCGTCCACGGGATGTGCGTACTTCTGCCCGGTGACGGCGGCTCCACGCTGATGCCGAGCCCGGTGGCGTTCACCGTCAGGACGCGGCGGACCTCGGTGTCGCTCAACGTCAGGACGCCACCCACGATCAGCAGAAAGGGCGCGGTCAGCGGGATGATCGGCGGTGCGGTCAGCAGATACAGGCCGTACTCGATCGGCACCAGGGCCAGCAGCAGTACCGCGCCCATCCCTCGCATCATTCGCTGCTTCGCGGGGTGCGTCAGCGGCTGGACGAACACGGCCTCCCCGGTTGCGGGAGTGGACCGTCGTACTCCGCGCTCTCCTGGTGCCGGTGCCTCGTCAGCCGTGTCGGTCGCGTGCGCTGCCCGCGTCCGGGTGGGCCCGCGCAGCAGGGTCAGGTTGTTGGCGGCGTTCACCGCGCACCGCTGGGGCGGGGGCAGACTCCGTCCGGTCAGGTCGTCGTGGACGAAGGAATAGATCTCGTCGAGCGTCAGCGCGTGCGGCCCTTCGAGCGCTCGCAGCAGCGCTGCGGTGAAGGCGGTGTGCTGCTGCTCGGGTGGGGCGAAGGAAAGCTCGTTCTTCGTCGTCGAGGTCAACGTGTACGTGCCCGACCGTCTGAACTGGTCCCTGATGATGCCCTGCTCCGTCGCCATGGCCGGTACGAGCCGTCCGGAGTAGCAGCAGTCCACGATCAGCACACGCGCTCTGGCCCGGGCCCGTCCCATCAGGTCCAGGAGCGGCTCCACTTGGACAGCGCTGAAGCCGACCGCCTCGGGGTCGGGGTCAGTGTCCGTCAGAGCCAGATGGAGTCGGCCTCGGTGATCGAGGAGTCCGTGCCCCGCGTAGTAGACCAGCAGCAGGCCGGTGGCTTCCCGCGCCGCGTCGGCCAGGGCCGCTCCGACGGCCGCGACGCTGACGGACTTCTGCTTCCGGTAACCCAGGACACGGCAGTTCCGGTCGGAGAGGAGCCCGCGCCGGGAATCGGTGAGCGTCCTCCGCAGGGAGGAGAGATTGCTGTCGACAGCGGGAATCTCCGGCAGGTCGTCCGAGCGGTACGCCGCCGTCCCAAGAAGCACGGCGCGCGACGAGGCTCCGTCGGGGCACCAGACCTCACTCATCGGCCGGGTCCTCGGCGCACCGGATCAGGTCTGCCACCTGTTCCATCACCCGCTCCGGATTCCGAGCCCGGCGGACGTCCACCTCCACTCGTCTGCCGTTCTCGGCCACCACGGACACCTTGACGTCGACGCGCCTGCCCTGGATGAGCCACGACGCCACCGAGCGGGCCAACACGCCCCCGACTCCGCCGGAGCCGACAGCGACCGTGATCGCCTCAAGCGCCGCGCCCATCGTTCCGACCTCCGGCGGCGCACCTCGCAATGCCACCGAGCCCCGCAGCGAATCCTCGGCGATGAGCCATTCGTAGAGAGCACGCAGGCCGTCCCGGTCATGCTCAGCGGCCGGCTCGGCGCTGACGGACAGGCGTAGCCCGGTGTACGTGTCGAGTCGTTCCATGACGGCATGGTCATGGAACACCGGGCCGTAGAGAGGGAAAATCGATGAAAAGGCCCCTGACGATACGGAGCAGCCGCGCCTTGGGGGCAGCCGGCCCTGGCGATTCCGCGACTCAGGCCATGTGCTGCGAGATCCAGTCGAGCCGGTAGCGGTCCGGCGGGTGAGGGCTGGCGGTCCTACGGGCTCGGCGAGGGGCAGCGCCACGTGACCGCGCAACGCCTCGTCCGTGGCCGTGAGTTCCTCCTCACTCGGCCCTGTCGATCCGAGGCGAAGCGCCTGGCGGATCGTGGCCGAGATCGGCTCCTCCTGTGCCGACCGTCGCTACCGTCTCCGTCGCCTCGATCCGGCTCGGGCTCCCGCTCCGGCTCCGGCTCCGTTCGTGACGCGCCGGGCTACTCGCCGAGTTCGTCGTCGAACCAGATGCGGTGGGTGCCGTCCGCGTCGACTGCGACGCCGCCGGTGCCGGTGATCCAGGTCAACGCACCCGTTCCGCTGGTCGGCACTCCAAGTACGCGTTCCAGAAGGGAAGTTCCGCCCTGAACCGCCGCGCCTGCTACCGCGTCCGACGTTCGTCATCGCTCGCGTCCTTCGTGTCGCTCGCGCGCAGGGCGGGGCCGTGGGCGAGCAGGATGCGCAGTGCCGCGTAGTCCGATCCGGGGCGGCGGACGGGCATGAACACCTCCAGTCGGTCGCCCTCGGTGCGGTAGCCCGCCTTCGTCGCGCGCGGCGAGAGGGCCCGGCTGCCGACGTGTGCCGCCAGTCCCCGTACGTCGAGCCGGACGCCGCTGCCCGGGTTCGCGGAGACGAGGGCGATCCGGGACCAGGGCACCGGACCGGGGAAGGGCGCGAGCGTCAGCCCTTCGCCGGTGAAGGTCAGGGCGCCCCAGCGCAACGCGCCGCCCGCGCCGAGCTCCTCCAGATGGCGTTGCGCGAGGGCCTCGGCGACGGCCTGCGTCGCGGTCGTGACGAAGCGGGCGCCGTTGTCGGGGGTCGCCCCCGAGAGCAGCCGCCAGAAGCCGGACTCCTCACGGACCTTGACGTAGTCCAGGCCCCTGACGCGGATCCGCCCGCCCGCGTACGGACGGATCACGGTCTTGAGCACGTCGTGCGAGTGCGCCAGGTTGATGGAGACGGAGACCCTGGTCGATTCGACGGACGCGATCTCGTGCCACGCGTACCGCAGCGTGCGGCGCCCGGGCCGGCGCAGCTCGAAGCCGTCCGCGTACTCCCGGATCCGGATCCGGGTGTGCCGCACGCACAGGGCGACGCACCCCGCGCCCGCCCCGAGCACCGCCCAGAAGGCGAGGCGGAACGAGGACTCCTCGTCGTAGTGGTCGCCGGCGAGCGTGCACAGCACGACGAACGAGATGAGGAGCGGGACCAACACGGTCAGGGGCCTGCGCGGCAGGGTCCCCTGGTAGGTCCACACCCGCTCCCCCAGTCCCCGGGTCTGCTCCCGCCCTGCCTCCGTGCCTGCCGACACCACACACCTCACATGATCGTCCGATTCCGCGTCGTCGAGTCTCGGGCGGGTGCGCGCGGCGGGAAACGGGAGAACTACTCAATTCCAGAGGGTCCGCAGTGCCGGTGCCGTCGCGGTGCGTCCGTAAGATGACCGCTCATGGAAACGGGGGCGGTCACGGGGGCGTTCGTCGGCCTCGGCGGTGAACTGACGCCGCTGATCGGGCGGCGGGCGGAGACGGCCCGGATCGCCCGGCTGCTCTCCGGCGCGCGCCTGGTCACGCTCAGCGGGGTCGGCGGTGTGGGCAAGACCCGGCTGGCGCAGCGCGTGGCGGCGAACGCGGCGCGCTCCGCCTTCCCCGACGGCGTGTACGTCGCCGAACTCGCCGACCTACAGGACCCCGAGTTGCTCGCACCGAGCGTCCTCGGCGTCCTCGACACGGCGCCCCCGGCGCACCCCGGCGCCGACGCGACGGCCGTCCTCACCGCCCGGCTGCGCGAGCGGCGCGCCCTGTTGGTCCTGGACAACTGCGAGCACCTGATCGAAGCGTGCGCCCGTCTCGCCGACGCACTGCTGCGGGGCGCGCCCGGGCTGCGCGTCCTGGCGACCAGCCGGCAGCCGCTCGGCATAGCGGGCGAGCAGGTCTTCTCCGTGGAGCCGTTGCCGGTGCCGGACGCGGACGCGGGTCACGGCGGCGTGCGCGCGGTGAGCGGCAATCCGGCCGTCGCGCTGTTCGCCGATCGGGCCGCCGCCGTGCTGCCGGGCTTCGCCGTGTCCGAGTCCGACGCCGCTGCCGTCGTCGAGCTCGTGCGCCGGCTGGACGGGCTGCCCTTCGCGATCGAGCTGGCGGCGGCCCGCGTCCGGAGCCTGACGCCGCCGGAGATCCTGGAGCGGCTCACGGACCGGTTCGCGCTGCTGACCGGGGGCAGCCGCGTCGCCGCCGACCGGCAGCGCACCTTGCGCGCGCTGATCGACTGGAGCCACGAGCTGTGCACGGGGCGCGAGCGGCTGCTGTGGGCGCGGGCCTCGGTGTTCCGCGGCGGCTTCGACCTGGAGAGCCTCGAACGGGTCTGCACGGACGCCGAGCTGCCGCCCGGCGCCCTGCTCGACACCCTCGATGCCCTTGTCGCCAGGTCGATCGTCAACTGCCGCCAGGAGAAGGGACGTTCGCGCTACCACATGCTGGAGACGGTACGGGAGTACGGGCACGAGCGGCTGGCCGCGTCCGGCTTGCTCGACGCGCTGCGCGGCCGGCATCGGGACCGGTACGCGGAACTGACCGCTCGGGCCGGGCGGGAGTGGTTCGGGCCCCGGCAGGTCGAATGGTTCACGCGGCTGCGCCTGGAACATCCGAACCTGCGCGCGGCCCTGGAGTTCTGTCTGGAACGGCCCGGGCAGGCGCGGGCCGGTCTGGCCCTGGCCGTGTCGCCCCGGCACTACTGGATCACCGCGGGTCTGCTGTCCGAGGGCCGCCGCTGGCTGTCGCAGTTGCTCGCCGCCGACGATCCGAAGGACGACGGCGAGGACGCGGCCGGCCCGGATCCCGCCGTCCGCGTGCACGCCCTCGTCACCGAGACGTACCTGGGCATCCTGCAGGGCGACCCGGACGCCGATGTGCAGCGTGCGCTCGCCGGGTGCGAGGCCGCGGCCAGGCGGGGCGGCCACCGGCGGGAGTCGGCCTGGGTGTGGCACCATCAGGGGATCCTCGCCGTGTGGCGCGAGGACTTCGCGAGCGCCGCCGAGCTGTTCGCGCGGGCGGGCACCGAGTTCCGCGCGCAGGACTGCCTGGACGCGGCCCTCGAATGCCGGGTCAAGTTCGCCCTCGCGCACGCCTACGGAGGTGAGGTCGCCGCGGCCGACGAGGCGTGCGGCGAGGTCGAGGCGGCTGCCCGCGCGCACGACGAGTCCTGGCTGTACGGCATGGCTCTGCTCGCCCGCGCCCTGCTGGCCCGGCGGGCGGGCGCGCCCGCCGACGCGATCGCGCATGCCAGGGCGGCCGTCGCCCGGCTGCGCCCGTTCCAGGACTGGTGGGGCCTGGCCATGTGTGTGGAGGTCATCGCCTGGAGCACCCAGGACGCCCCGCGGCGCGCGGCCCGGCTCCTGGGCGTGCTGCACCTGTTGTGGGAGTCGCTGGGCGGGCGGCTGGGCTCGGTGCCGTTCATGCGCGCGCAGCATCTGCGCTTCGAGGCCGCGGTGCGGGAGGCGTTGTCCGCCGCGGCCTTCGAGCGGGATTTCCGCCGCGGGGCGCGCGCCACCGTGGACGAGGCGATGGCCTACGTACTGGACGACGCGGCCGGGGTGGTGCCGGGGTTGACGCGGCGCGAGAGCCAGGTCGCGGAGCTGGTCGCCGAGGGTCTGACCAACAAGGACATCGCGGCGCGCCTGACGATCGCGCAGCGCACCGCGGAGAACCACGTCGAACGCATCCTGGGCAAGCTCGGGCTCACCTCGCGCACGCAACTGGCGCTGTGGACGTACGAGCAGCGCGACGAACCCGCCGGGAGCTGATGGCGCTCAGGGACCACGGGGCCGGCCTGTCCGCAGCCCTGTCCGCGCTGCCGGCGAGGGCCTGCCGGCCCGGTCGCGGGTTGCCGGAGCGCAACCCGCGTGGACAAGCCCCCGGGTGTGTGAGCATGCTCGATCGCGCCCTGCGGTCGATGGGCCTTCCCGGGCCCCGGTCGGGCGAGCGGATCAGCGCAGTCCGGCGAAGAGGTCGTTCTCGGGTACGGTCGCGCCGGTGGCGTCCTGGACGCGGACGAAGGTCTCCATGCCCATCAACTCACCGAACCTCTCCTTGCCCATCTTGAGGAAGAAGATGTTCTCTCCCTGACTGGCGTGCGCGGCCAGCGAGTCGAACTTCTGGCCGCTGAACGCGGTGGTGTCCACCCACGTGGTGATCTCCTCGTCGGGGAGACCGATGTTGGCCATCGCGGCGGCCTCGGCGGGGTCCGGCTCCGGCATGTCCGGGTGGAACTCGCGGATGATCTCCCCGAACCGCTGCATCCCCGAGCGGGGCATCGTCGTCCAGTACACCTTCGGCGTCAGCTCGGTCATCTTCAACGCCGCCATCGTGATGCGGTGTGCCTGGATGTGGTCGGGGTGACCGTAGAAGCCGTTCTCGTCGTAGGTGACGACCACATCGGGTCGGTAGTGCCGCATGAGTTCCGCGAGTCGGCCGGCGCCTTCCTCCACGGGGGTCTGCCAGAAGGATCCGGGGGCGTCGTTGCTCGGCCAGCCCGTCATTCCCGAGTCGGCGTAGTCCAGCATCTCCAGATCGCTGACCTTCAAGACGTCACAGCTCGCCTGGAGTTCTTGACGGCGCATCGAGGCGACGGCCGCCGGGTCGTGCCCGGGATCGCCCGGCTTGGCACCCCCGGGTCCGTCACCGCAACCGCCGTCGGTACACGTCACGAGCACCGTGCGGATGCCCTCCGCCGCGTACCGCGCGAGGACTCCTCCGGTTCCGGTGGCTTCGTCGTCGGGGTGGGCGTGCACCGCCATGAGCGTCAAGGGCCGGTCAGTCATGTAACAGTCCTCCTGCGGAAATACGTGTCAGTCCGAATGCGCGGCGGGCGTGCCGCGCTCCCGGGGCCCGGTCCTCTCCGGGGGGGGGAATGATCTTGTGGTCTCCGTGTCCCCCGCCCGTGCGGCGCCGGTCCCTCGATGGATGCAACAGTGCCGCCCGGGCTGACTGTTCCCGGTTGGCACCTCGGATCACGGGGCAATCGTCGGCGGCGGTGTCAGAAGTCGGCCCCGGTCCGATGACGGGTGCCTGACATGATGACGGATGGGCACGGACCACCCGGTGGCGGCGCCTGGCCTCGCCCCCCCCCACAAGGTGGCTTGAGGTGCCTGGCTGACGGCTTCGTCAGGGCCGCTCAGTTAGCTGTCCCTGTGCCCACGGGCTCTTCCGAGGGATCGCCGTGTGGGTGAGGAGAGGCAAGGCCGCGGGTGTGGGCGCGGCGCATGCGGAGGCGTCGACCCCACAGTGCGGCGGAAACCGCACTTCTCACGAGCAGGCGGGGACGCGGCAGTTCAAAGGTCCTGCGGAGTCGCTCTCCGAGAAGGCACGTGAAGATCCCGTTGGCCAGCGGTGAGAGGAGTCGGGGCATGCGATCGGACAGCAGGGACCGGGTCGCCGTGACGAGGCTGTGCCCTTCTGCGGTGCTGCGGAACGTCCTGACTTCGAATGCGTCCATCCATGCGGTGAATTCCTCGAAGGAGTCGGGGACGTCCGTGATGCCCATCCGCTCGGCCAGGAGTGAGTAGAACGTGTGGGTCGCTCTCTTCTCGGTCTGGTTCGTTCGACGCCAACCGTGGGTGTCGATCCAGCGGATGGGCGTGATGCAGAAGGCTGCCAGTACGTAGACGAAGTCCTCGTTGGAGACGGCAAGGCCCGAGTGAAGCCGGATCAGCTTCTGTACTGCCGCCTCCCCCTCGCCGGTGTCCAGTCCGTGCTCGATGAGGGTGTACATGAGCTCGCCGGTGGCCTTCGCCCGAACGCGCGGCTGCTTGGTCAGCTTTCCCGTGCCGGCCAGCACGCGGGCGATGGAGGGGACGGCGAAGGTGCGGTAGAAGCCGAGGTTCAGTCCGAGCTTCACATCGCCGGGGAAGTGCGTGAGCGCCATTTCCCGGTAGACCGCTTGGGCTTCCTGCTCTTCCTCAATTGTCCATGGCACTGAAGGTCACCCGGCTTTTTCGCTCATTGGATGCATCTCGTCATTCCGTCTTGTGCGCGTCATGGGGAGGCGGCCAGGACCTTGTCGACAAGTGCGCTGTGCAGGTATTTCCCGACCATGATGAGGTGCTGCCGCTCGGCGTGCGGAGGGACCTCTATGCCCGGGAGATGGTCGCACGCCGGGGAGGGGACGGTCCCCTCCTCCCTGGCCCGCAGCGCCGCACGGAGCGCCGCGGCAGCCGCCAGCGCTTCGCGTTGTGACGGCCGGAGGTCCTCGTCTTCCGCGATGCGCCTGGCCGTGTCCACCACGTCGGGAGAGACCCATGGGCGCAAGGACAGTTGACCGTCACGGATCTCTCCGGCCCGTCGGACTGCCATGACCTGCTGACCCCACTCCGAGCGCGGCACCCGGTTCTTCAGGATGAGGCCGGGGTCTATCCGCGTCACCGTCCTCCAGAGTATCTCCAGGGCGTGGAACTCCTGGTTGCGGTGGCGGCGCGCCTTCAGCGCGCTGTACACCCATCCGTACAGGACGATGTCGCCGCCCACCGAAGCGGCCGCGGGGGCAAGGGTGTTGCTGATGGGCTCCATTGAGGGAAGTCCGGCATTGACGCCGACAATGGCGATGATCTTCAAGACGCCGTACATCGCGACGAAGACGCAGCCGATCGCCGTGCAGGTGAGACTGGTGCGGAGCAGCCGGTCCGTCATCCGGCGGGAGTGCCGCCACGCGAAATAGGCCATCGACCAGATACCGAGCCCGTAACCCGCCTGATAGATCATCAGGAATGCCGTGATGGTGGGTTGCTCGGCGTAGGTGGTGTCGAAGTCCAGCGGTCTTTCGCCGGTCGGTAGCTCTACGGTGAAGAAGAGAGCCGTCATCAGCAAGAGGATGACGGCGTAGAGGGGCGCAACCCAACGAGCGGCGCGGCGGAGGCGATCGATTTCCGCCTGCCTACGGACTTCAGAGGTGGCGGAGCTGCCCCCATTGGCGGATGCGCCCTTCCAGAGCATCACGATCAGGAGGTAGAAGGCGCAGCACACGGTGATAGCGCTGTAGACGACGTACGTGGCGAGGTTCGAGATCCCCGCGAGCTGGTCGATCAGCCGGTAGTTGTGCGGCGCCGCCACCAGGAAGCCGCTACCGGCGGACAGTGCGGCCCCCGTCATGAGGAGCAGGCTCGGGATCCGTTCGCTGAGCCAGGCGCGCCCCTTGTAGAGGGCCAGGAGGTAGAGGCTCAGGCCCACGACCGTGTACGCGAGGTCGTAGGCGGTCTCTTTGCTAGGCATGACGCCCTTCCCGGTGGATCAGCGCGGGCGCGATGTGTGCCGCCGCCCCGTCCTCCGGTTCGAGGTTCAGCTCCAAGTAGAGGAGCGTGCCGACCGTCTCGGCTTCGTGTTCGGCCGGATCCGCGTAGTGGGAGCGCCCGAGGACCCGCCGGACGACGTCCGGATCGATGGCGTTGTGACGGGGCGCATGGTGCAGGAGGAGATGGGCGAGTTCATGGCACTTCACCAGGGCCTGGTGCGCCAGGCTGGTGCCCTTTGGGTAGTAGATGCGGTCCTCGCCCAGATACTGTTCGTACTCACCCGAGGGTTCGCCGGGACGGACCTCGCGTTCGATGAGGTGCAGCGTGCGCCCCGTTCGCTGCTCGTAGGCGGAGCAGAGTTCCTGAAGGGTGGGGTGAGCGGGTAGTCCGAGATCGCGAAGGATCTTCCTCACTCGCTGTCGCTCAGCCCGGATTCCCATGTCGCCAGCCCAACCCTCTGGTATCTGCCACGTCGTCACAACTTCGGGCCGATTCACCGTGATCTCCTGCCGCGGGGTTGCAGGCCCATGCGCTCGCGCAGCGTGTCGACGAGCGTACCGACCACGTCGCGGAATTCACTGGGCAGTTCGGCCAACCCTTCGGCGATGTGCCGAACCTCGTCGTCAAGCGGACTCTCTGCGCCACTGGCGGCGCCACCGCCGGAGCCAGCCGTCCGGTTGGCTCGCATCTGAGGGAGTCCGCGACGTTCCACGTCGATGGCGAGGAGATGCTGCTCCACTTCCCTGACGTACTCGGCGTCGTCCGGGAGGAAGAAGTAGTCGAGCCGAACCCCGTAGAGGGCGGCGAGCCTCATGGCCCGGTCGCCGCGCGGCACGGATCTGCCGTTGCGCAGGTTGTTGACCTGACTGACCGACATCTGGATCTGGTCTGCGATTTCCTGTTCGGTGTACGGCCTCGCCTGCGTCGCGGGGTAGATCGACTCGTTCAAGCGGTTGAACCGCTGAGCGAACCGTTCGGCCGCGCCCCCTTGCTCGGGTGGTTGCACTCCTACTCCCGCTTTCGTATCGACACGGTCTGGATCCTAGGCGAGCCGATACGCGCCTCGGCAGCCGCGTCTCCAATTAATTGGAAATAGCATCTCTCGCAAATGAGGCAAGTCGGTCAAAAGACTAGGGGTTGGCTAGATCGATCACCAATTAATTGACAGAACCCCCCTCGTCCACAGAGGATCAGCATCACCCCGGCCCCCACGGGGGTGGGCCGGGGTCACCACACCTGTCTTGCCGTCAGCAGGCCCGCCAGGAGCCTCATTCGGGGCGACGCGCACCCACGGCCGAGCCAACGGGCAGACGCGGCAGAGCACCCAAGGCCCACGGCGCCAAATACACCAACCCGTGGAGTGGCGCCGCCCGGTGAGAGCGCCCCAGCAGAACGTGCCATCCCAGCCGCACGGAAGTGCTCGGGGCTGGCGTTCGTAGCGGCGACGCAAGGCGTCGACACCCTGAAGGCCAGGAGACGGTGTACTCCACGAGCCCGCGCACCGTCTGAGCCCGGCCCTTCGTTCCTGTGCGGCAAGCCAGGGTGAACAGGGCTTTTCCTAGGCGGTTTTGACGGCTCCGCCGTCGATGAAGTGGTCGGTGCCGGTGGTGGCGGCGGCGCGGGGCGAGGCCAGGTAGGCAACGAGGGAGGCGACCTCGTCGGGTTCGACGAGGCGGTTGATGAGCATGCCCATCGCGGCCGGCAGTCCGGCCAGGAGGTCGGCGTGGGGGATGCTCATGGCGGTGGCGAGTTCGGCGCCGTAGCCGGTCGGGCTCTCCCACATGTCAGTGCGGACCGGCCCCGGGGAGACGGTGTTCACCCGCACCCCCTGCGGGCCGAACTCCTCGGCCAGGGCCTTGCCGAACGCGGTGAGCGCAGCCTTGGCGGTGGTGTAGGCGACGGGGCCGCCGTGCGGGACGCGGGCCCCGATCGACGACACGTTGACGATCGCACCGCGGGCGGCCGCCAGGGCGGGCAGGGCGGCGCGGGTGACACGGACGGTGGCGAAGAAGTTCAGGTCCACCACCTGGTCCCACTGGGCGTCGGTCAGGTCCAGGAAGCCGCCGTTGAGGCCGCCGTCTCCGCCGCCGACGTTGTTGACCAGGATGTCGAGGCCGCCCAGTTCGGCGACGGCCTCGGTGACCAGGCGTGCGGCTGTGGCGGGGTCGGACAGGTCGGCCGCCACCGGCATCGCGCCGGCCGCCGCCAGTTCCGGGGTGGGGGTGCGGGCGGCGGCGACCACGCGCACGCCTTCGGCTGCCAGGGCGTGGACGACGGCCAGCCCGATACCCCGACTGGCGCCCGTGACCAGAGCGGTCTTGCCGTTCAACTGCAGATCCATGGTGCTCCTCCATCGCCGATCGCATCTTTTATGATGCAGAAAAGCTAGAACATGCGTCATCGATGTTGCAAGTCTTGGTTGAGTTGCCTCTCTGACGTACTCTTGCGGTTGCCGTTCTCCTGGAAGGACCCGCCCATGGCGCCGCCCGCCTCCCCGAAACCGCTGCGCGCCGACACCGAGCGGACCGTGCGCGCGATCCTCGAAGCCGGCGAGCAGGTGCTGTCCGCCAACCCGGCGGCCACGATGGAGCAGATCGCCGAGGCCGCAGGCGTCGCACGGACCACCGTGCACCGGCGGTTCGCGTCCCGGGAGGCATTGATCACGGCGCTCGCCGCATGGGCGACGCAGCGGTTCCACGAAGCCGTCGAGGCCGCCCGGCCACAGACCGCCCCACCCGCCGTCGCGCTCTACCAGGTCACCGCGAACGTGCTCCGCGTGAAGACCGGATGGGGCTTCGCCATGGGCGCCCTGCCCACCGATGCCCCCGAGGTCGCCCGCGTCCACGCCGACGTACTCGCTCAGTGCGCGCAGCTGTTCGTCCGCCTGCGCGACGCCGGCGTGCTCCCGCCCGACACCGATCTCGACTGGGCGCGGCGCGTCTACTACGCCCTGATCCACGAGGCCGCCTCACAGGCCCCGGACACCGACGCCGCCCTGGACTCCCTCGCCACCCGCGTCGTCGAGACCCTGCTGCACGGCATCGGCACCTCGACCGCCAACTGACTGGCCGCCTCTCAGCGCAGACTCATCCTGATCTGCGCGGGCCGTCGATCGCGACTCGCTTCCGTTCCCGCAACCGACACGGCAAAATCCTGTGCATGGATCAGGGGGTCGCCGCGGTCTGGGCCGCTGGCTTGGCGGGATTCGCGAGTGCGGCAGGTGCTGCTGCGGGGGCAGGGCTGGCAGCGCGTGGGGCTCGTGTTCAGCTGCTTCAGCAAGGCGAGTTGGACAAGCAGGGGAAGACGGAGGAGAGGCGCCTCCAGCATGACGAATGGCGCCGGCAGAGCTGCCTCGCCTTCCAGGTGAAGCTCGGGGAGGCCGTCGATGCGCTCGATGAGTTGATGTACGCCCTTCGCAACAGACGGGCGCTGACCGAAGTGCGCGACAAGCTGCGGAGAGCGGAAGGGGAGGTACTGAGGGGGCACTTCGACAACGTGGTGGTGTGTCAGGTGACGGAGCTAGAGGAGATCTCGGGTGCGGCCCTCCGACGACTCGAAACGGCCCTCAAGGCCATAGACGCTCTCCGGCGCAGCCCTTCGCACGTTGCGGACATCGACTCGGCCTTGCACCAGCGTTGGCTTGAGCAGCGGCAAAGTCTGTTGGATGCGTACGAGATGTTCTCCAAGGCGCTTCCCCAGGTCCTCCCCACCGCGTAGCTGAGAAGCTGCCTCAGGCAACACGGGTGACGCGCGCTCGGCGCACGGCTTTCGGGCTTCGGGCTTCGGGCTTCGGCTTCGGCTTCGGCTTCGGCTTCGGCAAGGGACGGTACGAGGATCGCAACACGTTGGAGAGAGCCGGCAGGGACGTCCACCTCGGCGTCGTCACCGCCGCCGCTCTCGTCATCTGCATCCGATCGCGATCCGGCAGGCGAAGGCTAGAGTTCGGCGAGTTCGCCCAGGAGCCGGGCCGCCGGTGCCGGGTCGACCAGCCACTTCAGGTGGCTGCTCGTGAGCGTACGGACGTCGTAGGGGTTCTCCGGTGTCAGCGCGTCGCCCTCGCGGATCATCCGGTCCTGCATGGCGAGCGGCACGCTGGTGTCCTCGGTGAGCCGGACGTACACCTTGGGGATCCGGCCCCAGGTGTCGGCCTGCGCCCGGTCGTCGCAAGTGCCGACGTCGAGGCTCTCGTCGGGCTGAAAGGTGTTGAGGAAGACCATGAACTCCTCGTCCGTCCCGTCGGCGAGGAAGGCTGCCTTGAAGGCCGCGAGTACGCCGGGCTCGGCAGTGCGGAAGTTGGCGCGCAACAGCCCGAGCTCGGCGGGATTGCCGACCATCGCCGACGCTATGCCTGTGGAGTCGACCGTGGCCATCTCGGGCTCGGCATAGTAGGCGCTGACGTCGAGGTCGACGGGGCACCAGGCGGAGACGTAGACGATGCGGTCGATCAGGTCGGGCCGCTGGTTGGCCGCGACGGTGGCCGTCATGCCGCCACGGCTGTGGGCGACCAGGATGACGGGCCCGTTCCGCTTGGCCCGCTCCAACGTCCCGATGAGGTGCGCGGCGGTGTCGGCGAGCGTGACGCCCTTGATGGCCCCAGGCGTGGTGGCGAGCCCTTCGAGGTCCTGCGGTGCCTGGTAGGCGCGTGGGAACGTCGCGGCGAACCCGTGGCCTGGCAGGTCAACGGCGACGGAGCGGTGGCCGAGGAGGCCGAGTTCGGCTTGGAGTGGTGCGAAGGAGAAGGAGTTCGCGAAGGATCCGTGAACCAGTACGAACGTCGGTTGCATCTGTCTGCTCACTTTCTGGCCTCTGCGGCGTCTGCGGTGCACGCTTGCCCCGTTCGGCGCCGCGCACCGCCTCGCGGCCGGGGAACGAGACGTCGTTCCTCGGGGCACCTTCCTGGCCGCAGAGGTGTTTTCGTGCAGGGCAAGCGCCAACGGGCGAGCGCGGAACCACGAGGCGACCTACGAACAGCCGCCCGCCATCTGATGGTTCACCGTACTCAGTGAAAGATCATCCGCACTACTCGTAGGAGTCCTTCCGCTTGTGCATCTCGCCGCCCGCCCCTACCCGACCGACGTCCGCGGGCCGCCTCCGCCCCTGATCCGCTGGCGCAGGAAGAGGGCGGCACGGTCCAACGCCTCGTCCGCCTCGTCGAGGACGCCGGCGAACGACTGGAACACGTGCGGCACGTCGGCGGTGACGTCGAGGATGACGTCCACGCCCGCCGCGCTCGCCCGTGCGGCCAGGCGGGTGGAGTCGTCCAGCAGCATCTCGTTGGTGCCGACTTGGATCAGCATCGGGGGAAGGCCGGTCAGGTCGGCGTGGACGGCCGGGCTCAGCAGGGGCTGGCGCGGGTCGGCGCCGGCGAGGTGCATGGCTCCGGTGTGTTCGAGGGCCGCACGGGTGAAGATCGGGTCGATGTCTTCCTTGGTGTCCATGCTTGCGCCGGTCCGGGTGGCGTCGGTGCCTGGGGAGAAGGCGAGGAGGGCGGCGGGCAGCGGAAGGCCCGCGTCCCGGGCGGCGAGGCAGGTGGTGACGGCGAGGCCGCCGCCGGCGGAGTCGCCCGCGACGACGATGGCCGAGGGATCCTCGCCGCGGTCGAGGAGGGCCCGGTAGGCGCTCAGGCCGTCCTCGATCGCGGCCGGGAAGGGGTGTTCGGGGGCGAGCCGGTAGTCCAGCGAGTACGCCGCTAGGCCGGTCCTGGCGACGAGGTTCCCGGTCAGCGACAGGGCGGTCTCGGGCGAGCCGAAGACCCAGCCGCCGCCGTGGAAGTACAGGATCGTCCCGGCGTCGGGGCCCGCGTCCGCTCCTCGGTCCGACGCCCTCCTCGGCTCGACGCGCAGCGCGGGCCGGTCGCCGAGCGTCGTCGGCGCGGTGCGGATGCTGCTGTGGGGCACGATCATCTGGGCCATCAACTGCCGGAAGCCGGCCCGGAGTTCCTCGACTGCCCGGGGTCCCCCGGCGCCTGGCTGCCGCAGGATCTCGTCGACTCGGATGCGCTGTTCCCTGCTCATGGACATACTCCTGCCAGAAGTAGCTTCCTGTACACTATATGCCGTGGAATATACATCGAGCGGAGAGCGCGCCGCAGCTGACTTCTCCGGACTGTTCGCCGACCTGGTCCGGTGCGAGACGCGCCTGTACAACGCCCTCAACGACCGTCTCCGCGAGCGGCACGGGATCGTCACCTCGCAGTACGAGTTCCTGAGCTACCTGCGCGACCACCCCGGATGCCGGGTGGCGGACCTCGCCGCCGAGTTCGCCATCGGCGTCGGGGCGACCAGCAAGGGCATCGACCGCCTGGAGAAGCACGGTTGGGCCGCTCGTCGGCCGAACCCGGCGGACCGCAGGTCCTCCCTGCTGGCCCTGACCGACGACGGCGCGCGGCTCGTCGAGGAGTCGGAACGGACCGTCACGGGCGGCCTGGCCGAGCTCCTCGGAGACGCCCTGGACGCCCCCGCCCTGTCGGCAGTCGCGCAGGCCCTGTCGACCCTGCGCGGCACGCTCGAACGCGATCAGGTCGGCACACCCACCGGCTGACCTGCTGACTGGCGCCCCGGTCGCCATCCGGTTCGGGTCGTCGGAGCGGGATGCGGTGTATGCGTGGCACGAAGGCCCCGCCCCTCGACCTCTGCGGTGTTGTTAGGTTTCGCTCGACCCCGATCAGCCCTGAGAGGTGCGCAGTTGAGCAGGCTCCTGGACGCGTTCGAGACCACGGTCTCCCCGAACCACCGCATCTTCGGGCTGGTCGACACCAGTGTGGACACCCACACCCCGAACGCGGACTTATCGAGGTGGCTGGTCTCGGCGCCCGGCATGGTCTATCTACAGGTCCCCTCGCAAGTCATCCGGGCCTCCCTACGGCTGGAGAGCTGGTCAACGGCGCCCCCGCCGGGGCCTGCTCCGTGGTCCGGCCAGGCGGAGATGGACGTGGAGCTTCCCACGCCGTCGCCCTCGGCTGGGGCACCGCTCTTGTTCAAGCGGGGCGGGAGAGCTGTTCACGCACCCACGCGGGATCGGGGTTGGTGTGCGGCCGGCCGGCCACGACGACGGTCGGCACGGTCTCGTTGCCGTCGTTGGCCGCCCGCACCGTTGCCGCTCCCGCCGGATCACGCCAGATGTTGACCCAATGCAGCTGGCGGGCGTGGCGGCCCAAGCGGAGGCGCAAGCGGAGACAGTACGTGCAGCCCGGACGCCAGTAGACGATCGGCCGGCCATCGGCCGCGCTACGGCGCTGTGCGTCGGAGGCACCGGTCGACCTGGGAAAGGCCAGCGGCGAGTTCACCGCTGCGAGCAGCACGAACAGCAACAGCAGTGTTGCGGCCGCGATGGGAGACCCGCTGAGGAACTGCCCGGTCGCAATGACCGAGCCGCAGAGCACCAACAACACCGGCAAGATCCAAGCACGCGTCATGAGGAGAAAGGCTACCGAGGGCCGAACCTCTCCCGGCGGTGCGTACGGTCACCGGCCCACCACCATCCAGTTCAGCAACGGTGTCGTCTGCGCCCAGGCCACCAGGCAGAGCGCTGCGAGGACGCACAGGCTCCAGCCGATCACCTTCCGTAGGATCTCGCCCTCCCGGCCCGTCAGTCCGACTGCGCTTGAGGCGATCGCGAGGTTCTGCATGGCCTCGGCCTTGCCCTGTACGCCGCCGGTGCTGTTCGTCGCCGCCGCCAACAGGCCGTCCATGCCGACCCGGTGCGCCGCGGCGACCTGCATCGCGCCGAACAGGGCGTTGGACGAGGTGTCCGACCCGGTCAACGCCACCCCGAACCAGCCCAGGAAGCCCGACAGCAGCGCGAACGCACCGCCCGTCCCGGCCAGCCAGGCACCCAGGGAGACGGCCATGCCGGAGAGGTTCATGACGTAGGACAGGGCCAGGACGCAGCCGATGGACAGCGCGGCCCAGCGGATCTGGACGCACGCCTCACCGTAGGCGCGCAGCGCGCGGCCGGGCCGGACCCGCAGGATCAGGACCGTCAGCACGCCGACGGCCAGCAGCACCGTACCGCCCGTTCCGAGCCAGTTGAAGTCGTAGACCGCCGCCTTGGGAAGCGTACCGTCGGCGGTGCGGACGTCGAGTCCCGGCCAGGGGAACGAGGTGCCGCGCGCCGCGACGAAGCGGGCCACCGGGCCGTCCACCGACACCAGCGCGAACGCCACGATGAGCAGCGCGTACGGGGCGAACGCCTGGAGGAGCGGGAGGCGCGGGGCCGTCCCCGGTCGTGGGACGGAGTCGGCTGCGGGGTGGGTCCCGGCGGGGCGCCAGAAGCGCAGGAGGACCACGAGGGCCAGCACCGAGACGAGGCCGGCCGTGACGTCGGTCAGTTGGTAGGTGAAGAAGTTCGCGCACACGTACTGGCCGACCCCGAAGGCCACGCCGGCCACCAGTGCCGCCGGCCAGACCTCGCGCAGCCCGCGGCGCCCGTCCAGGATCAGCAGGAGGAAGAAGGGGACCAGCACGGCGATCACCGCTGACTGGCGGCCGACCATGGCGCCGAGGTCGTGTTCGGGGAGGCCGGTGGCCTTGGCGAGCGCCTGGATGGGGTTGCCGACCGAACCGAAGGCGGCCGGCGCCGTGTTGGCGAAGGCGGCCACGGCGGCGGCGCGGAGCGGGGTCAGGCCGAGGCCCAGCAGGATGATCGAGGTGATGGCGATGGGGGTGCCGAACCCCGACAGTGACTCGATCATGGCGCCGAAGCAGAAGGCGACGACGAGGGCCTGTACGCGGGGGTCCGGGGAGAGCGAGGTGAAGGTCCGGCCGATGAGGTCGAAGTGGCCGGAGGCGCGCTGGAGCTTGTTGATCCACACCGCGTTGAGAATGATCCAGACGATCGGGAAGAGGCCGAACGCCGCTCCCTCCGCGGCACCGGCCGCGATCTGGCCGGGCGGCATCCGGTAGGCGGCGAGGGCGATGACGACGGCACTGGCCAGGCTCCACAGGGCGGCCCGGTGGGAGGCCATTCGCAGCACGCCCAGCAGTATCAGGAGGACCAGGAGTGGGGCGGCGGCCAGCAGCGCGGTGAGCCCCAAGTTGCCTAAGGGATCGGTGACTTGACGGTACACGGCGAGACTCGCTCTCTCCGGCCGAGCGGGCCGGGGCTCGGAGTGCTCGATCCGTCCGCGAACGCACGAACGGCATGACGGAATTCCGCAATTCGGATACTATTTTCCGTCAGCCGGAGAGCATGGGTGCGTGTGCTGCTGCCGTCAAGAGGCCCCGTGTCACGCCCTTCTCGATGCCGAGCGCCCCGGGCGCCCACCCAGCGCCTCGCTCAGTCGTCCCGCCGCCTCGGCGACCAGCGCCCCGAACCGGTCCCGCATCGGGTCCGTCAGTCGAGCGGTCGGCACGTTCACACTGAGGCTCGCCACCGGGCGTCCGGACTCGCCCAGCACCGCCGCCGCCACCGCGGACACGTCCGCCCGCCACTCACCGCGGTTCACCGCCCAACCACGCGCCCTGATCTCGTCGACCTCCGCACGCAGCGCCGCCGGGTCCGTCGCCGTCGTCTCCGTGAACCGGGCCAGCCCGCCGGCCAGTTGCTCCGCCACCTCCGCGTCCGACCGGGCCGCCAGCACCGCCTTGCCGTTCGCCGACGCGTGCACCGGCAGGACCTGCCCCAGTGGGAGGATGATCCGCACCGGCTGACTGGTCTCCAACCGTTCGACGAGCACGACCCGTTCGCCCTCCGGCACCGCCAGGTGGACCGTCTCGTCCGTACGCGCCCGCAGCTCCTCCATCACCGGCACCGCGGCGTCCCGCAGCCCCAATTCGCCGGTGGCGCGGCGGCCCACGTGCAGCGCCTTGGCGGTCACCTGCCAGCGGGTCGGGCGGCCTTCGGCGGGACGTATCCAACCCGCCTCGTGCAGCGTGCCGAGCGTGCGCTGCACCGAGCTCTTCGGCAGGTCCATCGCGCGCGCCAGGTCGGCGACGCCGATCGGCTGGCGCTCGGCCACCTCCTCCAACACGCGCAGCGCGTTTCGCACGTTCTGCACCGTTGACTCCCTCCAGAGAACGGCCCTACGCTCCTCGTGCCTTGAGACGGTACAGCGTGCCACCACACGGCACAACCCTCCAGGGAAGGGACCGCTCACGTGAACTCCCCCCAACGGCAGACCAGTTCGTTCCACACCGCCGGCCGCCACTTCCTCCAGATCCCGGGCCCCACCAACGTCCCCGACCCGGTGCTGCGCGCGCTCGCCGCGCCCACCATCGACCACCGTGGGCCTGCCTTCGCCGAGTTGGCCCGGCACGTGGTGACCCGCCTCGGCCCGGTCTTCGGCACGACCGGACCGATCGCCCTCTACCCCAGCTCGGGCACCGGAGCCTGGGAGGCCGCCCTGGTCAACACCCTCAGCCCCGGCGACCGGGTGCTGTTCTTCGAGACCGGCCACTTCGCGGTGCTCTGGCAGGAGCTGGCCGAACGTCTCGGCCTCGACGTCGAAGTCGTCCCCGGCGACTGGCGCCACGGCGCCGACCCCGCCACCCTCGCCGCCCGGCTCGCCCACGACCCGCAGCACCGCATCAAGGCCGTCTGCGTCGTCCACAACGAGACCTCAACCGGCGTCACCAGCCCTGTTCCCCTGCTGCGCAGGGCACTTGACGAGGCATCACATCCGGCGTTGTTCCTGGTCGACACCGTCTCCTCGCTCGGCTCCACCGAGTACCGGCACGACGAGTGGGGCGTCGACGTCACCGTCGCCGGCTCCCAGAAGGGCCTGATGCTCCCACCGGGACTCGGCCTCAACGCCATCGGTCCGCGCGCCCTCGAAGCCCACCGCACCGCCCGCCTGCCCCGCGCCTACTGGGACTGGGACCCCCTGCTCGACACCGCCGAACACGGCAGCTTCCCCTACACCCCGGCCACCAACCTGCTCTACGGCCTCGACGTCGCCCTCGACCTGCTGGCGGCGGAGGGCCTGCCGCAGGTCTTCGCCCGGCACGCGCGGCACGCCGCCGCGACCCGCGCCGCCGTCCGCGGCTGGGGCCTGACCGTGCTCTGCGCCGACCCGCGCGCACACTCGTCCACCCTGACCGCCGTGCTGATGCCGGACGGCCAGGACGCCGACGCGTTCCGCGCCACCGTCCTGGACCGCTACGACATGTCCCTCGGCAACGGCCTCGGGCGGCTCGCCGGGCGGGTGTTCCGCATCGGCCACCTGGGGCAGCTGAGCGACCTGCAACTCGCCGGGGCGCTGGCCGGCGTCCAGATGGGCCTGGCCGCCCACGGCCTCCCGGCCGACCCGGCAGGACTCACCGCCGCGCTCGACGCAATGAGCACCTCATGAACCACATGGACGGCATGGACAAGAAGGGCGAAACTCCCTTCGAACGGTGCGGGCCTCGCACGCGCGGGGCCGACCGGAACGGGGTGTCGGCATGAGCGCCGCCGGCGAGGCGCTGCGGCGGCGCCTCGTGCGCGACCTCGACGGGGAGGTCGCCTTCGACGACTACACCCGCCACCTGTACTCCCGAGACGCCAGCATGTACGCCATCACCCCGCTCGGCGTCGCCTTCCCGCGGCACGCCGAGGACGTCGCCGCGGCCGTGCGCGCCGCCGCCGCACACGACACCACCGTGACCGCCCGCGGTGCCGGCACCAGCCTCGCCGGACAGACCGTCGGCGCCGGCCTGGTCCTCGACTTCTCCCGCCACCTCGACCGGATCACCGACCTCGACCCCGCCGCCCGCACCGCCCGGGTCCAACCCGGCGTCGTCCAGGACCAGCTCAACCGCGCCGCCGCCGCGCACGGCCTCGTCTTCGGGCCGGACACCTCCACCAGCAACCGGGCCACCCTCGGCGGCATGCTCGGCAACAACTCCGCGGGCAGCGGCTCGCTGCGGCACGGCATGACCATCGACCACGTCCTGGCTCTGGAGGTGGTCCTCTCCGACGGCACGAGCGCACGCCTCGCCCCCGTGCCCGAGCCCGAACGCGCCCGGCGCGCCGCCCGCGCCACCCTGGACGGCCGCATCCACCGCGAACTGCCCGCCCTCGCCGCGGCACACGCCGACGCCATCGCCACCGGCTACCCCACCCACTGGCGCCGGGCCGGCGGCTACCGCCTCGACCGCGTCGCCGCCGACGCCGGCGCCGGACGCCCCTTCGACCCGGCCCGTTTCCTGGTCGGCTCCGAGGGCACCCTCGCCCTCGTCACCGCAGCCGAGGTCCGCCTCGTCCCCCAGCCCGCCCGCACCGTCTTCGCCGTCGGCCACTTCGCCTCCGTCGCCGCCGCCGTCGAGGCCACCGGCGACGCCCTCGCCTGCGATCCCGCGGCCGTGGAGCTGATGGACCGCACCATCCTCGACCTCGCCCGCCGCAAGATCGAATACGCCTCGCTCGACGCACTCCTGCACGGCACCCCCGAGGCCCTGCTCTTCGTCAGCCTCACCGGCGACGACGAGGAAGAACTCCGCTGCCGACTGGCCGACTTGGCGGGCCGGTGGCGGCGTCACGGCCACGGCTACCACACCCTGACCGCCGAGACGCCCGGCGATCAGGCCGCCCTGCTCAAAGTCCGCAAGTCCTCGCTCGGTCTGCTGATGGCCGCCGGTTCGGGCACCCACCGCCCCCTGGCCTTCGTCGAGGACACCGCCGTCGACCCCGCCCACCTGCCCGCCTACACCCGCCGCTTCAAGGAGATCCTCGACCGGCACGACATGACCGCCGGCTTCTACGGCCACGCCTCCGTCGGCTGCCTGCACATCCGCCCGTTCGTCGACCTCACCGACCCCGCACGGGTCGCCGCGCTGCGCGCCGTCGCCGAGGAGGTCCGCGACCTCGCCGCGGAGTACGGCGGAGCCAACTCCAGCGAACACGGCGACGGGCTGGCCCGCAGCGAGTTCAACCGCCGGCTGTTCGGCGACGAGCTCTACGACGCGATGCGCGCGGTGAAACGCCTCTTCGACCCCGACGCCCGCCTCAACCCCGGCAAGATCGTCGACGCCGGGCCGATGACCGACCACCTGCGCGACCCCGCCCTGCCCCCCGCTCCCGGACTGCGCACCCGCCTGGACTTCGCCGACACCGGTGGGATGCGCGGCGCCGCCGACCGGTGCATGAACATCGGACTGTGCCGCAAGGACGCGCACGGCACCATGTGCCCGTCCTACATGGCGACCCGTGAGGAGCAGCACGCCACCCGGGGACGCGCCGGCGCCCTCGTCAAAGCGCTGTCCGCGCCCGACCCCAGGGCCGCGCTCGGGGACGACCGCCTGCACGAGGTCCTCGACCTGTGCCTGATGTGCAAGGCGTGCCGGAGCGAGTGCCCGCTCGGCGTCGACCTGGCCGCCCTCAAGGCCGAGGCCCTCTCGCACCGCCACGACCTGCACGGCGTCCCGCTGCGCAGCCGTCTCTTCGGCGCCGTCCGGACGCTCAACCGCCTCGGCTCCGCCACCGCCCCCCTCCCCGCCCTGCTCCAACACATCCCCGGCGCCCGCCATGTGCTGGCGCAGCGGCTCGGCCTCGCCGCCGACCGCCCGCTCCCCCTCCCGCTCCGCGGCAACCTCGTCCGCTGGTATCAGCACCGCATCGCGCCCGGCCGGCAGGCACCGTTGGGAACCGTCACCTTCCTCGCGGACTCCTTCACCACCTACACCGAGCCGGCGGTCGGCCGGGCCGCCATCGAACTCCTCGAACGCGCCGGCTGGGCGGTCCGGTTGGAGAGCCGCGGCTGCTGCGGCCGGGCCGCCTACTCCAAGGGCCTGCTCGACCGCGCCGCGACGGCCTCGCTCGCCCTCACCCGCCGACTGGCCGCCACCGACGGCCCGATCACCGGATGCGAACCCTCCTGCCTCCTCACCCTGCGCGACGAGCACCTCCGTCTGCATCCCGACGCCCCGGAGGTCCGCGAGGTCGCCGCACGCGTCCGGCAGACCGAGGAACTGCTCACCGAGGCCATCGACGCCGGGCGGCTCCACCTGCGCCCCGACAACCCCTACGCCGGTGGGCGCATCGTCTACCACGGGCACTGCCACCAGAAGGCGGAGGTCGGCACCGCCGCCACGGTGGCCCTGCTGCGCCGCATCCCCGGCGCCCACGTCACCGAACTGGATGCCGGCTGCTGCGGAATGGCCGGCTCCTTCGGCTTCGAGGCCGAGCACTACGACCTGTCGCTGCGCATCGCCCGCGACCGCCTCGTCCCGGCGCTCGCCGCCGAGCCCCCGACCACCGTCGTCACGGCCACCGGCGTCTCGTGCCGCCAGCAGATCGCCCACACCACGCACCACGCCGCGCGCCACCCCCTCGAACTCGTACGGGACGCCCTCGCGGACCCACCGGGCCGCCGGCGCGGGAACGGGGCCGGGGCCGGGGCCGGCGGCTGAGTCCGATCGCGGGAAAGGCCGGTGGACGGAGCTGGCGTCGGCCTGCCGGTGCCGCCGTGGAGCCGGCCGCCGCTGCCGCTACCGGACCGCCTCCGCCCTTCGGACGGCAACCGCGGCGATCACACCGTCGTCCTCAACAACAGCTCGTCTCAAGGAGGTTAAGCAGTGGGCACGCACGCCGACATCGTCACACCGCTGCCGGAACTGCTCGGGGACCACGCTCGGCGGCTCGGGGACAAGGTCTGCTTCCAGGACCCGTTCAGGCGTGTGACGTACCGGGAGCTGGCCCGGCGGACCGCACGGCTGGCCGGTCACCTGGCCGGACTCGGCGTGGCGCGCGGTGACCGGGTGGCCGTGCTGCTCGGCAACCGCGTCGAGGCGGTCGAGGGCCTGCTCGCCGTCACCCGGGCGAGCGGCGTGGGCGTGCCGCTGGACCCCGGGAGTTCGGCGGAGGAGCTGTCCCGCTTGCTGGACGACAGCGGGGCACGGGTGCTCCTCACCGACGACGCCTGTCTGACGCGGCGGCCAACGCTGTCGTCGCGGCCCGGGCTGACCGTGGTGGTGGCCGAAGGCGGCGACGACGAGGGCGGGGCGGGGAGTGGGCCTGCGTGCGAGGGCCTCGCGGAGCCGGCGGGCGGTGCCGGCACGGTCGCGGGCGGTGCGCTGCGGTACGAGGAGTTGGCGGGCACGGAGCCGCGGACGCCGGCCCGGGACGATCTCGGACTGGACGAAGTGGCCTGGCTGCTCTACACCTCGGGCTCCTCCGGCGTGCCCAAAGGCGTCCTGTCCACCCAGCGCAACCGCCTGTCGCCGGTCGCGACGGGTCTCGTCGGTGTCCTGGGCCTGTCCGAACGGGACCGCGTGCTGTGGCCGTTGCCCCTCCATCACGCGATGAGCCAGGTGGTGTGCTTCCTCGGGGTGACCGCGGTGGGGGCGAGCACGGTGCTGCTGCCCCGGTTCTCGGTGGCGGGCGTGCTCGGCGAACTGCGCCGCGGGGAAGCCTCGTTCACCTTGCTCGGCGGGGTCCCGACGACGTATGCGACGCTGCTCGACGCGGTCCGGGGTGAGGAGGACGGCGGGGTCGGCGTCGGACTCGGCGCCCCCGCGCTGCGGGGTTGCATCAGCGCGGGCGCCGCGGCGGGGCCCGGGTTCCGCGCGTCCTTCGAGGCGGTCTGCCGGGTCCCCTACCTGGAGCACTACGGCAGCACGGAGGCGGGCCCGGTCACCATGGCGGCGGCGGGCGAGACGACGGCCTCCGGGGCGTGCGGCCGGGTCCTGCCCGGCACCCGGGTCCGGGTCGGCGGGGGCCCCGACGGCCGGGACGCGGGCGAGGGCGAGTTGTGGGTCAACGGGCCCGGGATCATGGCCGGTTACCACGGCAGACCGGAGGCCACCGCCGAGGTGCTGCGCGACGGCTGGTTCCGCACGGGGGACCTGGTCAGCATCGACGCCTCCGGTGAACTGGTGATCACCGGGCGGGCGAGTGACCTGATCATCCGGGGCGGGGTGAACGTCCACCCCTCGGAAGTTGAGGCGGTGCTGCGGCGGCTCCCGGGGGTCGCGGACGCCGCCGTGGCGGGACGCCCGCACCCCCTCTTCGGGGAGGTGCCGGTCGGCTATCTGGTCGCCGGGCCCGGCGACGGCGCGCTGGACAGGGGGCGCGTCCTCGCCGCCTGCCGCGCGGAACTGTCCGCCGTCAAGGTGCCGGTCGAGCTGTTCGAGGTGGCGGACATCCCCCGTACCGCCTCCGGGAAGGTCCTGCGGCGCGAACTCGCCGACCTGCCCGCGCGGGCGCTGGGCGAGGAGGACGCCGGGAAGCCGTCGGAGGACCTGCTGGCCCTGGTGCGGAGCGAGGTGGCGGCGGTGCTCGGCTGTCGGCCCCAGGCGGTGGAGCCGGGGACCGCACTGCGCGACCTGGGCATGGACTCCCTGACGGCGACGGTGCTGCGGGAGCGGTTGTCGGCGGTGACCGGACTGCGGCTCTCCGAGGCCGTCGCCTTCGACTTCCCCACCGCCGCCGCGCTCGCCGCGCACCTCGGGGAACGGCACGCCGCCGCCCCGGCCACCGCCCGGCCCGCGGACCGGAGCGCGGCCCGGTCGGACGACGATCCGGTGGTGATCGTGGGGATGGCCTGCCGGTATCCCGGGGACGTGACGTCTCCCGAGGAACTGTGGCGGCTGGTGGCCGACGGGAGGGACGCCATCGGCCCGTTCCCCACCGACCGGGGTTGGGACACCCGGGCGCTGTACGACCCGGACCCCGGGCGGCCCGGCCGGACGTACGTGCGCGAGGGCGGTTTCCTCTCCGGCGTGGACCGCTTCGACCCCGGCTTCTTCGGCATCTCGCCCCGCGAGGCGCTGGCCATGGACCCGCAGCACCGGCTGCTGCTCGAAGTGGCGTGGGAGAGCTTCGAGCACGCGGGGCTCGTCCCCGCCGCCCTGCGCGGCTCGGCGACCGGGGTGTACGTCGGGCTGATGTACAGCGACTACGCGCGCCGCCTGACGCGGACGCCGGAACACGTCGAGGGGTACCTCGGCCTCGGCAACGCCGGGAGCGTCGCCTCGGGGCGCATCGCCTACGCCTTCGGCCTCGAAGGACCGGCCCTCACCGTGGACACGGCGTGTTCCTCCTCCCTGGTCGCCCTGCACCTGGCGGCGCAGGCGCTGCGGCGGGGCGAGTGCGCCTTCGCGTTGGCCGGCGGCGCCACGGTGATGTCGGGGCCCTCGTCGTTCGTGGAGTTCAGTCGCCAGCGGGCGTTGGCACCGGACGGCCGGTGCAAGGCGTTCGGTGCGTCCGCCGACGGCACGGGGTGGGCCGAGGGCGCCGGGATGCTGCTGCTGAGCCGGTTGTCCGAGGCGCGCCGCGCCGGTCTTCCGGTGCTGGCCGTGGTGCGCGGCTCGGCGGTGAACCAGGACGGGGCGAGCAACGGGCTGACCGCACCGCACGGACCGGCGCAGCAGCGGGTGATCCGGCAGGCGCTCGCCGACGCGGGGCTGGCACCCGGGGACGTCGACGCGGTGGAGGCGCACGGCACCGGAACCCGGCTCGGGGACGTCATCGAGGCGGAGGCGTTCTTCGCGACGTACGGCCGCCAGGAGCGGCAACGCCCCCTCCGGCTGGGCTCGGTGAAGTCCAACATCGGTCACACCCAGGCCGCCGCCGGAGTGGCCGGCGTGATCAAGATGGTGCAGGCGATGCGGCACGGCGTGCTGCCGCGCACGCTGCACGCCGACGAGCCGACCCCCCGCGTCGACTGGTCGCCGGGGCGGATCGCGCTGCTGACGCGGGCGGTGGAGTGGCCCGCGACGGACCGCCGGCGCCGGGTGGGCGTGTCCTCCTTCGGTATCAGCGGCACCAACGCCCATGTGGTGCTCGAAGAGCCGCCGGGCGACGGGGAGGCCGCACCGCCCGGCGCGGTGGACGACGGGGCGAGCGGCCGGGTCGAGCCCGGGGCGGTGCCGGTGGGTGTGCCGCGTCCCGGGCGGGCCGCGGTGGCCTTCTTGGTGTCGGCCAGGAGCGTGCCGGGACTGCGGGCCCAGGCGCGGCGGCTGCACGACCACGTGGTCGCCGCCCCCGATGCGCCCCTGGTGGACCTCGGGCACTCGCTCGCCACCACACGTGCGGCCTTCGAGCACCGGGCCGTGGTGGTGGCCCGCGACCGTGCCGAACTGCTCGGCGCGCTAAGGGCCGTGGCGGAGGGGGACGACGACCGCCGACCCGGAGTGCACACGGGGACGTCCCGTCACCACGGCCCGTCGGCCGTGCTGTTCACCGGTCAGGGCGGTCAGCGCGCCGGCATGGGCCGTGAGCTGTACGCGGCGCGGGAGCAGCATCCGGTCTTCGCGCGTTCGCTGGACGAGTGCGCGGCCCTGCTCGACCCGCTGCTGCCCGTGCCCCTACGGGAGGTCATGTTCGCCGAGCCCGGTACGGAGGCGGGCGGGCTGCTGGCGAGGACACGGTTCGCGCAGCCGGCGCTCTTCGCCCTGGAGACGGCCCTGTTCCGGCAGTTCGAGTCCTGGGGGGTGCGCCCCGGTGCGGTGGCCGGGCACTCGGTGGGCGAGGTGACGGCGGCCCATGTCGCCGGCGTGTTGTCCCTGGCGGACGCGTGCACGCTCGTGGCGGCCCGGGGCCGGCTGATGGATGCGCTGCCTACGGGCGGCGCGATGGCGGCGGTGGCCGCCGGTGCGGACGAGGTGGCCGCGCAGCTCGCCGGAACGGGGGGTGCGGTGGAGATCGCCGCGGTCAACGGGCCCGCCTCGGTGGTCGTCTCCGGCGACGAGGCCGCGGTGCGGGAGACCGCCGCGTACTTCCGGCAACGGGGCCGATCGGTGACACCGCTGCGGGTCGGCCACGCCTTCCACTCCGCCCGGATGGAACCCGTGCTGGCCGACTTCGCGGACGTGGTTCGGCGACTGGCCTTCGCCGCGCCGCGGCTGGAGCTGCTCACCGCCGTGGCGGGCCGGGCGGCCACCGAAGCGGAGCTGTGCACCCCCGAGTTCTGGGTGGACCACGTCCGCCGCCCGGTCCGTTTCGCCGACACGGTGGCGCACCTGGCCGGGCGAGGCGCCGCGCACTACGTCGAGTTGGGGCCGGACAGCGTGCTCACCGGCCTGGTACGGGACTGCCTCGCCGCGTCCGGCCCGCCCCCGGCCGACCCGGGCGCCGACCGAGACCGGGACGGGGACGGGGCGGGCGGCGAACAGGGCCCGGCGCCGCTGGTCCTGCCGACCCTGCGCGGGACACGGCCCGAGCCCGACGCCCTGCTCGACGCGCTGGCCGCGCTGCACGCCCACGGCGTGCCCGTCGACTGGCGGGCCGTCTTCGCCGGCCGCGGCGGGCGGCGGGTCGCCCTGCCCACATACGCCTTCCAGCGCCGCCGGTACTGGCTGGACGCCGCCCCGGGGCAACCGCCCGCGTCCCCGCCGGCCGAGCCCGCCCACCCGCTCCTGGGGTCGTGCACCCGTACGGCCGACGACGGCGGGCTGCTGCTGAGCGGGCTGCTCTCGGTGCCCGAGCAGCCGTGGCTCGCCGACCACGTGGTGGCCGGCGAGATCCTGCTGCCGGCGACCGCCTTCCTCGAAATGGCCCTGTGCGCCGGTGAGTTGGTGGGCGCCCCGGTGCTGGACGAACTCGTCCTGACCGCACCGCTGCCCCTGCCCCCGGAAGGCGCCGTCGCCTTGCAGGTGAAGGTGGCGGGGGCGGACGACGCGGGGCGGCGGGCCGTGTTCTTCCACTCCCGGCCGCACACGGCGGCGGGCGAGGAGCCCTGGCTCCGGAACGCCGTCGGCACTGTTGCGCCGGCGCCGCCGCCCACGGACGAAGAAGCGGCCGGCGACGTGCCCCGGCCGCACGCACCCTGGCCGCCGGAGGCGGCGGTGCCCCTGCCCGCCGACGCGCCGGAGGGCGGTCCGTACGAGCAACTGGCCGCCGACGGGCTGCGTTACGGTCCCGCCTTCCGCGGCATGCGCGCCGCCTGGCGGCACGGCGAGGAGCTGTACGCCGACGTCGCACTGCCCGAAGCGGCCCGAGCGCCGCGCCCGGCGCCGGACGGACCGGAGTTCCTCCTGCATCCCGCGCTGCTCGACGCGGCGCTGCACGCCCTGGCCCTGGACGGGCTCGTCACGCACGGTTCCGGGGCGGCCGATCCGACGGCCGGCGGGCCGTCCCTGCCGTTCGCCTTCGGCGACGTGCGCGTGCACACCGGTGGCGTACGGCGCTTGCGGGTGCGGGTGGCCCCCGGGCCCGACGGGCAGACCGGGGTGGAGCTGACCGACGAGACGGGCGCACCGGTGGCGACGGTCCGTTCGCTGACGCTCCGGCCCCTACCGGGTGCCGCCTCGACGGCGGCGGACGCGGTCACCGGCGCTCGCCGCCGGGCGGCCACCGGTGTGCTCCACCGGACGGACTGGGTGCCGCTGACCGAGCCGCTCGCGCCCGCGGCGATCCCTCGCTGGGGGGTTCTGGGCACGGCCGGCACACCGCTGGTGGACGCCCTCGCTCCCCCGGGTTCCGACGTCCCGGTGTACCGCGGCCCGGCGGCGTGCGACGCGTCCGCGGACGTCGTCGTGGCGCCGTGCCCACCGCCCGACGCGACCGGCGACGCGCAGGACCAGGCCGCCGGGGTGCTGCGGGCGGCGGACTGGGCACTGGGGCTGGTGCAGGAATGGCTCGCCGAACCGCGCTCGCCCCGCTCCCGGCTCGTCCTCGTGACGTCCGGTGCCGTTGCTGCTGCCGACGACGGATTCCCCGCTGATGTGTCGGCCGGTCGCGGGGATGCCGGCCGCCCCGGCGAGCCGCCGTCCGTCCCGTCCCACGCACCGGTGTGGGGGCTGGTCCGCTCGGCCCTGCGCGAGAACCCGGGCCGCTTCGCCCTGATCGACGTGGACGAACACCCCGACTCCTGGGGTGCGGTGCCCGCCCTGCTGGCCGCCTCGGTACCGGAGGCGGCCGTACGCCGGGGGGCGGCGTACGTGCCGAAGCTCGTGCCGCTGCCCGAGGCCGCACCGCAACCGCGGAAGCGACGGCCCCTCGACCCGCAGGGCACGGTCCTGGTCACCGCCCACGGCGTCCGCCATCTGCTGCTCGCCGGCCGCCGCGGGCCGGACGCTCCCGGGGCCCGGGAACTCGTCGCGGAGCTGCGCGAGGCGGGCGCCCAGGTGACCGTGCACGCCTGTGACGTCGCGGACCGGACCGCGCTCGCCGCCCTGCTCGACGCGGTACCGGCGGCCCACCCGCTGACCGGTGTCGTGCACATCGCGGGGGTGCTGGACGACGGCGTCGTCACCGCGCTCACCCCCGACCGCCTGCGGCGGGTGCTGCGCCCCAAGGCGGACGCCGCCCTCGCGCTGCACGAACTGACCAGCGGTCACGACGTGGCCGTGTTCGCGCTGTTCTCCTCGGTGGCGGGCGTCTTCGGCTCCGCCGGCCAGGCGAACTACGCCGCGGCCAACTGCGTGCTGGACGCCTTGGCACGCCACCGCGGTCGGCTCGGGCTGCCCGGCACGTCGATCGCCTGGGGCCCCTGGCATCAGGACGCCGGCATGATGGCGCACCTCGGAGACGCGGACCGGCAGCGGATGGCGCGTTCCGGCTTCGCCCCGCTCGGACCGGAAGAGGGCCTGGCCCTGTTCGACGCCGCCGTCGCCGGGGACGAACCTGTGGTGGTGGCGGCCCGTCTCGCCCCGGCCGCCCTGCCCACCGACGAACCGCCGGCGAACCGACTCCGCACCCCGGCGGCCGACGGGGGCGGGGAGCGGCGCGACCGGTCACTCGCGGCCGCTTCCCCCGGCGAGCGGGGCGCGGGGCTGCTCACCAAGGTCCGGACCCTGGCGGCCCGCGTCCTGGGCCATGCGGCGGACGCGAGCGAGATCGACGAGGACGCCCTGCTCGCGGACCTGGGCCTGGACTCCCTGGCCGCGGTCGAACTGCGCAACGAGCTCGCGACGTGGACGGGTCTGGCGCTGCCGTCCACGCTGCTCTTCGACTTCCCGACGCCGCGCGCGCTCGCCACCGAGCTGACGCGGCGGTACACCAGCGCGACACCATCCGTGGGCGCGCCGGGCCGACCGGCGAACGACGAGCCGCGGAGCGGTCCGGAGCGCAGTCCGAACGGCGGCCCGAAGAACGCTCCGGAGGCGGACGCTCCACCGGTCGTCCCAGTGCCGGGCCCCGACGCACCGCACGCCGCAGACGCTCCGGACTACCTGGGCGCGCTCTTCCGCGCCGCATGCGCCCGGCAACGGAGTTGGGACGGCATGGTGCTCCTCACCGTCGCCGCCCGTCTGCGCCCGGTCTTCGACCGGGCCGGGGCCCCCGGGGCGACGCACGAACCCGTCGTGCTCGCGGCGGGCGGCACGGGGGCCGGGCTGGTCTGCTCCCCCGCGCTCAGCGCGGTGTCCGGCCCGCAGGAGTACGCACGCCTCGGCGCGGGGCTGCGCGGACTGCGGCCGGTTTCCGCGGTGCGGCACCCGGGGTTCGAACCCCAGGAGGCGCTGCCCGCCTCACTGGACGCTCTCGTCACCGCCCAGGCCATCGCCGTCCGCGCAGCTGCGGCCGAAGGCCCCCTCGTACTGGTGGGGCGATCGGCCGGCGGCTGGGTGGCCCATGCCGTCGCCGAGCGGCTGGAGTCCGAGGGCGCCGCCCCCGCGGCCGTCGTCCTGCTGGACACCTATCCCCCCGGCCACGGCGACCGGGGCGAGGCGCTCTCCACGATGACGTCGGACATGCTGCGCCGGGCGGCGGAATTCGCCTCGGCCAGCCCCGACCGGCTCACCGCCATGGCCGGTTACTTCGACCTCTTCAGTGACTGGAAACCCGCGCCGCTCGCCTGCCCCACCCTGTACGTACGGGCCCGCGACCTCCTGCCCGGCGCCGAACCCGCCCCGGACTGGAGCCTGCCGCACGCCGAGATCACCGTGCCCGGAGACCACTTCACCATGCTGGAGGGACACGCCCGTACCACCGCACTCGCCCTCCACCAGTGGCTGTGCGCCAACTCGCGCTGAGGACGTCCGGGGAAAGGCGCGCCGAAGGCTCCTCATCAGGTCCTGGGACCAGCGGTCCGGCGTCGTCCTACAGGCACGCGCCACCGACCCGACCGGGAACGGCCAGGCGTGGCAACAGCGGCGGCCGTACCGCTGGAACGGGAACCAGGTGCTGTTCACCGCGCTGGACCTGGCCCGCCGGCTCTACCTGATCAAGCCGCCGGCGAGGAAGGGCTGACATTCACGGCACCACACAAGGGGCTCACCGGGAGCGGCTGCACCACCCGCACGTGGGTATCGATCGCCTGGCGCAGCCGCTCCGTGGTTCAGTGCAGGTCCACCTGGAACGGGTGCCGGTGGTCCGCGGGGCAGGTGAAGAGGCGCAAGTCCCCCGACCTGCCGACGACGACCTCCGTCTCGGTGTCGCTGGCCACGGTGAACAGGAGCGTCATGGTCGTGCCGCAGTCATCGCAGGCAAAGGCCGTGGGGTGCGTCAGGTGCCAGGTGGGCCAGCCGCCGAGTTTCCAACCGGCGAGGCGGGTGATGACGTCACCGCCGTCGCCGGTCGCGCGGACCAGTTCCTGAAGCCGCGGCCGGAGTTCCGCCGGCAGCTCCTCACGGAACGGAAAATCGGTCACCGGCTCAACGGTGACGGCGCACGCCCGCGGCAGATAGCCGTCCTCGTACCGCGACGGCGCCGGCGGCGTCGTCAACTGGCTGACCACGTCGGCGGCCCGGCGCCAGCGCAACTCGACCACCGGGCTGACGTCGGCCTGTTGTGCCGGCGGATCCCAGTGTTCGTTGGGACACCAGAGGATCTGCAGGAGGTCGACGCCGTCGGGCCACCAGGGCCCCGGCACGTCGCCGCGGAAGATCTGCGCGACCGGCACCATGGCCGTGGCCGGGGCGTCGGCGGGGCCGTTCTCGTCGGGCACGGAGCACTCGGGCCACGGTTCGTCACTCGGCCACAGCAGTGGCCCGCCGAGGGAACTGCTCCGGCAGTCCGGCTCCGCCCGCTCGGGATGGAGGATGGCGGCGGCGCGGGCGTGCGGAGCGAGTTCGGGAAGCGCGGCGAGTATCGCTTCGGTCGCCGGTCTGGGGGTGCGGGTCATCATGTCTTCCGGTCGGCTGGTCGTGGATCGCCCGCAGCGTAAAGGTCGGCACTGACAGCCGTGGCCGCTCACGGGGCGCGCCAACGGAACCACCGCCGGATCGCGGCCTCTCTCGGGCATCGCCACGCGACGACGATCCACCGACGTGCCGCAGGCGCCGACGCACCGCGCCCCACCGCGGGCTCGATGACCGGGTGCGGCCGGTCACCCACGCACCTGAGGTAGCGGGTTCGGTCAGGGCAGGAACGCGTAGAAGGGCCCATCGGGCGCGAGGTTTCGAGAACACAACGTCACGTCCCGGCCGTTCAAGTAGGCCAGCAGCCACTCGCCGAACGTCATCTCGTAGCGCGTCCAGGCCGGACTGTCGAACTCCTGGACCACCACGCGCCAGGGCGATGAGGAGTCGTCGGGAACGCGCAGGAAGACCGCCTCGCCCGTCGTGGCCGACGCCACCGGAATCAGTTCCCCGGGGTTCGCCCCCACCGGACTCGGCAGGAACTCAGCCATGTCCTCCTCGCGCCAGAACTCAAGATCCTTCCTGATCTCCTCTCCCAGGCTGTGCAGCAGATGACCGGCAGGATGCTTCAGGTACAGCTGCTTGTTGATCTCGATCGAACCGTAGGCGTCCACGACCTCCCGGAAGTCCGCGGGGAGTTCGACGCCGAGCTCCTGCTCCAATGCGACCCACGGAGCGGGATCCGTCCAGTTGAAGCGGGGGTCGCCCAACAGTGCTGCTATCTCTGGAAGCGTTGTCGTCACTGCGTCCTTCTAGCACGTCGCGCGGATGCCTGTCCTGGAGACGGGAACCACCGGGACCTGCCCGGCCATGGCCGAGACCTGCCCCGCAACACCTCAATCCTCTGTCCATCGACGCGAGATCGACCGGCGCTAGGTACCCTCGGCATACGGCCATTGGAGGTAACACGATGACTGCTCGCCCCAGCCTCTTAGCCAGGATCACGGCCTTTGTGCTGCGCGGACGCCGTGCCCGTCTCGATCACCCCGACGCGCACCGGGCCGCCCGTCCGGACCAGCACGACGGGCTCGCCATGCACTACCGCCCCTCCTCTTCAGGTATCCCCGGCGCCTCTGGCTTCCGGAACTGACCACGGGCAAGGTACGGGCGCCGCACCCATCGGACACTCCCCAACGCTTTGTGGCCTCGCCGGGGTCACGGGCGTTGGGTGAGGAGTTCCGCGGCGGTCACTTGCCCTTGAAGACGTCAACTCGGCTGTAGCGCGGCAGGTTCTTCGGCAGGCCCATCACGTGGAAGCCCCGGCCGCCGTTGTCGAGCCGGGTGCTTCCCGGTTGGCCGTCGGAGACCCAGGAGAAGGTGATCGCGAATCGCACGTCCTGTGCGACGTTCTTCACGTTGAAGACGAACTGCTCCGGATCGCCGGACGACACCTTGAACGGGAATGCCCGGCTCTTGATGACCCCTCCCTGGCCGGTGCGCACCACGCTCGGCCGCACGGACACCGGGTCGGTCCTCAAGTCGACGTCGAAGGCCCGCTCGTCCATCCCGCCACCGCACTCGGCATCGACGACCGACCCGCGTGCGGGGAGCGGACGGGCGGACAGCACGGACACCTTCGCGCCCGTGAGGACGATCGCCTGGCTCGTTTTGGCCTGCACGGTGACGTTGACCGAAGGCCAGAGATCCGCGGTCGGAATCCATACGCCACTGCGATCGACCGTTTCCGGATGCGCGCGCAACTCGTCCAAGCGGGCGTTGAAGTACTTCGGGGTGCACCCGTTCACGTCGGCGGCGTAGGCCGTCAGCTCCGGGGGGTCCGACATCTCCTCTCGCAGCCAGTCCCAGCCGCCCTGGACGAGGAGGGCCGCCAGTCCGGTCACGACCGTCACGAAGGCGCCGATCCACAGTTTCCTGTCCCGGAGGGACGTGCCGTCACGTTCCGCCGTGCCTTGCGGTGCGGCGGGCAGCTCCCTCGACCTCGCGAGACGAGCCCTCCGCATGGCGGTGCCGCTGCGTCCGCGCCTGTTCCGTGGTGTCGCCACGCTTCCCCCTCGTCCACGAGGACGGTGCTCAGGCCCGTCCTCGGCCCCCGAACGGCCGCTCATCGCACGGGACTCGCCCACCACGCCGCCCGCCACGAGCGCCCGCGGACCGGCCCCACAGGCACCTCGCGAGGTGCCGGACGAGGCCGTTGGGGCGACGGTCCGGACCGGGGTCCCGCCGATGATGACCGAGATCTTAGTGCGGGCGTTCGCCCTCGGCACCGGCGGCACTGCCGCGTGCGTCGCCCGGCGGCAGTCGGCCCGGCGCCCGTCTCCCCGGCTGTCGACGGGCTCGCGCGGCGGGTTCGCAGGCGGGAACCGGCCGATGGCCGCGCTCAGCGTGCGTGACCGCAGGCCGTTGGTCAGGGTGAGGAGCAGGTGGAAGTGACGTGTGCCATGGATGGATCGACGCGGTGAGTCGAGATGGACGGTCCACGATGACAGTGGGGGGCAGGTCCGGACGGGGGCCGCGTTCGCGCTGGCGTCCGGTGAGCGCGCGCAGCGTCGCCGGCCAGGTGTTCCTCCTGCAATGGCTGATCGTCGTGCTGCTGGTGGTGTCCGCCACGGTGGTACTGGTGTGGCAGACGCGCACCGCTGGGGTGGAGGCCGCCCGCGGGAGGTCGCTCGCGTGCGCCGTGGCCGTCGCGGGCTCCGCCGACACGGCGGCAGCGCTGCAGACGGCCGACCCGACCGCCGTCCTGCAGCCCGTGACCCAGCGCATCGGACCGGCGTGCGGCGTCGACTTCGTCACCGTGCTCGGTACGGACGGGATCCGCTACACCGATCCCAGGCCGAGCCTGATCGGCAAGCGGGCCTCCGGGGACTTCCGTCGCGCACTGGCCGGCCAGTCGTACACCGAACGCTTCAAGGGCGCCCCCTCGGACGCGGTGCGGGCGGTGGTGCCCGTGCAGGACCGGTCGGGGAAGGTGGTGGGGATCGTCACGACCGGGGTGCAGGTCACGACGCTCTCGGCCGCTCTGGACCGGGTCCTGCCGATCATGGCTGCGGGGGCCGTCGGCGCGCTGGCCCTGGCGACGGTGGGCGGGGTCTGGGTGAGCAGGCGGTTGAGCCTGCAGACACGCGGTCTGGGTCCGCGCGAGGTGACCCGCATGTACGAGCACCACGACGCGGTCCTGCATTCCGTGCGCGAGGGCGTGCTCGTCTTCGACGGCGAGCGGCGGCTGACGCTGGCCAACGACGAGGCGCGACGCCTGTTGGCCCTGCCCGACGACGTCGAGGGCCGTCACCTCGACGAACTGCGCCTCCCGCAGTCCACCAGAGAGCTGCTGTCCTCGGACCGGGTGGCCACCGACGAGGTGCACATGGCCGGCGACCGCCTCGTGGCGATCAACCATCGCCCCACCGGCGGCCAGGGCGGCCCCGCGGGCAGTGTGACGACGTTGCGCGACACCACGGAGTTGCAGGCCCTCGCCGGCCGGGCCGCGACGGCGGCGCAGCGGTTGGAGCTGATCTACGACGCCGCCGTGCGTATCGGTACGACGCTGGACGTGGTGCGCACGGCCGAGGAACTGGCCCAGGTGGCGGTCGGCCGGTTCGCCGACGTGGTGACCGTGGATCTGCTCGACGCCGTCGTCAGCGGCGAGGAGCCGGCCCCGGGCACCCCGACGACGATGCGCCGGGTGGCCGTCGCCGGGGTCGCCCCGGGCCAAGCCCTGCACGAGGTCGGAGGGCAGGTGACGGTGGACCCGGCGACTCCCCAGGGACGCGGGTTGGCGTACCACCGGGCGATCCTCGTGCCGGACCTGGCCGCCTCGACGGACTGGCGGCGCGGTGTCCCCGCGTTTGCGGAGCGCGTCCTGCGGGCCGGGTTCCACTCCATGATCTCCGTTCCGCTGCGGGCTCGGGGCACGGTGTTGGGCACGGCGAACTTCTGGCGGCGCGGACCGCAGCCGTTCAGCGGCGAGGACGTGGACCCGGCCGAGGAACTGGTCGCCCGGGCCGCGGTGTGCGTCGACAACGCCCGCCGCTACACGCGCGAGCACGCACTGGCCGTATCGCTGCAGCGCAGCCTGCTGCCCGGCCGACTGCCGGCGCAGAACGCCGTCGAGGCCGCCTACCGCTACCTGCCCGCTCAGGCAGGCGTGGGCGGTGACTGGTTCGACGTCATCCCCCTGCCGGGCGCCCGCGTCGCCCTCGTGGTCGGCGACGTCGTCGGACACGGCCTGCACGCCACCGCCACCATGGGCCGCCTGCGCACCGCGATCCACAACTTCAGCGCCCTGGACCAGTCACCCGAGGAACTGCTGGCGCACCTGGACGAACTCGTCGTCCGCATCGACCAGGACCCCGCTCCGGGTGCCGAGGCGGAGCCCGTCACCGGCGCCACGCTGCTGTACGCCGTCTACGACTCCAGCACGGGCACCTGCGAAGTGGCCCGGGCCGGGCACGTGCCGCCCGTCCTGGTCCATCCCGACGGCACCGTGGAGATCCTGGACGTGCCGGCCAACCTCCCCCTGGGATGGGGCACCGCCCCCTTCGAAACCCACACCCGCACGCTGCAACCGGGCAGCAAGCTGGTCCTCTACACCGACGGCCTGGTGGAGCGCCGCAACCTCGACGTCAACGACGGTCTGGACCGGCTGCAGCACGCGCTGGCCCGGCCGGGCCGCACCAGCGAGCAGACCTGCGCGGACGTCTGCGAGGCGCTGCTGCCCGAGCACCCGCAGGACGACATCGCCCTGATGGTGGCCACCACGAGGTGCCTCGCGCCCGACCGCATCGCGCAGTGGGACGTCGCCCCCGACCCCGCCGCCGTGGCGCCCGTCCGGGCCGCCTGCGTGCGCTGGATGACGCAGTGGGACCTCGGGGACGCCGCGTTCACCGCCGAGCTGATCCTCAGTGAGCTGATCACCAACGCCGTCCGCTACGGCGCCCCACCCATCACCGTGCGATTGCTCTACGACCGCGACCTGACCTGCGAGGTCTCCGACGCGAGCAGCACCGCACCGCACGTGCGCCGGGCCACCGCGAACGACGAGGGGGGCCGCGGCCTCTTCCTCGTCGCCCAACTCGCCGCGCACTGGGGCACCCGGTACACCGCCCACGGCAAGACCATCTGGACCGAACACACCATCACCTCGCAGGCGTGACCGACCCGCGGTGCATGCTGAAGCCCGCTCCCCCGCCTGGTCACCCCTGGCCCACCTGCCTGGTGGAACGGTCCCTCGCGTGCCTCAGGGGGCGCAGGCGACGTCCCAGGCCGCCTCGATCATCCGGAAGATCTCGTCCACCGCGGCGTCCGGGTCGGCCGCCTCACGGGCCAGCGAATAGGCATCGATCACGAACCTCGCGATCGTCCGGCAGGCCGTCGGGGTCAGCGAGAGGTCGGGATCGGCGGCGATGGCCGTGGCCAGCGACTCGGCGTGGCGCAGCCTCATCAGCTCCTCGTACTCCCGCAGGGCGGGTGACGCCTCGATCATGCGCCAGATCGGGGCGGCGCCGTCCGCCGTGCAGTGCCGTACGAGGGCCTGGATCTCGCCGCGCAGCGCAGGCAGGAGCGGCTCGTGCGGCGCGCGGGCGGTGACTGCCTGGGTGAGGCGTTGCTCGAAGTCCGTGTCCTGCTCGAAGACCAGGGCCTCTTTCGAGGCGAAGTGGGAGAAGAGCGTGGTCACGGCGACGTCGGCCTCGGCGGCCACGTCGCGGATGCCCACCGCGTCGTAGCCGCGTTCCAAGAAGAGCCGCAGGGCGGTGTCGGCGATCTTCTGGCGGGTCGCGGCCTTCTTGCGTTCGCGGCGTCCGGGCGGCACGGTCATGCCCTCACGCTACCAAATACAAAGCAATAACCGTTTCGAAAACAAAACCGTTAGTGTTACGGTCGTCGGCATGAAGAGAGTGAGCTACGCCGAATTCGGCGGTCCGGACGTCCTGCGACTCATAGCCGCCGAGGAGCCCCATGCGGGCCCCGGTCAGGTGCGCATCGCCGTGCGGGCGGCGGGCGTGAACGCCATCGACTGGCGCCTGCGCGAAGGCCAGAAACTGACCGCCCGTCCGCTCGCGTTGCCCGCCGGGGTCGGGCAGGACGCGTCCGGGGTGGTGGACGAGGTCGGTGCGGGCGTCGAGGACATCCGGGTCGGCGACCACGTGTTCGGCGAGGGTTCCGACACCTACGCCGAGTTCGCCGTGCTGTCGGCCTGGGCCCGCATGCCCGCGGGGCTGTCGTTCGAGGAGGCGGCCGGGTACCCCTCCGTGGTGGAGACCGCGCTGCGCATCATCCGCCAGGTCGGCGTGCGGCCCGGGCAGACGCTGCTGGTCAGCGGCGCGTCCGGCGGAGTCGGCTCGACGGTGCTGCAGATCGCCCGCGACCGCGGCATCACCACGATCGGCACGGCCGCCAGCGCGAACCAGGACTACCTGCGCAGCCTGGGCGCCCTCGCCACCACCTACGGCGAGGGGTGGGTGGAGCGGGTGCGCCAGCTCGGTCACGTCGACGCGGCCCTCGACCTGGCCGGCTCCGGCGTCCTGCGCGAACTCGTCCAACTGACCGGCGATCCGGACCGGGTCGTCTCCATCGCCGACCTCGGCGCGCCGGAGTTCGGCGTCCGCTACTCCGGCGTGGCCGGCAGCGTGCCCGACGCCCTCGCCACGGCCGTCGACCTCATCTCGCGGGGGAAGCTCCACCTCCCGGTCGACACGACGTACCCGCTCGCCGAGGCCGCGTCGGCGCACCGCGACAGTCAGGCCGGCCACACGCGCGGGCGCCGCATCATCGTCGTCTGAACCGCCCCGCGCGCCGGCGGACGATCCACCACACCGCAGTTCAGCAAGGCACCTGCCGGGGCCCACCCGGCAGGTGCGCGACCCTCAGGGAGACCCGTGCACACTCCTGTCACGATCATCGGCGCCGGCCTCGGCGGCCTCGTACTGGCCCGCGTCCTGCACGTCCACGGCGTCCCGGTCGCGGTCTACGAGGCGGAGCCCTCCGCGACGGCGCGTCCGCAGGGCGGGATGCTCGACATCCACGCACGCACCGGCCAACTCGCCCTCAAGGCAGCCGGGTTGATGAACCAGTTCCGCAGCATCGTCCTGGAGGGCCGCCAAGCGATACGGCTCGTCGACCGCAACGGGACCGTCCTGTTCGACAAGGCCGACGACGGCACGGGCACCAGCCCCGAGGTGCAGCGCGGTGAGCTGCGGCAACTGCTGCTCGACGCGCTCCCCACCGGCACCGTCCGTTGGGACCACAGGGCCACCGGCGTCCGCACCCTCGCCGACGGCCGCCACGAGGTGGTCTTCGCCGACGGCGGCACCGTGGTCACGGGCCTGCTGGTAGGCGCGGACGGCGCGTGGTCACGTGTCCGACCGCTGCTCTCCGACGCCACCCCCGCCTACGTCGGCCGGTCGTTCGTCGAGACGCAGCTGCCCGACGCCGACACCCGACACCCGGTCACCGCGAAGGCGGTCGGCGACGGGACGCTCGTCGCCATCGACCCGGACGAGCCGGGGAAGTGGTTCGTGGCGCACCGGGAGAAGGGCGGGACCCTCCACGCCCACGTCACCGTCGCCAAGCCGCAGGACTGGTTCACCACCGTCGACTTCACCGATGCCGCCGCGGCCGCCGCCCGGATCGCGGCGGAGTACGACAGCTGGGCACCGGAACTCACCGCCCTGATCACCGCCGGCGAGCACGCACCGGTCCTGCGCCCCCTCCACTCCCTGCCGATCGGGCACCGCTGGGACCGGGTGCCCGGGGTGACCCTGCTCGGCGACGCGGCCCACCTCTCGCCGCCCGACGGCGAAGGCGCCAACCTCGCCATGCAGGACGGCGCCGAACTCGGCCAGGCACTCGCCGCCCACCCCGACGACGTCGAGGCCGCCCTCACCGCGTACGAGCGAGCACTGTTCCCCCGCAGCACCGCGGCCGCCGCCAAAGCCCCCCACCAGCCCACACCCCAGGAGCTGATCGACTTCTTCACCCGTGACGAGCGGACCGCATGAGCCCCTCGTCACGTGAGCCCGAGGGCCGGCGGGCGGCGTGAGCAGGGGGCGTGAATCGCTCCGCTCGTCCCGGCGTCAGGAACTATCGTCGCGGGCATGGTCGAACACGATGCCTTGAGCGCCACCCGCGATGCCTACGACGCCGCCGCCCCCACCTATGCACAGCTGTTCCGCGACGAGCTGCGGGACAGGCCCCTGGACCGCGCGATCCTGGGCGCCTTCGCCGAGGTCGTCGGCGCGAGCGGCGACGGACAGGTCGCGGACCTGGGGTGCGGGCCCGGCCATGTCACGGCCCATCTCGCGGAGTTGGGGCTGTCGGTCTTCGGCATCGACGCCTCGCCCACCATGATCGAACTGGCCCGCGACGCCCATCCGGAGCTGCGCTTCGACGTGGGCTCGATGACCGCACTGAACGTCGCCGACGGCGAACTGGCCGGCATCCTCTCCCGCTGGTCCGTCATCCACACCCCGCCGCCGGAACTCCCCGCCATCGTGGCGGAGTTCGGTCGCGTACTGGCGCGCGGCGGCCACCTCCTGATCGGCTTCTCGGCCACCGACGAAGCATCGCACCCGACGCAGGAGTTCGATCACGCCGTCGCGCCGGCCTATCGGTGGGCGCCGGACCACCTCGCCGCGCTGCTGCGCGCGTCCGGGCTCGCCGAGGTGGCCCGGATGGTCCGCGAGCCCCAGCCCACCGACCGACGGCAGTTCCAGGAGGTCCAACTGCTCGCCCGCAAGGCATAGGAGGGACTGCTCCCCCGAGGACGGGACCGCCCCCGAACGGGGAGCCGCCCGGCTCCGGGCGTGGGCTCCTGACCAGAGCTCACGCCCGTGCGAGCACGGACAAGTGCGGCCGTCACCGCTGCGGATCGATGAGGATCTTCCCGGCCCGGCGGCCGGTCGTCGGGCCCTTGAGGTGGTCGGCGAGTTCGCCGAGTCCGATGCGTGGCCCCACCGCGGTGTGCAGGCGACCGCGGCGCAGGTTGTCGAAGACCGGCGCGAACAGTGCGGGAAGATGCCGCCCGCCGTCCTTCTGGACGGTGTCGCGCAGGCGGAACAGCTCCACGCGGGCACCGCCGCCGGTGAAGCACGCCGCCGGGAGCGGTGTCCCCGACAGCAGGCCGTAGTGGACGAACACACCGTCGCCCGCCGTCAGCGCGAACGCGTCGCCGCCCACGGCCCCACCGACGCAGTCGAACGTGACGTCGGCGCCCCGCGGACCGACCGCCGCCCGCAGCCGCTCGCGCCAACCGGGCTCGTTCGTCGCGATCACGGCCCGCCACCGGGCCGCATCGGCCACGCCGCGCCCCGGCGTGCCCCGCACGATCCCCACCGGGGTGATCCCGCGTTCGGTCAGGAGTTCCGCGAGGTGCCGGCCGATGGCCGACCCGGCTGCCGTGACCACGACCTCGCGCACGCCCGGCCCGCAGAACCGGTCGACCATCAGCGTGGCGGTGAGGGGGTTGATGTAGGCGAAGCAGGCGACCTCGTCGGGCACGTCGTCCGGCACCGGAACGCACCAGGAGTGGCCGAGCCGCTTGTATTGCTGCCAGTTCCCCGCCGACCCGAGCGGCAGCACCCGCCGCCCCAGCGCCCTGCCGGGCACCCCCGGCCCGACCGCCTCGACCACCCCGACGCCCTCGAACCCGGGGACCATCGGGAACGATGTCCGCGACCCGTACGCGCCCGAGACGCTGACCTCGTCGGAGGGGTTGACGGTCGCCGCGAGCATGCGCACCACGACCTCGCCCGCGCCGGGGGCCGCCGGCCCGTCCACGTCGTGGATCGTCAGGACGTCGGCCAGTCGGCCGGGCGAGTCGGCAACGGCAGCCAGCACCAACAACCTCCCTACCGTGCACCCGTCAGCGCGTCCCATCCTACGAGCGGTGCGGGGCGCGCCCGCGACGGGATCCGTCCCGAGCCCGGCCGGTCCGGTGCCGCGCGCACCACGCGACCGCTCGGGGGCCGGCCCTTGTACGCCGCCGCCAAGAAGTCGTCTGACACCAATCCAGCCTGATCAGCTCCCCAGGGCCACAGGTCCTGCGAGCACGCTCACGATGTCAGGCCATGCCTGTGCACCGAGGTCGGCGTCGGCCTCGGCGGTACCGCCGTAGCGGAACCGGTGGGACGAAGCGGCCGGCCCTTCCCCCGGCAACCGCGGGCGATGCCCGGCGTCGGCCGTGTGGATGACCTTGGCAGTGCGGCCCGCCGAAGCACGGCGTGCCGCCAACTCCTGCGCGAACAGCAACGACGGCCACATTTCATCGTCACCGCCCGCCACGAGCAGAATCTCGGCAGCGGACTGCTCGATCGGGATCACGGCCTGCCTCGCCGCCGCGTCAAAGGTCTGCCTACTGCGCTCGTAGAGCGTTCGGCAGGCAGTGGGCTCCCCTTCCGGTTCCGCGGGAACCCAACTGTCGTCGTAGGGGACGAACGGGACGGGCTCCTGCCTCCACGTCCACGACGAGCGGTAGGGGTAGGTCTTCCCGTCGGCACCGGGACCGACGTTCGCCCAGGCGACGGAGGTGGGCGACAACGCGACCACCGCATCGACACGCGGGTCGCGGACGGCGAGGAGCAGGGCGGCTTCGGCGCCCTTGGACACCCCCAGCACACCGATCCGCTCCGCTCCCCCGGCCCGCAGCAGATCGATCGCGGTGCTGAAGGTCTCCAGCGGAATCTCGCAGATTCCCGCGGGTTGGCCTTCGCCGCCGAACCATCGGATCGACAGCGCAGTCATTCCGGTGCGCGCGAGCAGGCGGCAACGGTCGGTTTCGATGCGGCCGCTCGAACCGGCCAGCACCAGCACACCCACCCTGCTGCCCCCGACGGGCTGCGCCCTCACACCCTCGCAGTGCGCACTGATCGCATGCTCGACGATCTCCACTGGACCCCCTCACGGTGAACTCGTGTCGAAGATCCTCCCAGGCGTGACCAGCCCGGCCTCAGCGGGCCGAAGGGTGGCTGACGCGGCATCACATGGTGCCGCTCGCCCGGCACTTCCCGGCCCGACCCGCCCGGCTTCCCAGGGCCGGTCCGGTGGGTCACCCGCGTGGGGGCCTGCGGCGCACGGCGTAGAGCGCGGCTCCGACGGCGAGGACGGCGGCTCCGGCGGCGACGGAGGTCGGGGGGAGGGCGAAGGCCAGGGCGAGGCAGCCGGTCAGGCCGACGGCGGGGACGATCCTGGCGGGGCGGCCTTCGGCCGGGGTGAGGGTCCAGGCGGAGGCGTTGGCAAGGGCGTAGTAGACGAGGACGCCGAAGGAGGAGAAGCCGATCGCGGCGCGGAGGTCCGCGGTCGCGGCCACGGCGGCGACCACCAGGCCGACGGCGATCTCGGCGCGGTGCGGCGACTTGAACTTCGGGTGCACCGCGGCGAGGTGGTGGGGCAGGTGGTGGTCGCGGGCCATGGCGAGGGTGGTGCGGGAGACGCCGAGGATCAGGGCGAGCAGCGAGCCCAGCGCGGCGACGGCTGCGCCGACCCGCACCACGGGCGTGAGTCCGTCGGCTCCCGCCGCGTGGACGGCTTCGGTCAACGGCGCGGCGGTCGTGGCCAGTCGGTCGGGGCCCAGCACGAGCAGCACGGCGACGGCGACCACGGCGTAGACGGCCAGCGTGATGCCCAGCGCGACCGGGATCGCCCGCGGAATCGTGTGCGCGGGGTCGCGGACCTCCTCGCCGAGCGTGGCGATGCGGGCATAGCCGGCGAAGGCGAAGAACAGCAGCCCCGCGGCCTGGAGCACGCCGACGACCGTGGCGTCCGAGCCGACGTCCAGTCGGGCGGTCTGGGTCGCACCGGAGGTGAGCACGGTGACCACCACGGCTGCCAGGACCGCCAGGACCACGGTGACGATCGCCCGGGTGAGCAGGGCGGACCTGTGCACGCCGACGTAGTTGACCGCGGTCAGCGCCACCACTGCGGCGGCCGCGACCGCGTGTGCCTGGTCGGGCCAGACGTAGGTGCCGACGGTCAGGGCCATGGCTGCGCAGGAGGCGGTCTTGCCGACCACGAAGGCCCATCCGGCCAGGTATCCCCAGAACTCGCCGAGCCGCTCGCGGGCGTAGACGTAGGTGCCGCCGGAGGCCGGGTAGCGGGCGGCGAGCCCGGCGGAGGACTTCGCGTTGCAGTAGGCGACGACGGCTGCGCAGGCGAGGCCGACGAGCAGGCCGGAGCCGGCTGCCCGGGCGGCCGGGGCGAGGGAGGCGAAGATCCCGGCGCCGATCATCGACCCGAGGCCGATCGTCACGGCGTCCGTGACCCCCAGGCGCCGCTGGAGCGCGCCGGGTGTCCCGGGTGGGGGCGGGGGCGTCCTGCTCAACGTCGGTGCTCCTTGTCTGCTTCGGCCCGTGGCGGCCGGGTCCGCGAGCAGGTGCCCTGCGGTCCGCGCAGACGATAGGGGATCGACGGGAACACGTCGGGGCGGGGTCGGGAGCGCGTGCGGGGCGATGCGGCGGTCACCGGCCGGGCGGCACCGGCCGGTTGGGGGAGGAGCGCGCACCGCCGGGTCCGTGAGGGCAGCGGTGGTGCGCGGTTGCCGGGAACCGTGTGCGGGGCCCGGAGCGGTGTGCCGACGCACGCGGGCACGCGCCCGCGAAGGGGCGGCGCTCAAGGGGTGATCGTCAGGACTTCGTCCACCGGACGGCGCGGGGTGCGCGGCCCGTCGGGGCCGTAGCCGAGGCGGAGGATCATCTGGACGCAGCCGGTGCCGGAGCGCGGGTCGCGCAGCAGCCAGCGCAGGTCGGGCCATTCGAGGGCCTGGGTGGCGAAGGAGCTGACGAGTCCCTGGCGGGTGGCGAGGAGGAGGACGCGTTGCAGTGCCTGGCCCGCGCGGAGCCAGTCCGCGGGACCGTCGCGGGTGGTGCTGAGGGAGGCCAGTTGCGGCCGCTGCTCGAACTCGGCGTAGGCGCGTCCGGGGACGGTGCGCCGGCCGGCGAAGTCCCGCATCGGGGCCGCGCCGCCGCGTTTGGCCGGGCCGAAGGCGTCTTCCGGGATGCCGTCCGCGGTGTCGGCGGCGGAGGCGTCGCGGGTCCACCTGCGTTGTTCGACTTCCCGGCCGTCGTCCATGCGGTCGTAGCCCTCGGCGTGCAGGACGAGGTCGAGTACCGCCTCGCGGTGCGGTGTGGTCAAGAAGGCCAGCTGCGCGCCCTCGCGGGCCGCGGCCTCGACGAGGGCGGCGCGCAGGACGTCCGGGATGCGCCGCTCGGTGAAGGGGAAGCGGCTGGTGTGCCGGACGGCGATGGCGGGCTGGAGGGCGGAGAGGCCCACGTCCAGCGGCTCGTGCGGCACGTCGAGCCGCACGGAGGCCAGGATCGTGGGGCTGTGGGGTGCCGGCAGCAGCGTGGTGACGGTTCGGTGGCCGGCGTGCGCGGCGGCGGCCCGGAGGGTCAGCAGGGCCGCCCCGCAGCCGAGGTGGAGTCCCCGCGTGGTGGGGTCGGCCAGCGGCATGGCGCGATCCAGGTCGGCGGAGAGCAGCAGGGTGCGTGCGGCCCGCGCGTAGTCGAAGTGCCACGGCTGGGCGTTGTGCATCGACGGCGCGGTGGTGGCTTCCGCCACGAGTGCCTTGACGGCCGTGTCCTTGAGGGTGGGGTGGGTGAGCACCGGGGGCCTCCCGGGCGGATCGGACCGGGCGCCCGGGCACGGCGCACGGTGAATCGGCAGGTGCCTCCAGCGTGGCGGGGGTGCCGCGGAATGGTCAGGGGCCATAGGGCCCCGGGCTCGGGCCGGTCGGGCCGCCGGGGACGGCCGGCCGCGTGCGGGGGCCGAGTGGCTCATATCGGTGCGACGAGCGGACCGGTCACGCTGGGGGTGTGGCCGGTCCGCTGGCCGCGCTGGCGGAAGGAGCGGGAGATGCAGCACCGCACGGTGGGTGAGCTGATGACCCGGAAGGTCGTGAGCGTGCAGCTCGACACCCCCTTCAAGGAGATCGCGCAAACGCTCGCCGACAACGCGGTGAGCGCCGTGCCGGTGCTCGACGGCCTCGGCAGGCCGGCCGGCGTCGTTTCGGAAGCCGATCTGCTGCGGAAGGCGGCCGACCGGTCCGATCTGTCCGGAAGGACGCCGCTGCCCCATCTGGAGGCGTGGCAGAAGGCCAGGGCGGAGGGGTGCACCGCCGGAGAGCTGATGTCCGCTCCGGCGGTCTGCGCCCATCCGGACTGGACGGTGGTGGAGGCGGCCCGCCTGATGGAGGTGCAGGAGCTCAAGCGCCTCCCGGTGGTCGACGAGGCGGACGTGCTGTTGGGCATCGTCAGCCGGAGCGACCTGCTGCGCGTCTTCCTGCGCAAGGACGAGGCGATCCGGGAGGAGATCGCCCGGGAGGTGATCGGGCGTACGGCGCGCCTGGGTGCGGCGGGGGTGACCGCCGAGGTCAATCGCGGGCAGGTCGCGCTGCACGGCACGGTGAGCGATCTGCTGCTGGTGCCCGTGCTGGTGCGGATGTGCACGGGCGTCGACGGCGTGGTGTCGGTGTCCGAGGACCTGAGGCGGGCGCCGGCCGGCGGCGACCGGGCGGCCGGCGCCGCGGAGGAGCGCGCGGGGGAAAGCCGGTCGCCGGCATGAAGGACGTCATCACCGTCGGTGTGGACGGGACTCCGCAGGCGCTGGCGGCGGCCCGGTGGGCGGCGCTGGAGGCGCGGCTGCGGCAAGCCCGGTTGCGGCTGCTGACCGCGTGGCAGCCCCTGACGGGGAAGCCGCCGGGCGCGCCGTGGGCGCCGGAGGTGCCGCACTGGCCGGACCGGATCGTCGAGGAGGCGAGGGCGGCGGTCGAGTCGACGCAGCCGGGCCTGCCCGTGGACGTGTCCCTGGTGCGCGAACCACCGTTGGAGGCCCTGGTCGAGGCCGCCGAGCAGGCGGATCTGCTGGCGTTGGGCTCTCGGGGGTTGGGGCCGGTGGCGCGCTTCGCACTGGGCGGAACCGGTCTGGACCTGGTGTCGCGGGTCGCGGTCCCGGTGGTCCTGGTGCGGTCCTGGCAGGACAGTCCCCAGATGGAGGACGCCAACGGCATCGCGGTCGGCGTCAGCCTGCGCGCACCATGCGAAGGGCTGTTGGCCTTCGCCTTCGAGACCGCCGCCCGGCGCGCCGTGCCGCTGCGCGCCGTGCACGGCCGGAACCCGCCACCGTTCGCCTACGACCTGGGCGGTGCCGTGGGGCGGGGCGCCGTGGAACGGGCGGAGCTGCTCGCCCGCGAGGAACTGTCCGAGGCGCTGCGTCCGTGGCGGGAGAAGTTCCGGGACGTGCGGGTCGAGGAGCAGGTGGTCATGGAGAGTCCCGCGCCGGCCCTGCTGCACGGAGCGGCCGGAGCGCAGCTGCTCGTCGTGGGCCGTCGGCACCTCGGCCACGTCGTCCCGCGCATCGGCCACGTCGTCCACGCGGCCGTCCACCATGCGCCCTGTCCCGTGGCGATCGTGCGGCACGCGTAGCCGCCCCGCACCCACGGGATTTCAGCCACGGGCAGAGAGGAGGCGTGCACGATGACGACCGACCGAGCTAGTGGGTCCGGCGCCGAGCCGGGGCAGGGCCGCAGTGACCTGGGGCGTCGCATCGCGGCGCGGCGGCAGCAGCTGGGGCTGAGCCGTGCGGAGGTCGCCGCCCGGGCCGCCGCGTCCCCCGGCTACCTCGCGTACGTCGAGGAGCACGCGGCCGAGCCGAGCATCGGGTTCCTGCTGCGCCTCGCCGGGGCGCTCGACACCACGGTCGCCGAGCTGACGGGCAGCACGGCCGACCTCCCGACCGGTTTCGGCCAGGCCGGGGCGCATCCCGAGGTGTTGGCCCTCGGCCCCGCGGAATGCCGGGAGCTGCTCTCCACACACGGCATCGGCCGGGTGGCCGTGACGGTCAACGACACCCCCGCCGTCTTCCCCGTCAACTACACCGTCGTCGACGACGTGATCGCGTACCGCACGCAGGCGGGCTCCGGTCCGGCGGCGGCGGCCGGTCACGAGGCGGCGCTGGAGGTGGACCACATCGACGACGCGTTCAGTCAGGGGTGGAGCGTGCTGGCCGTGGGGCCCGCCGAGGTCGTCACCGGCTTCTACGAGTCCCGCAGGTTCGAGGAGCAGGCGTACTCGGCGCCGTGGGTGGGCAGCGGGCGGTACCAGTGGATCGCCCTCCGGCCCCACCACCTCAGCGGGCGGCGCATCAGGGTTCCCGGGGCGCCGACGCCGCCGACCGGTGGCGCACCCCGGGCGGCGGACGCGTGAGCCGGTCCGCGGTGCGGGGCGCCGGGCGGGCGGGTCCTCCGGGGCCGTCGGGGCTTCGGCGCCGCGGCGTCGCCGGCCTCCCGGCGCCGTTCAGGGCGCGGTGGGTTGGCGCCTGGCTCCGGCGCCGTCGAGGTCGACCAGCCGGTGCCGGGTGGCCGACAACCGGCGGGCGACGACGTCGAGCACCCGGCGGGTCACCGCCAGCCCCAGGACCGGGTCCGCTCCGCACAGCGCGCGCACCGCCGTCGCGTCGAACTCGTGGGCCCGGACGAGGGTGAACGCCTCCGCGCCCATCCGCCAGCGGTACGGCGGGACGAGCCAGGACCAGCCCAGCAGGTCCTCTGGGCCGAGCACGTCGACGACTGCCGGCCGCCGGCCCGCCAACCGGACGTCGAGGTTGACCGACCCGGTACGGATGATCCAGAACTGGTCGGCGGTTCCGCCCTCCTCGAAGAGGCGGGTGCCTTCCGGGACGGTCACCTCGTGGGCGAAGGCCAGCAGGCGTTCCCGCCCGTTGGGCGGAAGTCCCTGGAGCAGCGGCGTGGTACCCATGGCGGTCCTCCTCGTCACGCACCGCGTCCGCCGGGCGGCGCCACCGGAACTCCGCGGGCCGCCGGTCCCGGCCGCCGGCGGACGGGGCAGGAACGTGCCGGCCCGCGCGGGCCGGCCGGCGTCCGCGACCGGGAGGACCGTCCACCCCTCGCGAACCCTGATCGCGCGGTGGGCGACCCCGCTCCGCTCCTCCGCTTCCGGACCGTCCTCCCCGTCCGTTCCAGGGAAAGCCCCCGGCGGCTTCGCAGGACAGTTCCGGTCGGTCCTCGGCGCTTGGGCCGAACGACCCTTTGACCGGGCGACTCGCCCCCTTCCCCCTGACGCGTCCGGTGGCGCAGGTTCGGGACTGGACACCCGTGCACGAGCGAGGTGAGGTCGGTGCAGGCACACCTGGGCGAGCGGCTCGCGGGCTGCTCGCCGGCCGCGGTGACCACCGGGCGGGCCGATGCCCGTGGTCGGCGCGCCCGCCGGCCCGTGGTCGGCGGCCCTGCGCGGATCTCCGCTCGGGAGGGGGCGTGACATGGGCGGCTCGGTCCTCGTCGGGCTCGACGGCACCGGCAACAGTGAGCCCGCGGTGCGCTGGGGCGCCGAGGAGGCGGCCGTCCGCCACCTGCCGCTCCGCCTCCTGCACTCCTGGGTCTCCCAGCCGTGGTCGGTCTCCCTCGTGCCTGAGGACGCCGACCGGCGTCGGTACGGAGCCGAGGTGCTCCGGCGGGCCGAGGCCGTGGCTCGGGACCTGCATCCGGGGATCGCGGTGGAGGTGGAGCACGTGGCGGAGGAAGCCGCGGACGCGCTGGCGGACCGCAGCGGGGAGTCCACGCTGCTGGTGCTCGGATCGCGCGGGCACGACGACATCGCCGGCTTCTTGATGGGGTCGGTGAGCCTGCGCGTTCTGGGGCGGGCGGAGTGTCCGGTGGTCATCGTCCGCGAGGAGGAGTCGGCCGTCGGGCCCGGCCCGGAAGTCGTCGTCGGCGTGCAGGAGACGGGCACGGAAGGTGACGCGGTGCTCGCCTACGCGTTCACGACGGCCGCCGTGCACCGAGCCGACCTGCACGCCGTACGTGCCCGGGCCCCCGCGGCCGCGGGCGACGCCGAGGCCGCGTCCACGGCGGCCGAGCGGGAGGTGCTCGCCGCGATCCTCGCCCCGTGGTGCGGGAAGCACCCGGACGTCCGGGTGATCGAGGAGGTGGTCGGCGACCGGGCCGTGCCGGCGCTCCTGGGCGCCTCGTCGCGCGCCGGGCTGCTGATCGTCGGGAGTCGGACGCACCGCACGCCGATGCCCCTGGGCCCGGTCGTGCTGGCCCTCCTGCACCACTCCCGTTGCCCGGTCGCGGTCGTTCCGAGGGGGTGACCCGCGCGCGGCGGTGCGTCCTTTCTCGCCGGTGGGGGCGAGGACGGGCGGCGGGGCCCATCGCACGGGAGGTGTCCGTGGGCCCCCGGCACTACCGTGGGTGGTGTGGCCGGGCCACGGACACCGGCCGCTGTGGAGGGCCGCCGTGGGCGAGGGCTACAGCCGGACGGACGGGGGGCGTCCGCATCTGCACGCGTTGCCGGAGGACCTGTTGGAGCAGCTGCGCGCGGTGGAGCGAGCGAGCGGACCGTCGCAGCATCTGCTCCTCGAAGCCGTGCTGTCGGTGGGCACGGGGCTGGAGTTGCCCCAGGTGCTGCGCTGCATCGTCGAGGCCGCCGTCGTCGTCGCGGACGCGCGGTACGGCGCCCTCGGTGTCATCGGCCCGGACGGCGGCCTCAGTCAGTTCCTGCCGGTCGGGCTGACGGACGAGCAGTTCAAGGCCATCGGCCCCCTGCCGGCCGGCCACGGGATCCTCGGCGAGCTGATCCGCCACCCGGCACCGCTACGTCTGGACGAGTTGGGCGCGCACCCCGCGTCCTACGGCTTCCCGCCGCACCATCCGGCGATGCACGCGTTCCTGGGGGTGCCGATCCGGGTCGGGGACGACGTCTTCGGCAATCTGTACCTGACCGAGAAGCGCGGTGGCGGCCCGTTCACCGAGGGCGACGAGACGCTGCTGTCGACGCTGGCGGTGGCCGCCGGTGTGGCCGTCGAACACGCCCGGCTGTTCGAGCAGGCGCGTTACCGCCAGGAGTGGTTGGCGGCGAACCACGAGATCGTGGCCGGGTTGCTGCCGGGGGCGGAGGGCAACGACGTGCTGTCGACGATCGTCGACCACGCGGTGCGCATCCTCGCCGCCGACCTCGGGGTCCTGGCACTGCCCGTGGCGGGCGACTGCCTGCGGATGGAGCTGGCGTCCGGCGTGGATGCCGAGGCCCACCGCGGGCTGGTGCTGCCTCGCCAGGGGTCGTTCGGGGGCGCGGCGCTGTCCGCCGGATCCCCGCTGATCAGCGGGGACGTGGAGCACGACCCCCGCATCACGGCGGGGCCGCCCCGCTGGTGGGGGTTGGGGCCGGCCGTGGCGGTTCCGATGGCGGCCGGTGAGAAGGTCCTCGGCGTCCTCATCCTGGCCCGGCTGCGCGGGCGCGCCCCCTTCACGGAGTCCGAGACCGCCCCGCTGCTGACCTTCGCCGGTCAGGCCGCGCTCGCCATGGAACTGTCCGAACAGCGGGCCTCCGCAGACCAGTTGACCCTGCTCAGGGACCGCGACCGGATCGCCCGTGACCTGCACGACCTGGCCATCCAACGGCTCTTCGCCATCGGGATGACGTTGCAGAGCACGGTGCGGTTCGTCGATCACCCGGAGGCGCACGAGCGCCTGCTGCGCGCGGTGGACGACCTGGACGAGACCATCAAGATCATCCGATCCACCATCTTCGGACTGCGCTCGCACGACGTGGCTCGCGGGCGGCAGGGGCTCCGGGCCCGGACGGTCACCACGCTGGAGGAGGCGTCGCGCGCGCTGGGGTTCATGCCGTCCCTGCACATGGCCGGGCTGCTGGACACGGACGTGCCGGCCGGGCTCGCCGAGCACGCGCTTGCGGTGCTGGGGGAAGCCCTGACCAACGTCGCCCGACACGCCCGTGCCCGCTCGGCCGACGTGTCCCTGATCGCCCGTGCCGGCCGGCTCACCCTGACCGTGGCGGACGACGGGGTCGGCGTCACCGGGAACGGCGGCCGGCGCAGTGGCCTGCTGAACCTCGCGAAGCGGGCCGAGAACGCCGGCGGCGGGATGACCGTCGAGGCGCCGACGACCGGCGGCACCCGCCTGGTGTGGTCGGTGCCGCTACCCGCGTGACGGTCGGCGGGAGAGCCGTGCGCCGAAGGGCGGGCAACGGTTCTCGGGGTGCCGTCGCCCGCCGTGCCCCGGTCCTCACGTGCCGGTCCCCGCGCCGTGCCGCGTGGCCAGGACGGCTGCCTGGATGCGGCGCTCGACGCCGAGCTTGGCCAGCAGGCGGGAGATGTGGTTCTTGACGGTCTTCTCCGACAGGTAGAGCCGCGCACCGATTTGACGGTTCGTCAGCCCTTCGCCGATCAGGCCGAGGATCTCCCGCTCCCGTGCCGACAGGCCGGACAGGGCGTCGTCCTCCGGCTGGGCGTCGTCCTCGTCGCCCCGCAGGCGGCGCATGAGCCGGGCGGTGGTCGCCGGGTCGAGCATCGAGCGCCCCGTCGCGACGGTGCGCACCGCGGCGACCAGGTCCGCCCCCTTGATCTCCTTGAGGACGTATCCGGCGGCACCGGACATGATCGCGTCGAGCAACGCGTCGTCGTCGTCGAACGAGGTGAGGATCAGGCAGGCCACCCCCGGCATCCGCGAGCGCAGCTCACGGCAGACGGAGATCCCGTCGCCGTCCGGCAGGCGGACGTCGAGCACCGCCACGTCGGGCCGCAGCGCCGGCCCCCGGGCCAACGCGCGGTCCGCGGTCCCGGCGTCGCCCACCACCTCGATGTCGGGTTCCGCGTCGAGCAGATCCTGCACGCCGCGCCGCACCACCTCGTGGTCGTCGACCAGGAACACCCGGATCGGCCGCTGCGGTGAGAAGGCGCCCGTCTCGCCCATGAGGCCCTCCGTCCGTGAAACCGGCTCCCTGCTCCATGCTGGCTTCCCCCGGGGCGGTGCGCCAGGGCCGAACGGGCCCGGCGCCGCACCGCCGAGGCGGGCCGGCCCCCGGGTCCGGGACCGTTCGGCCCTCTTCCGCCGCGGCCCCGGATGGCAGGCTCGGAACAGCAGCCGAAGGGGGTGCGGGATGCCTCTGCACAAGCCTCACCCGCCGTGGCGGCACGGCCCCATGCGGCGGGGCACGGACGTGGTGCAGTCATGGTTGACGCTGGTCAGCGGCCTGCTGCTGGCCGTGGGGGCGCCGACCGTCGGGGTGGCGGCCGGCCAAGCGGTCGTCGAGGCGGCACAGCAGCAGCGCGCCGAGTGGCACCGCGTCACCGCCGTGGTGACCCAGCAGCCGCCCGGTCCGGTCGGCTTCGATGCCGGGAGCGCCGGCGGTGGCCGGGTGCATGCGACGGTGCGGTGGGTGACCCCGGACGACCGGGTGCGCACCGGTGAGGCGGCCGTGCCGTCCGGCGTGCGGGTGGGCGACCGGACCCCGGTGTGGCTGGACCGCAACGGCGCTCTGGTGCGGGATCCGAACTCTGCGGCGGACACCCTCGCCATGGGCGTCGCGACCGGCACCGTGGCCGCGTGCGGCGCCGGCCTGGTGGTCTTCGGCGCGGACCGGGCAGCGGTCCGCCTCTTGGACCGCAGGCGGTTCGCCCAGTGGGAACGGGAGTGGGCGGAACTCGACGCACCGGGCCGCCACCACCGTCAGTGACCGCGCGCGGGCTGCCGGCGGTCAGCGCCGCGGGCCGCCGGGGTCCGCCGGCCCCTCGGGTCCCGTGTACCCGCCCTCGTACCGGTGGGTGAGCCGGCTGACGACGGCGGTGACGCCGTCGATCTGCCGGGTCATCCACACCACGGCGGCCACCTGCCCGCTGCTGTCCAGGCGACCGGCCAGCGTCACCACGCCGTCGCGGACGGAGACCTCGACGCTCTCCGGGGTCAGCCACATCAGCCGCACGACGATCTCGTCGATCACCTCGTCGCGGATCTCCCCGTCGGCGCGGGCGAAGAGCCGGAGGACGTCGCGTCGGGTGAGCATGCCGACGAGGCGGGCCTCCTCGTCCACGACGGGGAGCCGCTCGATGCCGTAGGAGGACATCAGGCGGGCGGCCCGGACGACGGAGTCGTCGGCGCGGACGGTGCGTGCCGGGGCGGACATCAGGGCCTGCGCGGAGCGGCCCGGGGCGCTGTCGCCGGTGGGGCGAGCCCGGGCCAGGTCCGTCGCCGAGACGACCCCGAGCACCTTGTCGTCGGCATCGACCACCGGCACGCCGTTGATGCCGAACTCCGCCATCCACCGCGCGAGTTCCGCGGTCGGCGTTCCCCGGTGCGCGCGGACGACGTCGCCGGTCATGACCGCCCCGACCCGTCGCCGCTTCATCTCCGTTCCCTCCTCCGCCCGGTGCGTCGTCCCCTGCCGGCTCCATCAGAGCCGGCGCGGATGCGGATCGGTGGCCCGGTGGGGCCGGAGGCTGATCCCGCGGGCCGCGCGGCCGGGGCCGTTCCTCAGCCGGCCACCATCCGTCGCTCCGCCGCCGAAGCCGCGTGGACGTCGAAGGTCACGTCCACGACGCCCTCGACCGCCCGCACCAGTCGGGCCGCGACGGGCAGCAGCGCGCTGTCGAGGATCGGTCCGTGCAGCGTCACCACGCCGTCCTTGACGCTCACTTCGACCTTCTTGCGCGTCCCGGTGAACAGCCGGTCGACGATGTCCGCCCGGACTTCCGCCGCCAGGTCCGCGTCGGAGCGCAGGAAGACCTTCAGCAGGTCGGCCCGGCTCACGATGCCCTGCAACAGGCCCTGGCGGTCGACCACCGGGAGTCGCTTGACGGCCTTGCGCGCCATCGTCCGGGCGGCTTGGGCGAGGGTGTCGTCGGCGTGCGCGGTCAGCGCCGGAGTGCTCATCAACTCACCCGCCGTGAGACCACCGGCCTTGCGCAGGTCGTCCAGCCGTTGCCGCTGCTCCATCCGGTCGGGGTCCGCGTTCCGGAACTCCTCCTTGGGCAGCAGGTCGGCCTCCGAGACCACGCCGATCACCCGCCCCTCGCCCGCGAGCACCGGCAGGGCGCTCACCTTCCACTGCTCCATGGTCTCGACGATCTCCTTGAAGCGGGCCTCCTGACCGACGGCGACCACCGTCTGGGTCATCACGTCGCTGACGGTGTGCGGAGTGTGCGCCATGACGCCGTCTCCTCCCTCTGGCTGCCGCGCCCCGGGGTGCGACGCTTTCAGCCTGCGTCGACCCGCCGGCCGCGGGCAGGGGCCGTCCGGCCCTACCGGCCGCCCGACCGGCCGGGGAGCGCCCGTCCGGCACGGCCGAGGGCCGCGCGCCGGCGGGAGGGGTCGGGCGCAAGGAGGCGGGCGGGCCGCCGCTCCGGGGCGGGCCTCCGTGCCCCGTCCGCGCTCAACGACTCGATCCCTCCGCCGCCGGGCCCACACGGACCGGCGCGGCCCCCGTCACGTCGTACGCCACGTCCACCACGCCCTCCACGGTGCGCACCAGACGCGCCACCACGGGCACCAACGACCGGTCCCGCAGCTGCCCGCTCAGCGTGACCACCCCGTCGGCGACCTCGACGTGCAGGTCCCTCGTCGGTGCCGCGAAGAACTTCGCGAGCGCTCGCCGCACCTCCCGCGCGAGGTCGTCGTCGGAGCGCAGGAAGACCTTCAGCAGATCGGCCCGGCTGACGATGCCCAGCAGCAGCCCGTTCCCGTCCACGACCGGCAGGCGTTTGACGGAGGCCCTCGCCATCGTCCGCGCCGCCTGGGCCAGGGTCGCGTCCGCATGCACGGTCACGGCGGGGCTGGTCATCAGCTCCCCGGCCGTCACGGCCTCCGCGCGACGGACGTCGTCGGACGCCCGCAGACGCTCCAGCCGTTCCGCGTCCGCCTCCCGGAAGCCTTCCTTGGGCAGCAGGTCGGCCTCGGACACCACGCCGACCACCCGCCGCTCGGCCGAGACGACCGGCAACGCGCTCACCTGCCAGCGCCACAGGGTCTCGACGATCTCCTTGAAGCCGGCTCCCCGGTCGACGGCTGCCACGGGCTGCGTCATGACGTCGCTGACCCGGTGCGGAGTGTTCGACATGGTGACGCCTCCTTGGGAGCGGTTCCGCACCGCACGGTCCTCGTGCAGCCGTACGGCACGCGCCCGGTCCGGGCACCACTGCCCACCCTGCGGCGCGCCCGGTCGGCCGGACAGGGCCGTCCGGCCCTTTCCCCGCGCCGGGCGGGGCCGCCTTCCGGGCACTGCCCCGTTCGGCTCCCTCGCCCGCCCGTCGCGGCCCGAGTCTTCGTACCGTCGTGGCATGGCGGACGACCAGGACGGCAGCGACCACGGGCCGAGGAAGCTGTCGAAGGGCCGGTACGAACGCGAGCTGTTCCGACTGCAGACGGAACTGGTCAAGCTCCAGGAATGGGTCCGCAGCGAAGGCGCGCGGCTCGTGGTGATCTTCGAAGGGCGCGACGCGGCCGGCAAGGGCAGCACCATCAAGCGCGTCACGGCCTACCTCAACCCCCGGGTGGCGCGCATCGTCGCGCTCCCCCGGCCCACCGAACGCGAACGCACGCAGTGGTACTTCCAGCGCTACGCGGAGCAGCTGCCCGCGGCGGGCGAGATCGTGCTGTTCGACCGCAGTTGGTACAACCGCGCCGGCGTCGAACGGGTCATGGGATTCTGCACGCCCACCGAGTACCAGCGCTTCCTCCACCAGTGCCCGGTTTTCGAGCGCATGCTGGTCGAAGACGGGATCCTGCTCCGCAAGTACTGGTTCTCCGTCAGCGACGACGTCCAGGAACAGCGCTTCCGGCAGCGGCTGGACGACCCGACCCGGCGTTGGAAGCTCTCCCCCGTCGACCTCGAATCGCTGACCCGCTGGGAGGACTACTCGCGGGCCAAGGACGACATGTTCGTCCACACCGACATCCCCGAGGCGCCGTGGTACGTCGTCGAGAGCGACGACAAGCGCCGGGCCCGGCTCAACATGATCGCCCACCTGCTGTCCACCGTGCCGTACCACGACGTCACCCCGCCGCTGCTGGACCTCCCGCCCCGCCCGCCGAGCAGCGGCTACCGGCGCCCGCCGCGCGATCTCCAGACCTACGTCCCCGACCACGCGGCCGAACTGGAGAAGTGACACCGGCCCCGGGGGCGCGGTGCGGCACGAGCGTCAGGTGACGACGGCGACGTGTGGATCAGAGGATCGCGCGCGGCCGACGGCAGGCGGTCGAGGGCCGGTGTGTCGCCGTCGCGCTCCACGCCGCGTGCGGGGCGCGGGAGGGTGGTTGGATCCGCCCCGCGGCGTCGGTTACAGTCCCACCGAGCGTCTACACGCTTGTAGTCGAACGCGAGGTCGCAGTGGGGTCACCCACCGGAGAGGGTCGCTGCCGAGGCCCGGACGGAGGTCCATGCACCACAAGATCCTGGTCGTGGAGGACGATCACGCCCTGCGCGACGTGCTCCGCCGCGGCCTCGACGACGAGGGCTTCGCGCCCGTGCTCGCCGCCGACGGGGCCATGGCCCTACGCCTGATCGCCCACGACATCGACGCGGTCGTCCTGGACGTCAGGCTGCCCGACGCGGACGGCCGGGACGTGTGCCAGGCGATGCGCGCCAACGGTTTCGTCGCCCCGATCGTCTTCCTGACGGCCCGCCACCACCTCACCGACCGACTCTCCGGGTTCTCCGCCGGAGGCGACGACTACCTGCCCAAGCCGTTCCACCTCGCCGAACTCGTCGCCCGGCTGCGGGCCGTGCTCAAACGCGCCGCGCCGTCGGCCGTGGCCAGGGCCGGGGACCTGGTGCTCGACGCGACCCGGCACACGGCCCGGGTCGGTGCCGCCGACGTCGAGCTCTCCCCCACGGAGTTCCGGCTGCTGGCCACTCTGGTGGCCGCCGGCGGCCACGTCGTGCGCCGCCGCGACCTGGTCCGGGCCGCCTGGCCGGACGGAGCCCAGGTCAGCGACAACACGTTGGACCAGTACGTGAGCCGCCTGCGCCGCAAACTGCGGGCGGCCCGCAGCGACCTGACCCTGCACACGGTGCGCGGCATCGGCAACCGGCTGTCATGACCCCACTCGTACGTCGCCTGGCTCCCCGCACCTTGCGCGGCCGGCTCTCGCTCGTGGCGCTGACCACCGCCGCGCTCCTGATGGCCATGCTGACGGTGGTGTTCAACACCGCGGTGAACCGACACCTGCGGCACCAGGCGGACAACGAACTGGGCAGCCGCGGGGCCGCCGTCGCCACGACCGTCGACACCAGCGGCCGCGGGGTGCGGATCGTGGAGACCGCCAACGACCGCCTCCTGGACGCGAACGTGTGGATCTACACCGGTGCGCGCCTGCTGGAGAAGCCGCCGACGGCCACCGCCGACGGCACCCTGACCAGGGCCGCCGCGCGGCTCGCCGCGCGAGGAGGCGAACGGTGCACGACGATCGAGGCCGAAGACCCGCGCCTCGTCCGCCTGTGTTCCCGGCCCGTGCCCGGTCCGCGCAGCGCCGCCACGGTCGTGACCGCCCTGGACCTCGCCCCGTACCGCAACTCGGCCGACACCCTGCTGCTGGGCTCCCTGGTCCTGGACGCCGTCATGCTCGCGTGCACCTACGCGCTGACCCGCCTGGCGGTGGGGCGGGCACTGCGCCCGGTGCGCCTCATGACCGACCAGGCCGCCCAGTGGAGCGCCGTCGGCTCCGACGAACGCTTCGGCACCGAGGGCCACCCGACCGAACTCGGCCTGCTGGGAACGTCGTTGGACGCCCTACTGGACCGCATAGGCGCCGTCCTGCGCCACGAGCAGCAACTGACCGGCGAACTCTCCCACGAACTGCGCACCCCGCTCGCCCGGATCATCGCCGAACTCGACTGGTGGCGGACCCGCCCCCGCTCCGCCGCCGAAACCCGTGCCACCCACGCGGTCATCGCCGACGCCGCCCAGTCCATGCGCACCATCTGCGACACGCTTCTCGACGACGCCCGCGCGGGCGCACCGGGCGCCGCGACCGCCCCGGGCATCACAGCCGTCGCACCCGTGCTGCACCGGCTGGTCGGCGACGTCGACGGGCGGGGACGGGTGACGGCCGTCGTCGAGGCCGCGGATCCGGCACTGGCGGCCGGCGTGGCGCCCGCTCTCCTGGCACGCATCATCAGCCCGCTGCTGGCCAACGCGGTCCGCTACGCCCGCTCCACGGTGACCGTGTCCGTGCGGCCGTGGTCCGGCGGCGTGCGCATCGACGTCACGGACGACGGTCCGGGCGTCCCCGCGGACTTCGTCGACTCCCTCTTCCAGCCCGGCCGCCGGGCCGATGACGACGACCGACACGACGGCGCGGGCCTCGGCCTGCCGCTCGCCCGGCGCCTGGCCCGCGCCGTCGGCGGCGAGGTGTCCCACGACCCCACCCACACGACCGGGGCGCGCTTCCTGGCCGACCTGCCGGCCGGGTGACCCGCCGCCGACTCCGTGCCGTGCGCCGGTGACGGCGGGCCGACGCCCCTCCGAAGCGGTGGGGCGGTGGTTCAGTCGGCCCGCGCGGCGACCGGCTCCGCCACCGGCGCGCCTCCGACCCGGGTCCTGCGCTCCTGGACCTGCATGACGGCCATGAGGCCGAGCAGGACGGCGAGCAGCACCAGCGACGAGCCGGTGGTGCCGAGGTCCAGGCCGCCCTTGGCGATCGGCTTGGTCAGGAAGTCGCCCGCGGTCGCGCCGAGCGGGCGGGTGAGCACGAACGCCAGCCAGAACAGCAGGACGTTCGGCACGGCGGGCGCCTTCATCAGGGCGACGAGCACGGCGAGCGCTCCGGCGACGAGCAGCGCCCCGCCGCCGTAGCCGAGGCCGGAGCTGTCGGACAGGAAGTCGCCCATGGACGTGCCGAGGGTGTTGGAGACGAGGATCGCCGACCAGAACAGCGCCTCGCCGCGGAAGGTGATGATGTCCCGGATCCGGAACGTCATCCCGCTGACCTTCCAGAGCGCGAAGATGGCCAGCAGGACCGAGATCAGGATCGCCGCGCCGATCGGGTAGCCGAGGCCCAGCCCCTGCGGTCCCCAACCGAGCGAGGTGGAACCTTTGGAGAGGTACGCGGCGCTGGCGTCGCGGTTCATGAAGTCGGACATCGTGGTGCCGGCCATGCTGGTCGACAGGATCACCGTCCAGTAGGAGAACGGGTGGTAGCGGCGGGAACGGAGCTGGACGACCAGCGTCACCACGAAGATCAGGAACAGCGCGATCGTGGTGAGGAAGTAGCCCAGTTTCAGGGTCTGGGAGAAGAGGTCTCCGGCGGTCTCCCCCAGCGTCGTCGCGGCGATCTTCATGACCCAGAAGGCGAGGGTGACTTCGGGCAGCTTCTTCAGCACCGCTTTCGGCGGGCTCGCGACGTCGTGGTCGACGAGGACTTGCGACTGCTGCAAGGCGGGGGCTCCTGGTGTGGTCGTGGCGCAGGGCGAACGCTCCGCAGTGCGGGCGAGCGCCCCGCCGGACGGGCGACCGCCGGGGGACGATCGCCACATCCGACCTTGGCAGGGGCAGCATGAACGCATCCTGAACGCCTGCCGCCCGCTCCCTCAGCCCGCGTCCCGCACCACCTCCTGAGGGGGCGTCACGTCCTTCCGCGTCACCGTCAGGTACCCGACCAGGGCGAGGATGACGGCGAGGAACAGGGCGCTGGTGACGACGGTGCCCAGGCCCAGACCGCCGTCGCCGGTCGGCTGGGAGAGGTAGTCGCCGAGGGACGCGCCGAGCGGGCGGGTCAGCACGTAGGCGATCCAGAAGCTCCACACCGCGTCCAGCCCGAGCGTGAAGTGGGCGAGGGCGACTGCGGCGATCGCCAGGCCGAACAGGACCGCGGAGAGCCAGTATCCGAGGGCCAGGCGTTCCGACACCAGGTCGCCGGCCGCCGTGCCGAGGGCGAAGGTGAACAGCACGGCGAGCCAGTAGAAGGACTCGCGCCCGGTGGTGTCGATGTGGTGGATGGACAGCGTCCGCTCACGCCGGTACCAGACCGCGAAGACGATCGCCAGGACGAGGGCGAAGACGCTCGTGCTGGCCGCCAAGGGGACGCCCAGGTTGTCGGTGAGGTTGTCGCTGACCAGCGTGCCGACGACGCTGATCAGGGCGACGGCCAGCCAGTAGACGCCGGCGCGGTAGGAGCGGCTGCGGAACTGCACGACCAGGACGACGGCGAGCAGGACGCTCATCAGGGCCGACACCCCGGTCAGGCCGAGGCCGGCCTGAGCGTTGAGCAGGTCGGCCGCGGTCTCCCCGACCGTCGTGCACAGCACCTTGATGATCCAGAAGTAGAGGGTGACTTCGGGCACCTTGTTCCCCAGCAGGCGGCGGCCGGACGGTGCGGCTCCGCCGCCCGGCACGGTCGGCGCGGGGATGGGTGAGGTCTCGGATGTCATGAGGCCCGACCGTGTCACGGGCCACCTGAACGCATCCTGACTGCCGTGCGCGCGACGAGTGCACGCAACCCGGTGGCGCCTGGCGCGGAGATCGGGGAGGCTCGCCCCCATGGTCTCGGTGGTGCAGAACGTGGCGATCGACTGCGCGGACGCCTACGCGCTCGCTCGGTTCTGGAGCAGCGCGACGGGCTGTCCGCTGCATCCGGAGGATCGGCCCGGCGACCGGGAGGTCCAAGTGATGCTGCCCGAGGGCCCGGTGCTGTACTTCAACCAGGTGCCCGAGGCGAAGACGGTCAAGAACCGGATCCATCTGTGTCTGCGCCCCGGGACCTCGCGCGATCAGGAGGTGGACCGACTGCTCGGTCTCGGAGCCACCTTCGTCGCCGATCACCGGAATCCCGACGGTTCGGGCTGGGCGATCCTCGCCGACCCCGAGGGCAACGAATTCTGCGTGCTGCGCAGCGAGTCGGGCCGGGCCCCGGTGCGTTCCTGACGCGAACGCACACGGGCACACGCCGCCCCGACCGGCCAGGCATGACAGGTGGCCGCGCCCGGACCGCCGCCGCCCGGCGCACCGGAACGGCCGGCCGTCACGAACGAATCGCTCGGCACGCGGCGGCCGGCCCCACAGCCCCGTCCGCTCTCTTACCGCTTTCCACCGCCGGACGGAGATCCGCCCTGCTGCTTCGCGACGTTCAAGGCCCACAGCACCAAGGGCGCCTGCAACGGTAGGCGTGCCAGGGCAGCGGCCTTCAAGGGGGCCGGGCGACGGCGCCAGTCGATGGCCATCTGCACGTTGGCCGGGAACACCGCGACGAAGAACCCCGCCGCGGCCAGCGCCGCCACGCGCCGCGTGCGCGGCAGCGCCACGCCGGCGGCCAGGGCCAGTTCCACGGCCCCGCTCGCGTAGGTCCAGGTCCGCGGAGAGCCGGGCAGGGCACGGGGAATGGTCGCGTCGAACTGCTTGGGGACGACGTAGTGCGCGGCCGCCGCCCCGGCCAGGAGTCCGGCGAGGTACCGGGGGGATCGAGCTGACAGTGACATGACGCCTCCTTGAGGAATTCCGTCACCTTACTCGCCAGTACGACCATCCGGCCGCCGGGATCAACGAAGGACCTGGGCCGGCTCGCGCCCACCCGCGGCGGCACCCTCAGCCTTCGTCGAGTACCGTCCGGATCACGTACCGGGCGTTGTGTGCCATCGCCGGGTTCGTCCTCCGGTAGTACGGCAGCGCGATCAGCGCCTGCGAGAGTGCCCGTCCCCGGCCGCGGATCCAGGTCGCGTCGTCCACGCCCAGCGCCGCCCGGAAGACCTCCCGCGCACCGGCGGGCAGCAGGTTCCACGCCGGGAACAGGTCGCAGGCCGGATCCCCCACTCCCAGGCATCCGAAGTCGATGACGGAGGTCAGCCTGCCGCCGTCCACCAGGACGTTGCCCGGCATGAGATCGGCATGCAGCCACACCGGCGGGCCGTCCCAGTCAGGCGCCCGCAGCGCGTCCTCCCACATGGCGGTGGCGGCATCGCAGTCGACGCCCTCCTGCGGGACGCCCCGCAGTGCTTCGATCGCCGACCGGGTCTCTTCGTCGAGCAGGGCGATCGGCCCGCCGCGGTGGGCTTGCGGCGCGCCGGGAAGGGTGACGCTCCGCATCGCCGCCACGAACGCGGCCAGGTCCTCGGCCAGCAGGGCAGGCGCGCTCAGCGCTCCCGCCTCGGGGTGCTCGCCCGCGAGCCACCGGTACACCGACCACGGCCACGGATACCCCTCGGCCGCCCGCCCGACTCCGAGCACTTCGGGGACGGGCGTGGGCAGGCGGGGCGCGAGTCGCGGGAGCCAGGTGCACTCCCTCGACACGTCGTCGGCCCCGCCCTTCACCAGCGGGAGCCGTACGACCATGTCGTCGCCCAGCCGATACATGGCGTTGACCGTGCCGCCGGACGGAAGCCGCTCCACCGCCAGCCCCGCCCACTGCGGGAACTGCCCGGCGATCAGCCGCCGCACCAGGTCGTCGTCGACGGGGTGCATGTCGGGATGCATCTGCCCTGCGCTCATGGCACGTCATCCGACCTTCCGGCACCGAGGAACGTCAAACGCGTTTCCGGCCGACCCGCCTCTTCAACACGCTTTCCCCTCTCCCCATTTCACCAGGCACAGCCTTCGCGCAGAACTCCACCCGTCGCCCCCAGAGGCACCCACCGACGTCTGTTTTCCCTACATCTTCCGCATGCTTCGGTCGTACTCGGCGACGGTCTCCAGGCCCATGGGAACGCGGTGTTCGTCGAGGTGCTCGGGATCATGCACGGGGCGGGGCTGCATCGCATCGCATCGCATCGCATCGCATCGCATCGCATCGGTGCGAGTTTCGGTGAATGCTGGACGTTGAGCGATCGTTGAAGGAACGTTCACCTCCGCTTCCTACCGTTTGCGGCGCAGCGATCACAGATCAACGGCTGAGTGGAGTGGGCATGTCGTTCCGCACGCGAGGCAGGAGCACGATCTCTTCCTTATGCGCCAGGGCGAACACGTCCCGGTGGCGGGCCGCGGTCACCGCCGGGGTGCTGGCGAGTGCGTCCGTGGTGGCACTGGGGGCGGCTTCCGCGGCGCCCCAGGGTTCGGACGGGTCGACGCGGGCCGCCGTGCAGGCGGCCCCGAAGACGGAATCGACGCGCGGGCTCTGGTCGCCACCGACGCACCGGACCGAGGGCCCCGAGGCTCCAGGGACGGGTCCGGGGAAGCCCGACGCCGACTTCGTGATCGAAGAGGTGTCGCCGGCGCAGCTCCGGAGTTCGGCGTACCCCGCGTACCTCAGCGGCGTCAGCGTCACGTGGCGCGTGCCCACGGGGCGGGATCCGCACGCCGGCCGGGACTGGATCGAGATCGTGGACGGCAACGGCCAGCGTGTCACGTGGGACTGGGTCTGCCGCCAGGCCCACTGCGGCGCGAACGGCGCGACACCGATCACGGCGAACCTGCGGCGGCACGCCGCGTACAAGGCCCTCTACTGGAGCGATCGGAGCCGGGTGGGCAAGAGCCGGCTCCGGGCCGAGTTCGCGTTCCGGACCTGACGCCGGAGGCCCTGGCCGCACCGCGCTCTCCGTTCTCCACACTCCACTCTCCGCTGTGGGGCGTTCCTAGAATGACTGGGTGGAGAACATCGAGGCGATCGCGGCGTTGCAGGATCCGGTGCGACGCCGCTTGTACGAGTACGTGGCGGCGCAGGGCCGCGAGGTCGGCCGCAACGAGGCCGCCGAGGCGGCAGGGGTGGCGCGCACGCTCGCGGCGCACCACCTGGACAAGCTGGCCGAGGTCGGGCTGTTGGAGAGCGGCAGCCGCCGTCTGACGGGCCGTTCGGGGCCCGGGGCGGGGCGTCCCGCCAAGGTGTACACGCGGGCGCGGGGCGAGCGGTCGGTGTCGCTGCCCGCCCGCGACTACCGCACGGCCGCCGAGCTGCTCGCCGAGGCCGCCGAGGAGGCCGGGTTGGATGCCGGGCTGCGCGCGGCCGCGCGTCGCCGGGGTGCGGCCCTGCGCGGCACGGCGGCGCCCTGCGGCGGCCTCGAAGAGGCCATGGAGACGCTGGCGGCCCGCGGTTACGAACCCCACCTGGAGGGCACTGAAGGTGGCGACGACACCGCGGACGCCGAGCCGGCCGGGCGCGTCGTCCGCATGCGCAACTGCCCGTTCCACGCCGTCGCGGAGGGCTTTCCGCCACTGGTCTGCGGGATGAATCTCGCGCTGCTGGAGGGGCTGTTCGGGACGGATGGTGCCGTTCGTGCCCGTATGGACGCCCGTCCCGGAGAGTGTTGCGTGGTGATCGAGAACTCTAAAAACAATCATCATTGACATAGAAAACCGGGCCGTGCTGGGATGACGCCATGACCGCATCCGCGCATGCCGCCGTCCACCTCGCCCAGCTCAACGTCGCCACGCTCCGCCACCCCCTCGACGACCCGCGCGTCGCCCCGTTCGTGGAACTGCTCGACCCGGTCAACGCCTCCGCCGACGACGCACCCGGTTTCGTGTGGCGGCTCGTTGAGGAGGGAGCAGCCGACGCCACCGGCCTGCGCCCGGCGGGCGAAAACGTCATCATCACCATGTCGGTGTGGGAGACCCAGGAGGCCCTGTGGGAGTTCACCTACCGCAGCGGGCACCTGGAGGCGATGCAGCGGCGCCGCGAATGGTTCGAACGGCACGTCGAGGCGTACCTGGTGCTCTGGTGGGTCCCCGCCGGCCACCTCCCGACCGTGGACGAGGCCATGGAACGGCTGGCGGAACTGCGGGCGAACGGGCCGTCCCACCGCGCGTTCACCTTCGCCTCCTCCTACCCCGCCGCCGAGGCCGCCCAGCACCTCCAGGCCGCGTCGTCAGCACCGTCCGAGCAGGCAGCCCGGGACTCGCGGCCGTCGCCGGCCGGCGACGCGGCGGCGGTGTAGGGACGCCTCCCCCGGTACGAGTACGGGTCGTTGGTCCAGCCCTCGGGGCCGCGCCAGACGTCGCCGTCGTCCAACCGGCCGTCGCAGCGGCACAGTCAGGCGAACCAGCCGATGTCGGCGTTCCAGTCCAACGTTCCAGGCACGTCGCGTTCCGGCAGCCCAGGCGCGATTTTCGCATGCGGCCTTCCCGCGGTGTCCGGTCCCCGTGGCACCTGGGACAGGTCACCGCGCAAGCTCGGGTGGTCCGGCCAAGTCGGGGTGCTCCACTGCGGCAGGACCGCCGGTGCCCCGCTGAGCCCAACTGGTGGCGACGTGATGAGATCACCGCGTACCACCTCGCCGAGAACTGTGGAGTTGTCCATGGCCTTACGGATAGCGATCACCGCTGAGCCGGTGCCTTCGCACGTGTCCGCGTTGGATTACGTCATCTGCCCGGCTGTTGAGGAGGGGCACCACGTCGCGCTCCACGCTCCCCCGATGTTCCGCGCCGAAGCCCGGCGGCGCGGGGTGGAGTTCCACCGCGCCGGAACGAACTGGACCTGCGATCCCGTCGTTCAGCAGGCGGCGAGCGAGATCTGGAAGGGCTTGGGCAACGCGCCCTTCAACAGGCACGTGTTCGGGCACCGTTGGCCGGAGCAGGCCGAGGGCAAGGCCCGTGACCTGC